>NZ_JAAMXB010000006.1:0-75685 GCF_011068225.1 Campylobacter sp. CFSAN093229 | reverse complement strand
ACTCCGGTTGTGTCTTTAACCGCATTGATAGCTGAAATTAAAGAACCATTACCGTCGCCATCTTTATAGTCAACCTTGCCAATTACAACCCCATTGATAGCAAAGTCTTGAGAAGTAGTTCCTTCCTTAATAGCATAAACACCAGTTGTTCTTACATCATAAGTTGCACGAACTCCTGTTTTATCGGCATTTCTATTAATCTCCTCAGCCAAAGCTCCAAGACCTGTTCCAACAGAGGTTGAAATCACAACATTATCAAATTTAAAATCTTCTATACCATTATAGTTTTTGATAGTAAGTCCTACTACACCTGAAGTAAAACTTTGTGAACCTGTTTCAAATCTTGTAACACCGATTTTTGAAGACTGGGTTGCACCTATGGTTGCCTTAACGGTTTGATTTGAACTTGCACCGATTTGAAATTCTTGATTAGTAAAACCACCACTTAAAAGTTGTTTACCATTAAATGAAGTGGTATTTGCGATATTATCAAGTTCCTCCATGAGTTTGTTGATATCTGCTTGCAACATGGTTCTTGTTTTTAAACTTTGACCATCTTGAGCCGCTTGAGTTGCTTTAGTCTTGATAGTATCTAAGATCTTAAGTTGCTCATCCATAGCCTTATCAGCAGTTTGTAAGATACCCAAAGCATCATTACCATTTGAGATCGCTTGACCTAGAGTATTTGCTTGAGATCTTAAGCTATCTGCTATCGCCATCCCTGAAGCATCATCCGCTGCAGAGTTAATCCTAAGACCAGAACTAAGTCTTGCTAATGAACTGTCTAAACTCTTAGCGTTTAGATCTGAATTTGCTTTTGCATTTAATGCTGCGACATTTGTGTTAATACGAAATCCCATTTTAAATCCTTTTAAATAAATTCAAGTTCATCCATGAACTTGTTATACCCTATATCGTTACTTTTTTTAAAAAATTTATACTTTAAACTAAAAAATTATAAATATCATATTTTAATTGCAATCTAAAAATAAAAATTTCAAGCCATTGCTTATAAGATTTTAAATACATCAATAAATATTCTTTTTCATCTTCAATTTTACTAATAACAACTTCACTTAATAATTTACCTTTATGAAAAACCACCCCTTTTAAAACCCCATCATTTAATAAAGAATTTATTTCTAAAAAAGATTCAAAATTGCTAACACTTTCATATGTATTTTTTAAAAAATCTAAAGGCAATTTTCTATCACTAGCTAAAATCATTTTCAATACATCATTTAATCTCATAGCATGTTCTAAACAAAATAAAGCATTTTGTTTTTCTTCTTTAAAAGTTTCTAAAATTTTATTTAAAATTTTAACACTACGATTAGCTGTTAAAGTTTTTGGAAGAGACTTATTTAATTTATTATTTAAATTCTTAAATTTCTTACAACATAACTCAAAATTAATTTCTTTCGAAAATTCTATCCTAGCACCGCCTTCTGTGGCATTTAAAAAATTCACTTGAGAATTTCTTGCAAACAAATCCTCTAATTTTTTTCTATAATCATCCCAAGCTAAATGTGTTAAAACTTCTCCTAAACCTCCATAAGCAACTGTTTTTAATGTAGGAATATTTAAGGTTGTATCTATATCACTCCCCAAATCAAAACTATCAAAATGAGAATTTCCTTGTTTATCAAAAGATAAATCTTGCCCAATAATAATTATATTTTTAAATTTTAAAGCAATCGCCAAAGTATAACAAGCATGCCCAACATGGGTTCCAAATTCAAGATAACCAAAATCATTAATATGAAGATTTTGATAAGGAAGATTATCACTTAATACTATAGATAAAGGAATTCGTTTTTTATAAAGATAATCAACCACGCTAGGGTAAGTACTTGCCGCTAATATAAATAAGGTTTTATTTTCTGGATTAACTTCTTTGAAAAATTCAAGCGGATATTCTTCAAAATCAAGATTTAACACATAATCAGGAGTTATATTGTGTTTTACAAGCAAAGGATAAGCTCCATCAACACAAAAAATCACAAAATTTTCTTGATATTTTTTTAACAATGGAATTTGCTTTTGAAGACTAGGACCGGCACATACAACTATACAGCTTTCAAAAAGTCCTTTTCTTTCATCAATAATTCTTTTAAAAGGTATATTTTTCAACATTAAAGGTATATTTTTGTAAAAATTTTCATAACAAGACAAAGAAATTTTGGAGTCAGGATCTAAATTTCTTATTATAAGATTAATATTTTCATGTATAATTTTATCTGCATTCAAAATTTCCTCATAATAATATTTTTTATAAAAATTATTATTAATAAACATCTCATAAAGATTTAACCATAAAAATACATCATTTTGGTCAAAAAGTATTCTAAGTTGTAAATTTATTTTTTTCTCTTGAATATCCACCAGATAAATTTTTCCACTACAAAGCTCTTCGCTCAAATCCAGCGTACTTAAAGCTAGGATGAAAAGTTCTATCTCGCTTTCAAATACAAAAAGATGCTTATAGTGTTTAGCTAAATTTTTAATAAGCAAGACATTGCCTATACCATAAATACATACAAAAGGATATCTAGGAGTTTTTTCTAAAATACTTTGATAGAAAAAATTTAATTCTTCTTCTAAATTTTCATACATAAAAACATTATGAGTTTTATCAAAGATATTCAAATTTTCATCTATATTAAAACGAGAACAAGTTTTATTTTGTATAAAATTTAAAAGTTTATTTCCTAAGGGTTCATTTACCCCGCTTAATAAAGCTTGTATGTTTTTTTCTAGTATGGTCATTAGCTTTCCTTAAATTTTATCTATTTTTAGCGATATTTTGTCATCTTTTTCGCTAAATTGATACAACAAATTCTCACAAGGATAAGAGATACATTTTTCTTTACAATCTTTTTTTGGATTTTGTTTTATTTTTTCTAGCATTAAAGGAAGTTCTTTAGAAATCAAAGTTTTTATAGACATTCCCATACCATGTTCTAGATTTTTAATAAATTTACCATCAATTTGATTTGGATTTTTTATCATATAAAGTTCTGCATCAAACCCAAATTGTCTTAAATATTTATAAAGTTCTAATTTTTCATCAGGTGGGGCTATTTCTTTATCATAAAAAGAGTGATAACTAATATAACATGGTTTTGCGTAATTAGCTTGAATTTCAAGATGTATTGGCTCTAAGATATATCTTATCATTCTTCTTGACACTGAAAAAAAATTATTTGAGCTTGAATTACTTGTCCAAAAAGTTTTACTAGAACAACAAACTCTAATATTTTGATAAAAATCAAAAGTATCAAACTCTGAATATTCCATAAAATCAACTTCTTTACCAAACCCAACAAGCCTCCAAAGAAATTTAGCATAACTTGAGTTATCTATCACTCCATCTATCAACCAAGGAGCAATTTTAGCGGCTAAATGTGCTAAATATCCCCCATGAGAACTACCTATCATGATAACTGGTATACCCCCCCCCATAGTATCAAAAGGAGCATATTTTTTAAGATAAAGTGCGACATTTAAAAGATCTTGAGTCTGCATAATGCCAAAATTTTGATACTCATTTTTTGTAGGTTGCAAACTCACATGCAAATTTAAAAAATAATTTGGTGCAAAATCACCTTTTTGCTTGCCTTTGGTTATTTGATTATTTACAAAATGAAAAATTTCACTCATTTGTTTATAGTCTTGAATTTTATCAACATCATAAGGAAGCTTTATGTCTATAGCTTCGCAACTTGCTTTTAAAATAAGCTTGTCTATATCATCTAAATAAAAAGTAGAGCCTGTTTGAGGACGATTACCAATACAATGATAATTCACACTTGCTACAGCCACATTAAATTCGCCTGCTACAAATTCAGCTAAGTGTTCACGGTAATTTTCATCCGCATCTCCACCAAGCCCAGGGATAATAAACACTAAAGCTTTTACTTCTTTTTCATCATCAAAACAAAGCTTAAATTCAAGCTTTGATTCTCTTTTTATACCAAGTTCTACATCATCACAAGAGTCAATCTCATAAGTTTTACTCACTATCATTACATTCCCCCTATTAAAAGATAAGTTTTACTCGCTAGATTTTTAAAATTTTCATTCTTGCTTAAGATCACGCAAGCTTTATTGCTAGAAGAGCTTGTAAAGTCTATATTTTCTAAATCTTCATGGCTTTGATTGGCTGCGTTGATGATAGCATTTTTACTTGCCTCATTGCTTGAAATTCCCATGAGTATAAAATCAGCCTTATTTATAAAAACAAGTTTTAAGCATTCTTTATCATCACCTACACGAAAATTTACTTCTTTTACGCCGTTAAAATTACTAAGATCGACATTTTCAATCCCACTTATTTTTATAGAGCTTAAATGGTCATTTTTTAAAGTATAAATGCTTATATCATTGATCAAAGTTTTAAGATTATTTAAAGACTTGCTAACTTCAGCTTCATCCTTGCTTGAACTCATTTTTGGCAAAGCAATAGCAGCTAAAATTCCTAAAATAACGATCACAAAAACAAGTTCTAATATAGTAAAAGCTTTTCTCATCTATATCCTTGAAAAATTTTTATTTTTAGGGCTTAAAATATCTTCTTCTACGCTTACAAATTCCTTTTTTTCATAAGCATCAACCGCAGCTCTTGCTATCATCAAAGCATTATCAGAGCAGAATTTTAAAGGAGCTAGTTTTAAATTTGCATTATATTTTTGACATAAATTTTGCAAACGCGAACGCAAATTAAGATTTGCACTAGCTCCGCCTACAACGCCAAAATTTTTAAATTTATAAAGATTAAAAATTTTTTCTAATTTATCCATGATATGATCACAAGCTGTATTTTCAAAGGCATAAGCTATTTCTGCTTTTATATCATCACTTAAATTTTCATGTTTTAAAATTTCTAAACGCACTGCATTTTTAAGCCCTGAAAAACTATAAGCGAGTTCTTTAGAATGTTTTAAAGGTATATTAAAAGAGATATTTTTAAGTTTGGCGTTTTTTGCTAAATTTTCTATGATAACCCCACCAGGGTAACCCAAATTCATCATTTTAGCTACTTTATCAAAACTTTCCCCAAAGCTATCATCATTTGTGCTTGCTAAAAGCTCTAAGTTTGCATCATCTTTAAGATAAAGCACCATAGTGTGCCCACCACTAACAAGCAAAATTCCCATATCTAAAGAAATTTTTTCTTCTAAAAAAAGACTATAAATATGACCTTTAAGATGATTTATAGGGATTAAGGGTAAATTTAGAGCACTTGCTAAGGTTTTTGCCATAGAAATTCCACTGAGCAAAGAAACGCTAAGCCCAGGTTCATTTGTCACAGCTATGGCACAAAGATTTTTAAAATGCTCTTTGCATTGCTTAAGTATCTTTGGCAAAGCTTCGCTATGAAGTCTTGCAGCAAGTTCAGGCACCACTCCTCCATAGATGCTATGCTCTAATTCTTGGGAAATTTTTTTATGAAATTTACACTCTAAGGTGTTTTTATCAATGATAGCTATAGAACTATCATCACAAGAACTTTCTATAGCTAGGATAAGATTTTTCATTCAAATTCCACTAAAATAGAACCTAAGAATTTATCTTTTAATCTTGCCATTTTAAGAATGTTTAAATCCAAATTTTTAGCATTTTTGATCAACTTGCTATTGGTATTTGCCTCTAAAAGTTGTTGCAAATTTGCTCCTCTTAGCTCATAAAATTCCACTCTATAAATTTTACCTGCCATGTCTAAAGAGTATTGTGTTTGCATATTTTTTTTATGGACTAAAATACCACTTTCATCTTTTCCATGATCAAAGCCTATGATATTTACACGCACATTAGCTATCTTTGGGATAAGAAAATTCTCTTTTACTTTTACCTTAGTTCCAAAAGAAACTGAGGTTTCATTACCATCAACTTGAAAAGTTACTTCATTAAAAGCATCACTAAATTCTAAATACTCAGGATATAATCTTGTTTGAAAACGATTGCCATACTGGATATAAAAAGAATTTCCTTCTGCGATAACAGCGGTAAGTTCATTGCTTGTGTTATAATTTAACTCTTTATTTACCGGAAAAGGCACATAGTTGATAACCTTTCTTGGATTTTTTAAAGAAAGTAAAATTCTATCATCAAAAAGTTTTACTTCAAGCTCTTTATTTATAGCTTTATCAACTCCTTGTGGAGTGAGTTCAAAATCTCTACTAAATTCAATTCCTGCAGTTTTTAAATAATTTTCAATAGCTAAAAGATGATAATAAGCTCTTAAATTTACAGGTAGATTTTTACTCGCTTCATTTGCAAAAGCAGCTTTGTGATTTGAAATCACAAAATAAGTTAAAGCTTTAAGCATTTCCGTATCGCCAAGCTCTTGGGTTTTGGTGTTTTTAAGATAATAAGCATGCTTTGGATCGGCAAGTGAAGAATTGACACTATTTACAGTTTGAGTGGCGATATTTTCAAGATCAGGGTATTTGCTTGCATTAATTTCACTTGTATCAATCACGCTTGAATTTCCCCAACGCTTAGGATTTTGCATCGCATCAATATAAGTGGGTTTATAAAAACCCCAACCATCGTGAAGATTGATCACCATGCTAACTTCAGGAAGTAAAATAAGCTCTTTAATGCGTTGAACTCTCTTATAATCAGGATCCTTTGGGCTAATACTTGCAAATTTACGGTTTAAATCCCCATTATTCCCACGCGAACGCTTGATAATGCTATCAAAAGCTAAATTTGGAGCCACTATAATCTTACCCTTAGTGATATTATAATCACTCAAAAGCAAACTTGCCGCATGAAATCCACCAGGCTCATCACCTTGAATTCCACCAAAAATTAAAACCGTATTATTATCATCTAGACTTTTTCCATTTTCTCCTACACTAAAGTCTAGCTCTAAAGCAAAAATACTTGTTATAAAAAATAAAATTGTTAAAAAAAATTTCATTTTAACTCCTTAAATACTCTCTTGTTTTAAAATCATACTCAAAAACTTCTTCTATACTTGAAATTTTAGGTATTCCAAAATGATCAAGGGCTTTAAAAATACATTTAGCAATATCTAAAAATCTACTTTTATTTTCTAAGAAATTTTGTACACCTATTTCATTAGCTGCATTGATGATAACACCTAAATTTGGCTCTTTTAAAAATGCATTTTTAAGCTTAAAAATAGGATATTTTTTTGTGCTGATTGGATAAAATTTTAAAGCAGGCATTTTGCTAAAATCAACAGCCTCTAAAATAGGCGTATCTTGTTTTTCAAATATAGCATCTGAAATAGCTAGTTTCATATCTGCTTTTGAAAAATATGCTGTGCTAGATCCATTTTTAAACTCACATATTGCATGTACTAAAGATCTTGGTTCTATTAAAGCATCAATTTCTTTAAAATCATATAAATGATAAGCCTCTATAATCTCAAAAAGCTTATTTGCCATAGTCGCACTATCTATAGTGATCTTTGCCCCCATGTTCCAATTAGGATGTTTTAAAGCATCTTTGACACTGACTTGATTTAAATCTTTGATTTTATACCTATAAAAAGCTCCGCCGCTTGCTGTAATATAAAGTTTTGCTATATTTTTTTTACCTTCGAGTAAAAATTTTAAAGCCGCATGCTCACTATCAACGGGTAAAAATTTAGCTCCTTTTAAAAAACTCCCCGCCACTACAAGGCTTTCCTTGTTAGCTAAGGCTATGTTTTTGCCAAGTTCTTTAGCCTTTAAAGTGCTTTTAAGTCCTGCAAAACCTACAATGGCATTGAGCAAAAGTTTGTCTTGGCATTCTGTTAAAATTTGCTCTAAACCTTCTTGCCCTATAAAAACTCTATCATGTTTAACTAAATGCTTGTTTTTTGGATCTTTTATGGCAACAAATTTAGGTTTAAACCTTGCGATTTGTTCATTTAAAAGCTTTATATTATCCCCACAAGCTAAAGCAGAAATAGGAATATTTTTTAAAGCAGCAAGTTTAAGAGCATTTACTCCTATGCTGCCCGTACTTCCAAAAAGTATCATAAAAGAGCAACCATCACAAAAGCAGCGATAATCACTGCATCGATTCTATCAAGCACACCCCCATGACCAGGGATAAGTTCTCCACTATCTTTTACGCCTGCTTCTCTTTTAAAATAACTCTCAAGCAAATCTCCAATCACTGCAAAAATCGCTACAAAAAACGAACAAAGCAAAGAAAGCCAAAAGCTATAAACAAAAACTCCCAAAATAGTTCCAATAACACTTGCACAAATCAAGCCACCTATAACACCTTCTAAGGTTTTGTTTGGACTTGTTGGAGAAAAAGGAGTTTTTCCCATAAGTTTTCCGATAAAATACGCTCCACTATCACAAGCTGCAACGATAATGATAAGCCAAAAAAGCGCGAACATACCCTGATCTAAATACACTTGCCAAAGTGCTAAAATAGGCAAACTGGGATAAATATAAATAAGAGCTGGTTTTAAGGAAGCCTTTTTATAAACCAAATATCCAACGACTAATAACAAAGCTAAAATCCCAAAAAGCAAAGCTTTATACGATAAACTTCCTAAAATAAAAGCTACAGCCAAAGGGATAATAGAAATATTTTCTAAAGCAAAAAGTTTTTTTGCTTCGCTAAAAGATAAATACAATAAAACCGCAAAAACGATAAAATTGATAAAAAATTGATCAATCAACGCGATAATAATAATAGCCCCTATCATCACAAGAGCTGAAATAATTCTAGTTGTATTAAACATATTTTTCCTTATATACTAATATCTAAGCGATGAATGCTTTGTGCGTCTTTAAAATTTGGATCTTTAGACTCATCTTCTTCATTTTTCTCATCATCGCTAGTTTTAGCTTCTTGATTGTGTTTTTTCTTTTTTTCTTCTTGTTCGGCTTTTTCTTTGATCTCTTCTTTGATTTCATGAGTCTCATTGACTTTTTCAAGCTTGTTCAAAGTTTTTTCTTTTTCATTAAATTCAGCCATATTTAGCGTAGCTGCAAAACCTTCTTTTGCAAGCTCATTGCTTGCTTGTGTAGCTGGATAAGCCATATTTTGATTTATATAATTGACATTTCCTAATGGGCTAACTGGCATTTTAATCCTTTGCGATATTAATACTTTTAAAATTTGTATAATTTACAAACGCCTTTTGCTGAACCTTAACAAAATTTTTTAAGGTATAATCGACCCAATACGAACCTTTCTTTAACTTAGAAAAACTTACACAAAGCCTTGCAGCAAATTCTATCACATCAAGGCTGATTTTTTGCTTGTTTGATACAATCAAAGTATGTGCACTAGGAATATCCCTTACATGAAGCCACAAATCATCTTTTTTAGCATTTTTAAGTAAAAATTCATTGCCTTTTTCATTTTTACCCACGCAAATTTTAAACTCGTTAAAATAAAAATTTGCCACAAGATCTTCTTGTTTATGATCTTGATTTTTTTTGCTATTTTTTTTAGGTAGTAAAATTTCAAGCTCTATCTCACTCTTAGCTTGAAGCAATAATTCTTTCAAACTCAAGGTAAAATCTAACTTTGCTTTTAAATTTTGTCTTTGTATGTTTAAATTTTTAGCTTTTTGTTCTAATTTTTTAGCATTTTTATAATATAAATTAGCACTTTGCTTAGGACTAAATTCAAGCTTAAATTCAAGCTCTTTGCCTTCAAAATCATCAAGCTTAAATTCCCTTTCATAATCTTTTAAAACACTCAAATTTGCAAACAATACATCAGCCCTTTTTCTGTATTCTAAAGCTTTTAAGAGTAAAGAATTTTCTTCATCTAAACTAGAAAAAAGTTCTTGTAAATTTTGTATTTTTTTATCCACTTGTGCAAGTTTTAAATTTTTTATTTGTTTGATTTTACTCTCATAAATGCTTGTAAATTTGCGAGAAAAATAATCTGCAAAGTCTTTAATTTCCTCAAAATTTTCATCCATTTTATAAGGCTTTAAAGACTCTAAAATCACATTAGGTTTTACAACACGATAACTTTTATCAATATGCCTTAAAGCCTCTATGATCAAATCTTTTTCATCTGTAAGAATAACATTGGTATTTTTACCCGTAAATTCAAAATAAATTTTGCTCTCATAGCTTTTATAAGCCTTATTAGCTTTTACACTAAAACATAAAATACGATTGCCTTCAAGGACTTTAACTTCTTTTATAAAAGCATTGCTAAAATACTTTTTAAGCATAAAATCAAAAGGTGCATTATAATTTTTTGCATTAAATTTAGCTGTATAAATCGCACTCATTGCACGAGTAAGATCAAAAATAAATCTTTCTTTATCAAAGCTTAATTCCAAAATATTGTCATTGATACGCTTGATAAAATCGATTTTTTTAAACTGAGAAAAAAAAGTTTGCAATTGTAAAAGTTCTGTGTATTTCATAAAAGAAATTATAAAATATTTTGGCGAATTTGTGGTAGAATTACATTAAAAAAGGAAATTTGTGCAGCTTAATGAGCTAAATTGCGTGATTTTATGTGGTGGCAAATCTAGTCGTATGGGACAAGATAAAAGCAAATTGATTCTTAAAAATCAAAATTTAACTCAATTTCAAGTAGATAAATTTTCTAAAATTTTTAAAAATGTCTATGTGAGTACGAAAGAAGACAAATTTGAAAACCATTTTAGCTTGATAAAAGATTCTTTAGAATTTGAAGTTTACTCTCCTATGCTTGCGCTTTACTCTATACTTTCAAATTTTAAAAATAAATTTGTTTTTGTTTTAAGTGTAGATAGTCCTAAAGTAGGCGAAAATGAACTTTTAAAAATGCTTCCTTTTTTAGAGCAAAACTATAAAATAATCATAGCCAAAACTCCTTTGCATAAACATCCCTTATGCGGCTTTTATCACAGCTCTTTAGCTCAAACTTGTAAAAAATTCTTAGAAAAAAATGAACAAAAAATAGGACTTTTATTTTCTGAGATTAAAACTAAATTTGTAGAATTTGAAGATGAAGATGCTTTTTTAAATCTTAATTTTTATGAAGAATATGAAAAATTTAAAAGCGAGTTAAGATGAGAAAAATTGCTTTATTTTTAAGCTTATGTGTTTTTATATGGGCTAGTGATTTACAACAAGCTTTAGAGTATGAAAAACAAGGCGATTATAAAAAAGCTATGGAAATTTACAAAAAACTCGCTTTAAAAAATTCACCTGTTTTAATTTCTCAAGAACAAAATAATTCAAGCCAAACAACACAAACACAAAATTCTATCACTATAAAAAAAGAAGAAAAACAAGACTTTTCTCACTTAGCTTTGGCTAATTATCTTGGTGAAAATGAAAGTTTTAATCCCCTTGGCATTAGCTCTTATAAGATGAATTATTTTTTACCTTTAGCTTATAGTTTTAATTCTTTAGGAGCAAATAATAATAAGAGTGAGGCGAAATTCCAACTTAGTGTTAAAAAAAGACTTTTTGAAAATTTACTAGGACTAGATGAAAAATATTATATAGCCTATACTCAAACTTCTTGGTGGCAAATTTATGAGCATTCTTCTCCTTTTAGAGAAACCAACTATCAACCAGAATTTTTTATAAATTTTCCTTTGTATCTTAAAGATTATGAATTTTTTAACAATCTACGCGTAGGTATATTGCATGAAAGCAATGGCAAGGGAGATGAGAATTTGCAATCTCGCTCATGGAATAGAATTTATGTATCTACAGCTATTTTATATAATAAATTTTTATTTGTTCCACGCCTTTGGTATAGAATTCCTGAAAGCAAAAAAGATGATGATAATCCTGCCATCTTGCATTATATGGGAAATTTTGATGTGAATTTAGCGTATTTGGGCGATGATTATTTTATCAATCTTATGCTAAGAAACAATCTTAAATTCCACGATAACAAAGGTGCTATACAGGTTGATCTAGGATATGATATTTTTAATAACGGAATTTATTGGTATTTACAATACTTTAATGGCTATGGAGAAAGCCTTATAGACTATAACAAACACTTGCAAAGACTTTCCACTGGATTTTTGATTTCTTACTAAAATATCCTTTGTAGTTTTATCATTTCTTAAAACAAATTTCATTACAATTTCATTTTTGATAATTATTATTACTATAAGGAAAGATTTGTTTTTTAAGCATATATTGAGTTTAAAAGTGCTTATAGCTTTACTTTTATTCTTTGGAATGATAAGTTTATTTATAGGAGTTATCAGTATCAATGTAAAAGATATTCTTAATCTTAACTCCACTCAACTAGAAATCATAACTCTCACAAGAATTCCTAGACTTATAGCGATTTTACTCACAGGAATGAGTCTTAGTATATGCGGGCTTATCATGCAGCAACTCACGCAAAATAAATTCGTTTCTCCAACTACAGCAGGAACTATGGATTGTGCTAAATTTGGCATACTTATTTCTTTAATATTTTTTGCTGGAGCGTCTTTTTTCACTCAAGCTATCATTGCTTCTGTATTTGCACTTTTGGGTTCTTTTATATTTATCCAAATTTTAAGAAAAATCAAACTCAAAGATGTGATTTTTATACCTTTGATAGGCTTGATGTTTGGAGGCATTATTAGTGCTATAACTACTTTTTTTGCCTATGCTTTAAATTATATACAAAATATCCAAGGCTGGTTACAAGGCAGTATGGCAAATGTTATGCAGGGAAATTATGAATTACTTTACATTTCTTTACCACTTTTTATACTTGCTTATTTTTTAGCTCATAAAATTACCATAGTTGGCATGGGCGAAGATATAGCTTTAAATCTTGGAATTTCTTATAATGGCATATTATTTTTAGGCTTGATGATTGTAAGCATTATCACTAGCTTAGTGATTGTAAGCGTTGGGATTATCCCTTTTTTAGGACTAATTATCCCAAATTTAGTAGCTCTTTATCTAGGTGATAATCTTAGAAAAAATCTTATCTATATAGCACTTTGTGGAGCTTTGTTTTTACTTGTTTGCGATATCATTTCAAGACTTGTCATCTTTCCTTTTGAGATGCCTTTAAGTATCACTACAGGTGTTTTAGGATCTTTAATCTTTATCTTTCTTTTACTAAAAAGGAAAGTTTATGCGTAAAAAAATGCTGATTTTAAGCTTTTTAACACTTGGTATGATAGGGATTTTTATACTTGTGGGTTTAAATGGCTTTGATGAGTATGCCTTAAAAAGTCGTTTTTTACAAATTGCAGCTATTATCATAGTAGCTATTTGTATCGCTGTTTCAACAGTAATCTTTCAAACTTTATGCAATAACAAAATTCTAACCCCTGCCATCATAGGATTAGATTCTTTATATATGTTACTTCAAAGTGCTCTTATCTTTTCTTTTGGTGCAGCTAATTTAAGTGTTTATAAAAACGATATCAATTTTTTAATTACTCTAGTTTGTATGGTGGTTTTTTCACTAGGACTTTATAAAATTTTATTTAGTAGCGATAGAAGTATTTATCTTATCATGCTTTTAGGCTTAGTTTTTGGGACACTTTTTAGCACTTTAAGCTCTTTTTTTGAAGTATTAATCGACCCTGATGAATTCATGGTAATACAAGGAAGAATGTTTGCTAGTTTTGATAATATTGCTTTTGATGTTTTAATTCTTGCTTATATCATTAGCTTTTTAAGTTTTATATGGATTTTTCGCTATATGAAATTTTTAGATCCTTTAAATTTAGGCAAAGATTTAGCGATAAATTTAGGAATAAATTATCAAAAAATTTCAAAACAATTGATGATTATCATAGCTATTTTAACTTCTATTAGCACCGCACTTGTAGGTCCTATAACCTTTTTGGGGCTTTTGGTGGTCAATATCACTTATGAGCTATTTAAAACTGCAAAGCATAGTATTTTACTAAGCGCTTGCATACTCATTAGCATTTTAGCTTTGCTTGGAGGGGTATTTTTTGTCTCTAGAGTTTTTGATTATAATGCCACTATAAGCGTGATTATTAATTTCTTAGGTGGGATATATTTTATCTATCTTGTATTAAAGGGTAATAAATTATGATTAAACTAAAAAATATCACCAAATTTTATGATAATAAAGCCATTATTTCAGATCTTAGCCTTGATTTTCATAAAGGCAAAATCACTTCTATAATAGGAGCCAATGGCGCTGGAAAATCCACTCTTTTAGCTCTAGCGAGTCGTTTGATAAAACCTAGTAGTGGAGAAATTTATATCGATGGAATGAATTTAAAAGACTATAAAGAGCAAATCTTAGCACAAAAAATTTCCATTCTCAAACAACAAAACAATATCAATTTAAGATTAAAAGTTGAAGAATTGGTCGCTTTTGGGCGTTTTCCGCATTCTCAAGGAAGACTTAATGCAAACGATAAAATCAAAATCAATGAAGCTTTAGAATACATGGGGCTTAGCAACTTAAGAAATGAATTTTTAGATACATTAAGTGGCGGACAAAAACAAAGAGCTTTTATAGCTATGATCATCGCTCAAGATACTGAATTTATAATGTTTGATGAACCTTTAAACAATCTTGATATGAAGCATAGTGTACAAATCATGCAACTAATGAAAAATTTAGTCAAAGACTTTAACAAAAGTATAGCTGTTGTATTGCATGATATTAATTTTGCTTCGATTTATTCTGATGAAGTCATAGCCTTAAAAGATGGGAAGCTTTTAAAACAAGGCTCAAAAAATGAAATCATCAATCAAGAAAATTTAAAACAAATTTATGATATGGATATACCCGTAAGTCAAATTGATGGTAAGAAAATTTGTATTTATTTTTAAAAAGGAGAAAATATGAAAAAATCTTTAGTTTTTGCATTTTTTGCATTTTTTTTAAGTCTAATCTTAACAGCTTGTAATTCAAACTCAAATGAAAACAACGCAAGCTCTATAACAAAAACCAACACTGCTACGGTGAAAGTTTTGCCTATCAGCATGAGCGATGAAGGTGATAGTTTTTTAGTAAAGGATAGTCTAGGAGAAAATAAAATCCCTAAAAATCCTTCTAAGGTAGTGATCTTAGATCTTGGAATTTTAGATACTTTTGATGCTTTAAAATTAAACGATAAAGTCGCAGGCGTTCCTGCTAAAAATTTACCAAAATACCTACAACAATTTAAAAACAAACCTAGTGTAGGTGGAGTGCAACAAGTTGATTTTGAAGCCATTAATGCTTTAAAACCTGATCTTATCATCATTTCTGGACGCCAAAGTAAATTTTATGATAAATTAAAAGAAATAGCTCCAACTTTATTTGTAGGTCTTGATAATGCAAATTTTTTAAGCTCTTTTGAAAACAATGTCTTAAGCATTGCAAAACTTTATGGTTTAGAAAAAGAAGCTTTAGAAAAAATTTCAGATATTAAAAATGAAATTGAAAAAGCCAAAAGCATAGTTAATGAAGATAAAAAAGCTCTTATCATTCTTACAAATTCTAACAAAATTTCAGCCTTTGGTCCTCAATCTCGCTTTGGGATTATTCACGATGTTTTAGGGATTAACGCAGTAGATGAGAATATAAAAGTAGGCACACACGGCAAAAGTATCAATTCTGAATTTATATTAGAAAAAAATCCTGATTATATTTTTGTTGTTGATAGAAATATCATTGTCGGCAACAAAGAACGCGCTCAAGGCATACTCGATAATGCGCTTGTTGTTAAAACCAAAGCAGCACAAAACAAAAAAATCATCTATCTTGATCCAGAATACTGGTATTTAGCAAGTGGAAATGGACTAGAGTCTTTAAAAACTATGATTTTAGAAATCAAAAACGCTGTAAAATAATACAACTTCGCAAGGGCTAGTCTCTTGCTTTAATACTTAATAAAATACTTGGAATTTTCAAGAAAGTTTTAGTGGCGGACAGAGAGGGATTTGAACCCTCGAGACCCGTTAAGATCTGCACCCTTAGCAGGGGTGTGGTTTCAGCCGCTCACCCATCTGTCCAATAAAGTAAAGTGTGATTATACAAAAAAATAAATAATACCTAGCTTAAAAAGCTAGGAAAAATCAAAGGCTAAGATAAGCCAAAAGCAAAGTTACAACAACCCCTACTCCAAGAACTGCAAATTGTTTACTTCTATCTTTTTTATTTGCAAACAAAGTAATCATAAGCCCTGAAATATAAAGCATAAATAAAGTAATACCAAAACCTACGCTAAGCACAGAAAAATACCAAGCACCCTTATCTTTATGAAGCATAATCATATCTCCAAGTAAAGATCTTGTTTTTAAGGTAATGTTGTATTCATTAGTAGAATTTTGAGTTATATTAGCACTATAATGAGTTCTGCCTATTGTTATGCCTTTATCTTTACTTTTAATGATATCTGTATTAGATGGCACTTTTAAACCATTTGTTTTTAAGTACTCTATTAAAGCTTCTCTTTCTTTACCACTTTCTATAACTTTTGACAATTGATACTGCTCAACTTTCAAACCCACATCTTGATTAATACCAAAAATATACGCTATACCTGTTAAAGCAAAAAGCAAGGCGCAAGGCAAGAAGAATAAACTAAGATAGATATGAACCTGTCTAAACAATTTATTTTTATTGATCATTTTAAATCCTTTTTGATTATCAAAATTTGTGATATTTTGACAAAACAAAGTGAAGTAAAAGTGAACTTTAAATAAAAAGTTTACATTTTTAAAACAAAGAAAAGAAAAAGCCCTATGATTATAGGGCTTAAGAATTATTTTTTATCAATCACTTGATAATTATAAGGAGCAAGCTCTTTATCATGCTCTAAAAGTTCTTTTGGAGGATTGCCATTAACATCTTTTTCATCTGCATAGTAACGCTCTCCAGCTTTATGATTATTAACATCTACTTTATAATAAAGCTCTCCTGGATTAAATTTTTGAATATCTTCAAAACCTAAATTTGAAGTTTTAAAATCTTTAATTCCATTTGCCGCTGCAATTTCTACAAGTTTAGTTTGTCCCATTCTTGCCATATCAACAGCTTGCAATAACATTCTTGAAGCTTCGCGAGGATTATGAAAACCAGTTGAGTTTTCAGCATTAACAAAATCTGCTCTCATTTGAGCTTTACGATGAAGTTCTAAAACTTCTTTTAGTTCTTCGCTAATTTTTTTCGCATCAGCTTTTCCATCGCTTTGGAATTTTTCCATATTGCCTAGTTCATCGCGTAGTTTTTTAGTATCCATAATCAAACTAACAATTGCATACTCTGCAGTTCTTTGATCATGCGCAACGCTGTTTTGTATGTCAAGCACTTGAGCTTTTAAATAATCTTCGCTTTGTTTATGACAAGACTTACAAGCAGAGTTAATATCTCTTAAAGGAGAAGTGATATTGTGTTGAGTAACCTTTTTAGCTCCTTCTCTAACATAAGGCATATGACAATCCACGCAACTTACTCCATTTGCAGCATGCACACCGCCACTATAAAGTTCACTTTCTGGATGTTGAATTTTAATAATTTGCGCTCCTGTTAATTTATGAGTAAAATCAGCTCCAAATACTCCACGAACTTTATCATAATAATCATCTAGCATTTCAATTCTAAATGGCTGTCCTTTTTTCCACTCACTCCAAGGAAAAGTTAAAACTATACCATCGGTTTCAATCTCTTTAGCTTTATTGCCATCTCTCCAAAATTCATACTCATCATAATTTTTCTGAGTTCCATTCCACCATTTTTTAGAACTATCATCTACAATAGTTTCACCCATTACTTTTACCTTTTCCCCTGTTGGTTTAAAATAGTATTCAACATGGCATTGAGAGCAAACTAAAGTTCTCATTTCTTCTCTTGTAGCTTTTACGCCTTGTACTGGATCTTTTTCATATCCTCTAGAAACTAAAGCATTAATAGCTGCTGGACGAGTAAGTCTTAAACTCATATCATTTGGATTGTGACAATCTGCACAAGTTACACCCATTCTTTTACCACCATGTGGGCCTGCATGTTCAGGTGAATTTTCTACTATACCATCAACGGCTGGGATATTTTTAATCATAGTCCAATAATTTGTAGAGTTAAAAGCAGTAAAATCCCCTTTAGCAACATTTTTTATAAGCCATGGAGTCCATCCACTATGACAATTCATACAAGCTGCAGGTTGACCTTTAAAAGCAGCAAGTCCATGGGCATTAAGAAAATCTTTGTTGTTTCTTGCTGTTTTCATTTGATCTACTTGAACCCAAAAATGCCCTCTTTCTTCATTGAAATCAAGGCTAAAAGGATATCCTGCCCAAAGTATGGTTAATTGAGGAAAGCGAATCAATTTTGAATAAGCTAAATTACCACCAAATTCAGTAGCCTTAGGCTCTTCTTTTTCAACCGTTAAATACATTTTTAGTTGCTCTGGAAAAACCTTACCCCATTTTTCAAAATTTGGATCATCATCACTAAGCAAAGAAAAATCAGCATTTACTGCAATGGCATTTTTATTTGCTTCATCTTCTTTTTTTTGATTGATATCATTATTTAGCCATAAAACTCCCGCTATAAGTAAAACCAAAACGACAATACCTAAGCGTAAAATATTTTTTTTCATTCATCTTCTCCTTATTAAATTCCGTGTTTATGTCCAACATCTTTATGACAAGAAGCACAATTTAATGACTTGTCTGCATGTGGATTTGTTGTAGCATTGATAGCTGTTTGAGCAAAATCTGCATGACAGCGTATGCAGTTTTCTTGCACCATTTTTCTGCTTTTTTCAGTCGCACTCAAATTTGTAGGCAACTCATCAAGTTTAAAAGTAAAAGCATAAGCATGCCCTAAACCACTTTGAGCCTTAGCTATCCACTTAGCTACAAAATTATGTGGCAAATGGCAATCCACGCAAGTTGCTCTTGGTTCGCCTTTGACTTTTTGAGAGTGCGGCCCTGCCATGTATTCGTTATAAACTTCATTCATAATATGGCAGTTATTACAAGATTCACTTGCATTGCTTAAATAAGATGCGCCCTTAGCGTTATAAAAGGTATAAAACCCAACCGCAAAGAAAACAAAAAGCAAAACAAGAAAAATAGTAAAAAGATTCGAAGTTTTCTTCAAAATTTTCCTCCTTAAAATTATCATTTCTTAAAATCTTCAATGAAACAACAATGTCACAGAATTTCCCAGAAATAAATTTTGTGATTCTAACATAGATGAATTTAATATAATTTTAAAGATATATTTACTCTTAATTAACCTAAAAAATTTAAAACTTTTATTCAATAATTTCAAAATAAATGATAAAATACAACTAAAAAAGGAAAAATTAATGCAAACAAGTCCTGATATGTTTATCAATCGCGAACTTTCTTGGCTTCGCTTTAATTCTCGTGTTTTAGACCAATGTTCTAAAAATTTACCCTTGTTAGAAAAATTAAAATTTATAGCTATATATTGCACTAATTTAGATGAATTTTATATGATACGCGTCGCAGGCTTAAAACAACTTTTTTCAGCTGGAGTTAATGCAAGCAGTAGCGATGAAATGACCCCGTTACAACAATTAAAAGCCATACGCAAATACTTACATCAAGAAAAAGAGCTTTTGGAGCGTTATTTTAATGAAATCACAAGTGAATTAGAAAAAGAAAATCTTTTCATAAAACATTATGAAAATTTAGATGAAAATTTAAAACAAAAATGTGATGAGTATTTTTTCTCCAATATTTTTCCTGTTATTGTTCCAATAGCTGTTGATGCTACTCACCCTTTTCCACATTTAAACAACTTATCTTTTTCACTAGCGGTTAAAATTTGCGATAAAGCACATCCTGAGCTTGTAAAATTTGGAATGATTAGAATTCCAAGAGTTTTACCTCGTTTTTATGAAGTAAGTGCAAATATTTATGTTCCTATAGAAAGTATAGTCCATCAACACGCAGAAGAAATTTTTCCAGGCTATAAACTCTTAGCTTCAGCAGCATTTAGAGTGACTAGAAATGCAGATATGGTAATAGAAGAGGAAGAAGCTGATGATTTTATGATGATTTTAGAACAAGGCTTAAAACTTCGCAGAAAAGGAGCTTTTGTAAGATTACAAATTCAAAAAGATGCAGATGAGCAAATCGTAGAATTTCTTAATACTCACATGAAAATTTTTCATAAAGATGTTTATGAATATTCTATTTTACTCAATCTCCCTAGCCTTTGGCAAATCGCAGGAAATAAAACCTTTACGCATCTTTTAAGCCCACTTTACACGCCTAAAACTTTACCACCTTTTGATGAGAATTTATCTATTTTTGATGCTGTAGAAAAAGAAGATATACTCATTATACAACCTTTTGAAAGTTTTGATCCAGTTTATAAATTTATCAAAGAAGCAAGCAAAGATCCTGAAGTAATTTCCATAAGAATGACACTTTATAGAGTTGAAAAAAATTCCAATATAGTTCAAGCTTTAATTGATGCTGCAAGCGATGGAAAACAAGTAACTGTGATGGTAGAATTAAAAGCACGCTTTGATGAAGAAAATAATCTTCATTGGGCGAAAGCTTTAGAAAATGCCGGAGCTCATGTTATTTATGGCATCACAGGTTTTAAAGTCCACGCTAAGGTTTCTCAAGTCATACGCAAACAAGGAGATAAACTTAAATTTTATATGCATTTAAGCACAGGAAATTATAATGCAAGCAGTGCTAAAATCTATACTGATGTGAGTTATTTTACAAGCAAAGCAGAATTTGCAAGAGATACGACAAGCTTTTTTCACATCTTATCGGGCTTTAGTAAAAATCGTCGCCTTCAAACTCTTTCAATGAGCCCAAATCAAATCAAAGAAAAAGTTTTAGAAATGATACGCATTGAAACAAGCAAGAAAAATGAAGGTGTGATTGTAGCTAAAATGAATTCTCTTGTAGATAGTGATATCATACAAGCGCTTTATGAAGCAAGTATGGAAGGAGTGCAAATCGATCTTATCATACGCGGAATTTGTTGTTTGAAACCTGATGAAGAATACAGCAAAAACATACGCGTTAGAAGCATCATAGGAAAATACTTAGAACATGCTAGAGTATTTTATTTTAAACATAGTGAGGCAAATTATTTTATATCGAGTGCAGATTGGATGCCAAGAAATTTAGAACGCCGTTTAGAGCTTATGACTCCTATATATGATGAAAGAAGCAAAGCTAAATTAGCTCAATTTTTACGCTTGCAACTTAGCGATAATGTTTTAGCTTATGAGCTTAAAAACAATGGAGAGTATGAAAAAATTCCTTCTTCTGAAAAAATCATAGATTCTCAACAAACCTTAGAAGAATATGTAAGTAAAATTTATAAAACACTTAAAAAAGATACAGATCAAAGTCGCGCAACGCACTTAGCTTCCAAACTTTTCAAAGAAAACTAAAAGTTTTTAGGGTTTTTACTCTAAAGACTTATTTACTTGTTTGTTATAAAAAAGGGCTTTAAGATAAAGCCCTAGGAGATTTCCCATAGAAATAAACAATCATTTCTAAACTATAAAAAGATTTAGAAATGATTTTTAAGATTAAAATTTATACTTAAGTCCTACTTGACCACTTAAGTAAGTTTCATTTTTATTATCTACTTTACCTGCTAGTATTTGTTTAGCACCAAAGCCAAGATTCATACTGAGTTGATTTGTAAAATCTACATTACCCCCTACGATAATTTGTCCGTATGTTTTTTTCTTGTTGTTAGCTTCTACACTAGTAAAGAAAGCATTATTTACAGCTAGGTTAGCTGTGTAATCATCACCACTATTGATAACAAATTGTTCTATTTTTGGAGTTACAAAAATATAAGAGTTTTCATTCATATATTTTCTAAATTCGGCACCCACTTCAACACTTACAGAATTGTTTTTCATAGAATCAATATCTTTAGCAATAGCACCATTTTCTGTATGAGATGGAGTATAACTAAAATAATAATTTACTCCCGCAAAAGGTTTAATAAATAAAGTATTATCACTAAGATCAAACACACGACCTGCATTAGCGCTAAGTCCTAAGAATTTGCTTGTATAATCTGAGTTATATGCACCATCTGTTTGAATATTGTCTTGTTTAGTTGGAGAAACTTGAGCATAAGCTTTAAGATTAAGTTCCCATTGTGGAGCTATATTGATAGTAGAATACATACCTAATTGAAAGTTATCACTTTTTTGTTCTAAATTATTGTCTTTGATTTTAGCGTTTGCATAAGTAAAATAAGCACCCCATAAAACATCATCATTAGCTTGTTTATCTACTCCCACGGTAGCACCATACATTGCACCACTATCTCCATCGATAATGTTAGCACCACCAAAAGCATTAGCCCAAACACTATTGGTATATTCATTTACATAGCTTGGTCTCATATCACTATCTAAAGCAGCAAATTTAAGGCCATTCATTTTAGAAGCATAAGTTCCAAAAGGATTTGTTTAACATTGCTACACGAGAACCTATAGAAACATCATTAGAAATATTCATAGTGGTATTTACTGCACCAGAAGCTGAATTGAGATTAGATACAGATTTACCTGTATTGTCTGTGTCTTTTTTGATTTGTAGGGCTAGTTTTACACCTTCTCTACTTGCTAAATCTGCTCCTATACTTCCTAATTGTTCTGTGATAGAACGAAGTGCTAGGATAGAAGCTTTATCATTAGCACTAAGATTTAAATTTAAGTTTTTATTTACTAAATCAAGGTATTTTTCACCATCGATTTTACCGCCGTTGTTTATAGCTTCTTGTTGAAGTTTTTCAAGTTCAGTTTTTTGTTCTTGTAGGGCTTTTTTAACTTTTGCCCATTCTTCAGCTTCAGCTTCATCGGAATCAAAATCATTTTTAAGTAATTTATCGATAGCATTTATATCTACTTTAAGTTGCGTGAGTTTATCTTTAGCTGCTGCAGTAGCACCTCCATTAACTACCAAGCATTTATTGCCACCGCAGTTTTGAACGCTAAGTTTATAATCTACTAAGCCTTTTTTTCCATCGCCGTATTCATCTTCATCGCTAATATCTATAACAGCTCCTGTTTCTGTAACATCTTTGCCATGAAGATCAGTTGAAACATAATCATTTAAAAATTTTACAAGTAATGCACCTGCGTTATTATTTGCTTTTAAAATATCTTCATTGAAATCTTTAGCTTGAACCATTACTACATTATTTGCTTCTAAGTCTGTATAAGAGCGTTTGATAAGTCCAAAATTTGAATTTTTAAGATTTGCAGTTCCATTTACCTTAACAAAATTTCCATAAGTAGCAAAAAGGGTTTTATCGGCAGTAAAATTTCCATTTATAGTTAAGCTACCATTAGCACTTTGTGTTTCACCTGCTCCATTATAAAGAATTATACCCGAACCTTTTTCTTCATCTTGAGTAATGGCTTCACCTCATGAGCTAGTCATAGTTAAATCTCCATTAATCACCGAAGGTGCAAAAGCTTGTAAAATTTATATCTGTTGTTTCAACTTTTTTAGCAGTAGCGTTTAGATTTGTTACATATGCAGGTTCTCCTTTGTTATTATATGTAAAGCTTAAAGTATGGTCTTTACCGATATCAATGTTCAATCGATGATCAGCAGTGTCATAACCATCGCTTGGTAAATCCCCAATGCCCATTTTGATACTTAAATCTTTTCCTTTGTAATTATCAGGATTTTTGAGATTAATATCCTTACCATTTTCTTCAAAATAATTTCCTATATCTGAAGACCCTGTAAGATCGATTTCTTGTGCAAAAGCACCCGAATAAAGCAAAGTTGCTACACCTAAGCTTAGCAATATCTTGCTCGAAGCATTTTTCTTCATAAGTTTCTCCTTCAATAAATTTAAACTGAAGAAAAAATTATACCCCCCCTAAAAATAAGCTTAAAAATAAAACTATAAATTTTTAATGAAAAATTATAAAACCTAATATATCAAAGTTTTAAGGGTAATAAATCGATCTTAACTTCATATAAAAAATTCTAAAAATTTAAAATAAACTTATGATTTACTTAAAATTAGCGTGATGGTGGAAGCGAGGGGAATCGAACCCCTGTCCAAAAATAACCCCACAAAGACCTCTACATGCTTAGCAAAGATGACTACTTCACCCTACTTCGCTCATCTTCCAAAACTTAAAAGCAAGGCTAAGACTTTATTTCACCTCAACGCTTGTCAAACGCAAGGCTACACTATCAAAGATGACCGAAAATTAAGCTAGATAGTATGACTTAAATTTCAGGCTCAACTGAACTTACGCAGCTTTAGCGTAAGCAGGAGCAAATTTAACGTTGTTTGCGTTTAATTTTATTTGGGCTTTTTACGCTTTGCCCAAAGCGACATGCCATCTAAGCAGACTTACTCCTGTCGAAGCCAAGTCGCTCCCTTATTTAGAAATAATATTTGGAACATTAACAATTAAAGGATTAAAAACCGCTAAAACAGAATCATCATTTTCATATGAACGACAATATTTTTCAAACTGATCACTCATCAAAAGCATCCAATCTGTAAATTCATCGCTAGCAGGGCCATTAAAGCGATTTGCTTGTGCCATCATCTCTTCACAAAATACACAAAAATCAGTCACTTCTTCAAGATTTAAGCGTCTTGCTGCCCAAGCGGTATTATGTGCTAAAGTTTCAAGCTCTTTTATGGCCTCTTTATAACGCACGCTATCGCTTCCAAGCTTGATGATTAAAGGTTCAAACCTATCACACATGGTTCTAAAAAATTGTAAAAATTTTTCTATATCATCAATCTCATAATCTAATTCTAATTTTGTTAAAATTCCCATTTTCAAACCATAATCATTGAAGTTTAATGTAAATTCTAGCAAATTTTAGCTAAAATCTTATTTTAATTTTTCCAAAATATAAGTAAAGATATGGATAGAATAGTAGAAATAGAAAAATACTCCTTTGACGAAACTTACGAAACTTCGTTGCGTCCTTCAAATTTTGATGGTTATATAGGTCAAGAAAGCATTAAAAAAAATTTAAATGTCTTTATAACTGCAGCCAAAAAACGCAACGAATGTTTAGATCATATACTTTTTAGTGGTCCTGCAGGACTTGGAAAAACAACACTAGCTAATATCATCTCCTATGAAATGGGTGCAAATATCAAAACAACCGCCGCTCCTATGATAGAAAAAAGCGGAGATTTAGCAGCCATTTTAACCAATCTTAGCGAAGGGGATATACTTTTTATCGATGAAATTCACCGCTTAAGCCCTGCTATCGAAGAAGTACTTTACCCTGCGATGGAGGATTACCGCCTTGATATTATCATAGGTAGTGGTCCAGCTGCTCAAACTATAAAAATCGATTTACCAAAATTTACCCTTATAGGAGCTACAACACGCGCAGGTATGCTTAGCAATCCTTTGCGTGATCGTTTTGGTATGCAATTTAGATTAGAATTTTACAAAGATAGCGAACTTGCTCTCATCTTGCAAAAAGCAGCTTTAAAGCTTAATAAAACTTGCGAAGAAAAAGCCGCACTTGAGATCGCTAAAAGAAGTCGTTCAACCCCAAGGATAGCCTTAAGGCTTTTAAAAAGAGTTAGAGATTTTGCCGATGTTAATGATGAAGAGATTATCACAGAAAAAAGGGCTAATGAGGCCTTAAATTCTTTAGGGGTTAATGAGCTTGGTTTTGATGCGATGGATTTAAGATATCTTGAACTTTTAACCGCTGCTAAGCAAAAACCTATAGGACTTGCAAGCATTGCTGCGGCTTTAAGCGAAGATGAAAATACCATAGAAGATGTAATCGAGCCTTATTTACTAGCTAATGGCTATATAGAACGCACTGCAAAAGGGCGTATAGCAAGCACAAAAAGCTATAGTGCTTTAAAACTAAACTATGAAAAAACTTTATTTGAGGAGTAAATTTTGCAAAATGGAAAATTCTTTCTTATAAGCTTTATTTTAGTCATTTTATTTCTTTTGCTTTATCTTTTTAAAGGTTTTTTACTTGTAATTATCATTGCTAGTTTAATGGCGGTAGCTACCTCAAATATTAATGCAAAATTTTTAAATCTCACTAAAGGACATAAATTTTTAGCTTCCATTCTTACAACAGCTTGTATGGTTTTGCTTTTCTTTACACCTTTTGTTTATGCTATGATAGAACTTGCCAAAGCTTTAAAAAATTTTGATATTAATTTAGTCACACAAACTCTTGATTATGTCAAAAACTATCAATTTACCTTGCCTGAAAGCTTTAATTTTTTAGAACCTAAAATCAAAGAATTTTTAGCTTCTATAGATTTAAATAGCATTTCCAAACAAATTCTAAGCTATGCTTCAAGTTTTACAAAATCAGGGGCTAAATTTCTTATAGATATGGTTTTAATTTGCGTGTTTTATTTCTTTGCAAATCTGTATGGAACCGAGCTTGTTATCTATCTTAAATCCATCATTCCTATTGACAAAAAAGAACTCGATGATGTTTTAAGTGAAGTGGGTAATGTTATGGCTGTTGTGCTTTACTCTATGGTAATTGTAGCAATATTTCAAGGTGCACTTTTTGGTTTAATCACAATGTTTTATGGTTATGATGGAATTTTAATGGGAGTAATTTTTGCTGTAAGTTCTCTCATACCTGCTATAGGAGGAGCTTTAATTTATGTGCCTGTAAGTCTTTATGAATTTGCTTCAAACAATCTTAACTCAGCTCTTGTTATTTTTATTTATTCTGTAATTGTAATTTCTTTTATAGCAGATACTTTAATCAAGCCTTTAATCATCAAATGGATCAACAAAAAACTTGTAAAAACCCCTACCAAAATCAACGAACTTTTAATTTTCTTGGCTATGATAGCAGGAATTTCTACCTTTGGTTTTTGGGGTATTATACTAGGTCCTGCGATTTTAACCTTTTTTGTATCAACTTTAAGAATGTATGTGATTTTAAAAGATAAGAATTTAATTTAACTTGCCTTAAAAAAGGCAAGTTTTATGTTCTAGGCTTTTGGGCCTATCATTTTAGTAGGATCAACAAATTTATTGAAATCTTCTTCACTAACCAAACCAAGCTCCATAGCACTTTCTTTTAAAGAAATACCTTTTTTATGAGCATTTTTGGCTACTTTAGCAGCATTTTCATAACCTATATGTGGATTTAGAGCGGTAACTAGCATTAAAGAATTATGAAGATTATGATCGATTTTTGCACGATTTGGTTCTATACCTACAGCACAATGGATATTGAATGAATGCATAGAATCAGCTAACAAATCAAGACTTTGCAAGAAATTATAAATAATCACAGGCTTAAACACATTAAGCTCAAAATTTCCTTGACTTGCTGCAAAACCAATAGCTGCATCATTTCCCATCACTTGTACAGCAACCATAGTAACAGCTTCACACTGGGTAGGATTTACCTTACCTGGCATAATCGAACTTCCTGGCTCATTTTCAGGGATGATAAGCTCACCAAGACCGCATCTTGGACCTGAAGCTAACCATCTTATATCATTTGCAATTTTCATTAAATTTGCAGCCAAACCCTTCATAGCTCCATGAGTAAAATTGATCGCATCATGACTTGTTAAAGCATGAAATTTATTTGGACTTGAAACAAATTTCGTACCTATAAGTTGAGTTAGCTCTTCACTTACTTTTTGGCTTAATTCTGGATGTGCATTAAGCCCTGTTCCTACTGCAGTTCCTCCTATGGCAAGTTCTCTTAAAGTTGGTAAAGAGGCGATGATTTGCTCTTTTGAATGTAAAAGCATAGAAAGATATCCGCTAAATTCTTGTGCTAGAGTAAGTGGCGTAGCATCTTGTAAATGCGTGCGTCCTATCTTGATAATACCATCAAATTCTTTTACTTTTTTTTCAAAAGTTGCAATAAGCTCATCAAGTGCAGGGATAAGCTTTTTCTCTACTTGCTCAACTGCAACGATACTCATAGCTGTTGGAAAAGTATCATTTGAACTTTGACTCATATTGACATGATCATTTGGATGCACAAGCTTTTCTTTGCGAAAATCTCCGCCCATGATTTCAGTGGCACGATTTGCAATAACTTCATTCATATTCATATTGCTTTGTGTGCCTGAACCTGTTTGCCAAATCGCAAGTGGAAAATTATCATCAAATTTACCTGCGATAATCTCATCGCAAGCTTGAACTATAGCATTTTTCTTAGCATCATCAAGTTTTCCGAGTTTGTTATTGACTAAAGCTAAAGATTTTTTAAGATTTGCAAAAGCATAGATTAAAACCTTTGGCATTTTCTCACAACCGATTTTGAAATTTTCAAAACTTCTTTCAGTTTGAGCTCCCCAATATTTGTCATTTGGGACCTTAACTTCACCCATAGTATCGTGTTCAACTCTGTATTCCATAGTGTTTCCTTTCTAGAAATATTGTTAGAATTATTTAAACAAAAATAAGCATAAAGTTAGCTTATAATTTAAAATTTATTTATATTTTTTGTAGCATTTTGAAGTTATGTGCAGTTTGTTTAAACTGCACGGATTATTCGACTGTTACGCTTTTAGCCAAATTTCTTGGCATATCCACATCATTGCCAAGTCTTATGGAAATTTCCATCGCCAAAAGTTGAGTAATGACCATCATTTCAAAAAATTCACACATATAATGATCTTGCTCATTGGTTTTGATAAAATCATCACTTAAATCAAATTCTAAAGGTGAAATGCTAAGCACTGTAGAATCCCTAGCAATAAGCTCTTCAACATTTGATTTTGTTTTTTCATAAAGCATGTGCTTTGGCATTAAAGCTATAGTATAAAGCTTAGAATCAGCCAAAGCAATAGGGCCATGTTTCATCTCTCCTGCGGGATAACCTTCAGCATGAAGATAAGATAATTCTTTAAGTTTCAAAGCTCCTTCTAAGGCCAAAGGATAAAACACATCTCTACCTATAAAGAAAAAGCCGTGTCCATCTAAATAACGCTTAGATAAACGATGAATTTTTTCATGTAAAGCTTGTTTTACACTCACGCAATTTGGAGTATGTAAAAGTGCTTTAATTTCAGCAGAAACATTTAATTTTCTTTTTTGTGCCATAAAAATAGCAAGCATCCAAAGTGTTAAAACTTGAGTGGCAAAAGCTTTGGTTGAAGCAACTCCTTTTTCTATACCTGCACGAGTTAAAAGACTTAGGTGTGCTAAACGCACTATATTAGAATTATCCACATTACAAATTGCAAAAGTCTTAGCACCCTGCTCTTTTGCAATCTTTAAAGCCTCTAAAGTATCTGCTGTTTCTCCACTTTGAGAAATAACGATAAATAAAGAATCTTTTTTTACAATTGCTTCACGGTAGCGAAATTCACTTGCAATTTCTACTTTAGCTTTAACTTTAGCAATTCTTTCAAACAAATAAGCACTTGCCATTGCAGCATGATAGCTTGTTCCACAAGCACAAAGCGTGATTTCATCTACTTGACTTAAATCTTCATTGTTTAACTCATCAAAAACGACTTCATCGCCTTGAATACGCCCCATTAAAACTTCACTCATCACGCGACTTTGTTCATAAATTTCTTTTTCCATAAAAAAGCGAAATCCGTCTTTTTTTGCATAAGCCTTATCGCCTGAAAGCTTAGAAAAACAAAGTGATTTTAAAACATCATTTTCATAAACGACAAGCTCGTCTTTACTCGCGTATCCTAAACTTAAATCTTCAAGATACATTACCTCATCACAACTTCCTATCAAAGGTGCATCACCTGAAGAAAAATACCACTCTTTATTTGCATTTTTACCGATAATCAAAGGAGCGGCATTTTTTGCAAAATACACATGATTAGGATCTTTTTTTGTTACCAACAAAGTAGCAAAAGCACCGCGAAGTTCTTTGATGGTTTTTTGCCAAGCCTCAAAAACTCCCAAATTTCTTGCATAAAATTCAAAAAGCTGAACAATAACTTCAGTATCTGTTTGACTTAAAAAACTCACGCCTTCTTTTTCAAGTTTATCTTTAATTTCTTTATAATTTTCTATAATACCATTGTGAATCACACAAGAATACTGTCCTAAATGAGGATGTGCGTTGATTTCAGTAGGCTTACCATGAGTTGCCCATCTTGTATGACCTATAGCAAAACCATAACCTTGACTTTCAAAATCTGTGCATTTATTCGCCAAATTTTCAAGTTTTCCTACAGCTTTAAAAAAACTAAGCTCTCCTTCTTGCATCACTGCCATACCCGCACTATCATAGCCACGATATTCTAATTCTTTAAGTCCATTTAGTATAATTTGTTTTTTTTCATTATTTCCTATATAGCCTACGATTCCACACATTTTTTTACTCACTTATTAATAAATTAACTAACTTTTGCTCGCTATGTTTTAATTTTTCATTCTTTTGAAAAATAAAAATATTACGCGTCCTTTGTCTTATGGTTTGAATTTTTGCTGCACATAAAACAAGTTCAAGTTCATTAAAAACATTCATCAAATACGCCATTAAACCCTGCTGATCTTTAGTATTAAGACCTAATTTGGCATACATTTTAGAATAATTTAAGTCTAATTTTAACTCATCTTTTTTAATGATTGGCTTTTTAATTTTTTTCAAATTAAAACCAGAAAGATTTGAATTTAAAAGCTCGCAAAGTTTTAGTTTTTGCTCATCACTGATAATATTATCATATTCAAATCTTAAATAAATTTTATCATCAAAAAGTTCAAAAAAATTCATGAAAATAAGATTTAAATTTGTTAAAGAACTTAAAATAATGGCAATATTAAAATGAAGTGGTGCAACAATTTGCAAACTAAGATTTGTTTCATTACTAAACCAAAATTTAAAATCATTTTCTTTGGCTAATTTAGAAATCATAACAATATCTTCAAAAGTATTTTTTATAATAAAAAGATTTGATTTGATATGTATGATTTTATCTTGCAAAATTTCATCTTGCTCTAAAAAAATCTTACTTCTTTTAAGTGTTAATTCTTTTTTTACTCTTCTTGCGCTTTCTTCAAGTAGATTTTCATCTTCAAAACCTTGTTTTGCATTTTCTAAAAGTTTATCAAGAACTCTAAAATAAAAAGCATTATAATTTAAAGCCTTGGCCTTTAGCCAAGTTAAAGTATATAAAAGCTCTAAATTTTCTAAATTTTCTAGCTTAGAAACCAAGCTACTTACAACAATAGGATTGTATATATCTTCTTTTTCTACAAGATCTTTTAAGGCATTATTGTTTTTAAATATCTTAAGACCCCATTCTAAAATTTCATTCTTTAAATCAAATTTAGAGCAATACGCTCTATATATGCCTGCTAAAGAAATTTCATTTTCACTTTCTATAGCGCTTAAAAGTATCACAAGCTTTAAAATCATTTTTTCATCGGTTTTAAGTTTTTGGAGTATCTCAAGCTCATCTTCGTATTTTTCAAATTCACTTAACATAAGAAAAACTTGCTCATCAAAACTATAATTTCCTTCTTCATCACTTAAAAAACGAACTGTCCAAAAAGGCTTGCATAAATCTTTTAAAATTCCACTATCAAGCAAAAGTTTTAAAACACAAAAACTATGCCTTTTATAAAAAATTTTCTCAAAAAGTATTAAAGCTTTTTCTATATCTTTTTTACTGTATTTCAATCTTCTTAGGGCAAAAACCAAGTTAAGATCGAAAATAACCTGTTTATCTTCAAGTTTTAATAAGTATTCTAAAACTTCCACAAGAGTTTTAAATTTATATTCTTGTTTAAGAGTATGATTTAATCCATCTTGAATTTGCTTTGCTAAAAAGTGTGTATAAAAACCTATAGTATGCATACTTTGTAAAGCCTTTTGAACCAACAACTCATTTGCTCCAAAATGTTTTTTAGCTTTTTTATACATTAATTCACTCAAATCATGAACATTAATAAGTAAAAACTCATCCTCATCTTTAGCACTTAATAAATTCATCGCTGATTTTAAAGAAAGTAAAAAATCTCCAGCTAAACGCAACTCGCTTAAATTTTTTTCATCTATAAAATTTAAAGCATAATTTTTTGGAGAAGTCTTAAAAAGAACAAGCAAACTCTCTAAGAATCTTAAATGATTTAATCCGCCAAAATCTTTTAAGATATTAAATTCCTGTTTTATAAATGGAATATCAAATTCTTTAAAATTTTCTAATAAAAGCTTGGCAAAATCATTTTTATTTTCTTTTAAAATACTCTCAAATTTTATCTTAATCCCTTTAAATAAAATCCTAGAACCACATATAAAACGAGTTTGTATTATAGAAGTCTTAAGCTCATTGCTAGCATTATAAAGTCCATTAAATTCTAAGATAACCGAATCAATTTGCAAATGCGCATCATTTAAAATTTCAATAAAAGCCTTAATCATAGGTTTTAAATGAAAAGCCTTAATATCTTTATAAACAAAAATCAAAGAAATACTTTCATTAAAACAAAGACTATTATTTGCATATGCTTTACTTGCTAAAACACAAAAAGGGATATTATCACTTGGAGGTAAAAAATCATCAAAATAATCTTTAAGAACTATATCATAAGCTTTTTTTATGAAATTATCCATATTTTTAGAATGATATAAGCTAAACGCCCCTTGCTTAAGAAAAAATTTTCTACAACTTTGGGTATAGGAACTAAGATTTTTTTTAAAAATTTCTAATTCTTTATTTAACAAAATTTCTACTCTCTTTAAATTTTAATATTTTAATAATAATCTTAACAAAAATATCTTTTATTTTGGCTTTTTCTATAAACTCTTTTTCAGTAAGCAAAAATTATAATGCTTTATTTAAAAACAACAAAAGAGTAAAATTAAAATGAAAAATTTAATTACCAAACTAGAAAATGAAGAAAGATTAAACCAAGAAGAAGCCAATGCACTTTGGGATCTAGATCTTTTTACCTTAGGTAAATACGCTCACAAAAAACGCACCAAACTTCACGGAAAAAAAGTTTATTTTAATATCAATCGCCATATCAACCCAACTAATATCTGTGCAGATACCTGTAAATTTTGCGCCTTTTCAGCACACCGTAAAAATCCTAATCCTTATTTGATGACTCATGAAGAGATTATGAAAATTGTCGATGAAACCGTAAAACGAGAAACCAAAGAAGTACATATCGTTTCAGCTCACAACAAAGATACAACTTGGCAATGGTATTTAGAAATTTTTAAAATGATAAAAGAAAAATATCCTAATCTTCATGTAAAAGCTATGACTGCTGCTGAGATTGATTTTTTACATCGTCGTTTTAAAATGAGCTATGAAGAAGTGATAGAAAAAATGCTTGAATACGGCGTTGATTCCATGCCAGGCGGTGGGGCTGAAATTTTTGATGAAGAAGTGCGTAAGAAAATTTGTCATGGAAAAGTTAGCAGTGAAAATTGGCTTAAAATTCATAAACTTTGGCATGAAAAAGGCAAACAAAGTAATGCTACCATGCTTTTTGGGCATATAGAAGAAAGACATCACAGGATCGATCATATGTTAAGACTGCGTGATCTTCAAGATCAAACCGGTGGATTTAATGCTTTTATCCCTCTAGTTTGGCAAAGGGATAATAGCTTTATACAAACTGATAAAATCATGGATAGTGAAGAAATTTTAAAAACCATTGCCATTGCTCGTTTAGTGCTTGATAATATTAAAAATATCAAAGCTTACTGGGCAACAATGACTTTAAATTTAGCCATGGTAGCACAAGAATTTGGAGCTAATGATTTAGACGGTACCATAGAAAAAGAAAGCATACAAAGTGCAGGTGGTGCAAAATCTGCTAAAGGCACAAGTTTAAAAACTTTTATCGATATGATAAAAACTTCAAATCTTATTCCTGTAGAACGCGATAGTTTATATAACGAGCTAAAAACCTACTAAGGAGAAAAAATGGACTTTTTTAAACTCAAAGAAAACAATACGAGTTTTAAAACCGAAGTTATAGCAGGGCTTACTACTTTTTTGGCTATGGTTTACATTATCCCCGTAAATTCTAGCATAGTAGGAAATACAGGAATGCCCATAGAAGCTTTAATCACCGCAACAGCTTTAATTACCATAGTTGCAAGTGCTTTTAATGCTTTTTTTGCCAATACTCCTGTAGCTATGAGTGTTGGAATGGGTTTAAATGCTTATTTTACCTTTGCAGTTTGCTTGGGTCAAAAAATTCCTTGGCAAAGTGCCTTAGGAGCTGTTTTTATTTCAAGTATTATTTTTCTCCTACTTTCTTTTACGCATTTTCGCCTTTGGGTAATCCGCAATATCCCAAAAGATTTACGCCTTGCAATTTGTGCGGGCATAGGTTGTTTTATTGCATTTTTAGGCTTAAGTCAAATGGGTGTGATTATGCATAATAAAGATACTTTAGTCAGTATAGGAAATTTTAAAAGCCCTCATATGCTTTTTGGAATTTTCACTCTAGCTTTAATCATCTTTTTTTGGGCTATAAAACTTCGTGGAGCTTTTATTTTTGGGGTATTAGCAAGCTCTATTATCGCTTGGATTTTCCATTTAGACAATGCAAGTTTTCCTGTGCAAATCTTTTCTTTGCCAAATTTTAGTATGGAAAATGGTTTAGGAGCCATCTTTTTACAACTTGATATCAAAAGTGCCTTAAATATTACTATGATACCTATAATTCTTACTTTTTTTATCACTCAACTTTTTGATAGTATAGGAACTATCACAGGTGTGGGTGAAAGAGGAAAGATTTTTGATGATCCAAAAAATGGAGAAAAAAACTAAGCAAAACCTTAATGGCAGATGCAACAGGATCAGCCTTAGGAGCTATGACAGGTACTTCTACGGTTACAGCTTTTGTAGAAAGCACTACAGGGGTTGAAAGCGGTGGAAGAACAGGACTTACAGCTTTAGTTGTAGCTATTTGTTTTGCTTTTACACTTTTTTTACTGCCACTTTTTAAAGCCATTCCTGCAAACGCAATATACCCCGTACTTGTAATGGTTGGAATTTTAATGTTTATGGAAGTTAAAAATATAGATTTTAAAGATAGTGCTATAGCTGTAGCAAGCTTTTTTACTATTATCATGATGCCTTTTACTTACTCCATCACCACAGGTTTTGCTTTTGGTTTTCTTTCTTATTTACTTGTAAGAATTTTTAAACGCGAATGGGATAAAATCAATCTTGGCATTATAGTTTTAAGTTTATTATCTTTGGGTAATTTTTTACTTATGACACTACAATAAATAAGGATATATAATGATATTTTACTCCTATGAAGAATTTAAAGAAGATGTAAAAATTCTTGCTAAAAAAATTAAAGAAGATTTTAACCCCGATGCACTTTTAGCTATAGCAAGAGGAGGGATGAGTTTAGGACACTCTTTAGCAGTGGCTTTAAAAACGCGTCAGCTTTTTGCTTTAAACTCAATTCATTACGATGATACGAAAAAACTTGATATTATTGAAATTTTTAACATTCCTGATTTAAGCAAGCACAAAAAAATTCTACTCATTGATGATATAGTAGATAGTGGAGAAAGTTTAGCAGAAATAAAAAAAGTTTTGCTTGAAAAATTTCCTCATATCGAACTTAAAATTGCAACCATTTTTTATAAAAAAACTGCTCTTTTAGAGCCTGATTTTAAAGTAAAAGAAGCTACTGAATGGGTGGATTTTTACTGGGATATAAATCTTGATTAAAAATTTGCTATAATTTTACTTTTAAAATTTTTAGGAGTTTTTGCTTGAGAATAAAATTTATATCTTTTATTTTAATTTTTTTTACTATTTTTGCTTTTGCTAAAGAACAAAATTTAGATGATTTTGAACAAGAATACCAAAACTATCAAGTAAACGATCCACTTTCAGGATATAACAAAGCTATGACAAGCTTTAATGTGGCTTTGTATGATTATGGTTTGCGTCCCGTTCTTAAGGGCTATAACGCTATCACTCCTGAATTTATAAGATTAGGGGCAAGAAATTTCTTTGATAATTTACTTGCTCCTTTGCGTTTTGTAGGCAATGTTTTGCAGTTTAAATTTGAAGAAGCTGGAGAAGAATTTAAAAGATTTACCGCCAATACTATCATGGGTTTTGGTGGACTTATGGATGTGGCATCAAAAATGGGTCTTAAAAAACATCCCGCGGACTTAGGAACCGTTTTGGCTCACTGGGGTGTAGGAAGCGGTTTTCATATTGTCTTACCTATACTCGGCCCTAGTAATCTTAGAGACACTCTTACTTTACCTGCAACTTGGTATGCAAGTTTTACCGCTTACATTGATCCTACTTGGGCAAGTATAGCTATAAGTGCTTATGGATTTGGTAATGAACTTAGTTTTAGGCTTGATGAAATTGATGAAATTTATCACAACACGCCTAATTTATATCCATTCTTGCGTGATGCTTACGAGCAAAGACGCAATGAACTTAGCAAATAAAGGAAATTAATGAAAAAAATATTTTTAATCTTGACTTTATTTTTTAATGCTTTTGCCTTACAACTAGATGAAATTTCTAGCACTATGCAAAAAAACATTGATGCAAGCTTAAAACTTTTACAAGATAGTAAAGAAGATAAAAAGCAAGCTGCTAATGGAATTTTTAAACTTTTTGATAGCATAATTGATTATAAACTCATGGCAAAACTGAGTCTTTCGAAAAATTATTCTAAATTAACCCCAAAAGAACAAGAAAAATTTACCACAGCCTTTGAAACAAGTCTTAAAAAAAGTTTTACCGATAAACTCAGTCTTTATAAAGATCAGGTTTTAAAGGTCAAAAATGGTGAGTTAAAAAATGAAAAACGCTATTTTTTAACCACTTCTATGGTAGTAGATGGGGAAGAAAAAAATATCATTTTCAAATTTTACAATGATAATAACAACTGGCTTATTTATGATGTAGATGTTTTAGGTGTGAGTATAGTACAAACTTATAGATCACAATTTGGAGATATTTTAGCCAACCAAGGCTTTGATGCCCTACTTCAAAAACTTGAAAGTATTGTCATAGAATAATGTTTGCAAAGCTTTTAAAGTTTTTTATTTCTCGTCCAAAAAGTACTTTTTTTGGAACGTTGTTTATATGCCTGTTTTTAAGCTTTTTTGCTTTTAAGCTTAGCGTAGATGCAAGTGCTGAAAGTTTACTTTTAGAAGATGATGCAGATTTAAAAACTTTTAGAGAAATTTCAAAACATTATAAAAGTGATAATTTTTTACTTTTAGCCTTCAAACCCTATGATGAAAAACCTTTTTCAAATGAAAATTTAGCCAAATTAAAAAAACTTCATGAAGAATTAGAAAAAGCCCCTTTAGTAGAACGCGTTTTTAGTATCATCAATGCCCCTTTGCTTCAAAGTTCGCAAAATACGGATTTAAAAGAACTTTTAAAAAATATCCCAAATATAGAAAGCCAAGATATAAACCGCACAAAAGCCCAAAATGAAATTTTAAATAGTCCCTTTTATAAAAATAATATCATCTCAAAAGATGGAAAAGTAACAGGGCTTATTATTTACTTAAAGCCTGATACAGTTTATAATAATCTTATAGAAAAACGCGATCTTGCTACCGATGAAAAAGAAAAAGATCAAATTCGTCTTGCCATAAAAGAACATCAAGACAAGCAAAAAGTTATCACGAAACAAAGTCTAGATACTATTAAAAGCATAGTTCGAAATTATGAAAAAAATAAAGATACGCTCTACCTTGGTGGCGTAAGTATGATCGCTGATGATATGATAGCTTATATAAAATCTGATCTTGTGCTTTATGGTGTTTCTCTTGTATTTTTACTAGGACTTGCACTTTATTATTTTTTCCGCTCATGGCGCTTTGTTTTTTTACCTCTTTTTATTTGTTTTATAAGCTTAAGTGCGGCTAGTGGAGTTTTTGCGCTTTTAAATTTTCAAATCACGGTTATTTCATCAAATTACGTTGCTTTGGTTTTAATTATCACCTTAAGTGTAGTTGTTCATTTGATCACGCATTTTATCGAAAGCACCCAAAATCATCCCAAAGCTAAAGTTGAGCGCATAGTGCTTGAAACCTTACTAGCCAAAGCAAATCCTAGCCTTTATGCCATTGTTACAACGATGATAGGATTTTTTTCTTTAATCCTATCAAATATCGAACCTATCATAAAACTTGGCATTATGATGAGTATAGGCATAGGTTTAGCTCTTATCTTTAGTTATTTGTTTTTAGCAAGTATCTTGATTCTTTTAAAACCAAAAAATTATCATAAAAAAGAGTTTAAATTTAATCTTTTAGCCTTTTGTGCCAAAACCGCTCTTGATCCTAAAAAGCGTCGCATGATTTATGGAATTTCAGTTCTTGCTATAATCTTAGCTTTAATAGGCATTTCAAAACTCAGAGTTGAAAATTCTTTTGTCAATTATTTCAAAGATGGTAGTGAAATCAAAAAAGGACTTTTGGTTATTGATAAAAATCTAGGTGGAACCTTGCCTTTAGAAGTGATCATTCGTTTTCCAAATAATAAAAACGATCAAAATACAAGTGATACCCTTGATAGTTTTGAAAGTGAATTTGAAAATTTAGCCACACAAGAAACTTATTGGTTTGACTCTAAAAAAACACGTATTGCAAAAAAAGTTCATGAATTTTTAGAAAACAAAGAATTTGTAGGCTCGGTTTTAAGTCTTAATAGTCTTTTAACCCTAGGGAAAAATATCAACGATGGAAAAGAGTTAGATGATTTTGCCCTTGCGTTTTTAAATGAGAATTTACCTGCTAAATTTAAACAAGACTTGCTTTCACCTTTTGTAAGCATAGAAAATAACGAGTTAAGATTTAGTATGCGTATTATTGATTCTGATCCGAATTTAAGACGTAATGAGTTTTTAATAGATCTTAAAAAACAGCTCAACGAGCTTGTAAAAAACGATGGAGTAGAAGTTCAAATCACAGGCATAATGGTGCTTTATAATAATATGCTCCAAAGTCTTTTTTCATCGCAATTTGATACTCTTATATTTGTAATTTTAGCTATTTTCATACTTTTTATCATTGTTTTTAGAGATTTAAAATTTTCAGTTGCGGCTATATTGGTAAATGTTATTCCTTTAAGTGTGGTTTTTGCTCTTATGGGGCTTTTAGGTATTCCTTTGGATATGATGAGTATTACTATAGCTGCTATTGCTATAGGCATAGGCGTTGATGATGCTATACATTATATTTATCGTTTTAGGGAAGAAATTAAAAACAAAAGCCTAGAAGAAGCCATTATGATTTCTCACCTTAGTATAGGTTCGGCACTTTATTATACCACAATTAGCATAGTTTTAGGTTTTAGTGTTATGGTGAGTAGTAATTTTATTCCAACAATTTATTTTGGAATTTTAACCGTTTTTGTAATGATTTTGCTTTTAAGTGGAAGTTTGTTCTTATTACCAAGCTTTTTAATCACTATTTATTCTAAGAAAACCAAGTTTCCAAACCAATATAAAGAGCATATATTAAAACAATAATAGCTATATATTTTAAAAAATTTTTCATTTTTATCCTTTATTTAAAATCTTTAAAATGATTTTTGCAAGCTCTAAAGCTTTAAAACGATGAGAGATATTATTCTTCTCATCCACGCTAAGCTGGGCTAAGGTTTTATCAAAACCCTTTGGAATAAAAAGGCTATCATAACCAAAACCATTTTCACCTTTTTCTGTATCTATTACTTTTCCATGCATGGTTCCATGCGTACTAAATTCCCCCATCAAACCTACCATAGCAATAGCAGCAACATAATGCGCCTTACTTTGTTTAAAACCTTTTTTTATCATTTCATTAACAAGTTTATCACGGTTACTTTTATCATCGCCCTTACCACTAAATCGAGCAGAATAAATTCCTGGATTTCCTTCTAAAACATCTACGCAAATGCCGCTATCATCACTTAAAGCGATAAAATCTTTTTTTTGCTTTTCATTCAAAGTATTAAAAACCGCTCTTGCTTTAATCAAAGCATTTTCTTTAAAAGTTTTTCCATTTTCTTCAATCTCAAAAGGCGTTAAAACTTCATCAAAAGCATAAATTTCACAATCTTTTAAAATTTCTTTAAGTTCTAAAACCTTATGTTTATTGCTCGTAGCTAGGATAATCTTCATAACAAAAGCTCCAAAATAATATCAAAACAAAAATATGATTTTATAAAATTTATCCTTGTGCGTAGCTTTTAAATATCAAATGATAAAACGATGTTAATCAATGCTTAATCCATTTCATAGTAAAATTATCCTAATTAAATTTCAAATTTAATAGGAAATTGATAATGCTAAATAATGTCTTACCCTTATCTTTCATAGTTGGAACAAGATTTTTTGGGCTTTTTATAGTTTTGCCAGTTTTAAGTCTTTATGCTTTAAAACTTGAAGGTGCTAATGAATTTTTAGTGGGACTTTTAGTTGGTGTTTACGCCTTAACCCAAATGATTTTACAAATGCCTTTTGGGATTTTAAGTGATAAAATTGGTCGTAAAAAAACCATGCTCATTGGACTGATTATTTTTATAATAGGCTCTTTAATCTGCTCTTTTGCGGAAAATATCTACATCATGCTTTTAGGAAGAATGCTCCAAGGTGCAGGAGCTATTGGAGCTGTGGCTACAGCAATGATAAGTGATTTTATCACAGAAGAAAATCGTGGTAAAGCCATGGCGGTAATGGGTTCTTTTATAGGACTTAGTTTCGCAGCTTCTATGGTGATCTCTCCTCTAATGAGTGCAAAATGGGGTTTATCTAGCCTTTTTGATCTTAGTGCGGCTTTGTCTCTTTTATGTATAATTTTACTTTATACCGTTGTACCTAAAGAAAACAAAATCACTCATGAAAATGAAAAAACTCCTTTTTTTCATCTTATTAAACAAAAAAATTTAGCCCTTATGAATCTTACTAATTTCATGCAAAAAATGCTTATGAGTATAGCATTTTTAAGCATTCCTATCATTCTAGTAAAACATTTAGGTTTTGCTTCTGATAAACTTTGGATTGTTTATAGCGCTTCTATGGTAGCAGGTTTTATCGCTATGGGCTTTGCTGGAAGTTTAGGCGAAAAAAGAGGTTTAGCTAAACAAATTTTACTCTTAGGAATTGTTTTTTTCATACTTTCTTATCTTTTTTTTGCTTTTAGTAATTCTATGGATTTTTTTATCATAGCAGTTGTGATTTTTTTTATAGGTTTTAATTTACACGAACCTATTATGCAAAGTTGTGCATCAAAATTTTGTAAAGTTCATGAAAAAGGTGCAGCATTAGGGTTGTTTAATGCTTTTGGATATGGTGGAAGTTTTATAGGTGGTATTATCGGAGGGATATTTTTACATCTAGATGCCTTAAATCTTTTAGCTATTATTTTAGTAATTTTAGCTCTAATTTGGCTTGTGGCATTATTTTTCTTAAAAAATCCAGCTGATTTTAAAAACCTTTATCTACCTTTAGAAACGCCTTTAAATTTCAGTACTTTTGGTGAAAATTTAGGGGTTGTAGATATTTATAAAAACTCTAAAAATCTTGTTATTAAATTTGATAGCAAACTTACAAATAAAGAAGAATTAGAAGGCAAAATTAAGATCTAAATCTAATTTTGCCCCGCAAAACCCATTGCTTTTATCATCACTTTTGCCTTGCAATCTGCGCAGCAATAAAGTGTTTTGATTTTATTCTCATCATGACCAAATTTAGGCTTCATTAAATTGGCTATTTTTTCTATAGCTTTTTTGGTGGCAAATTCTTTACCACATTCTATACACGCAAAAAGCTCATCTTTTGCCATGGTTTGATATTCAAAATAAGAAGCTCTAAACTCCATTCCACTACGAACTAATTTTAAAGTATCTTTTTCAGCGCAACTTAACTCACAATACCCACAAGTCGTGCAAAGAGAGGCATTAAATTTCAAAGCATTTTCTTGTTTATCAGCGATTAAAGCTCCTACATTACAGGCACCCACGCAAGAAAGACAAAGCGTACAGGTGTTAGGATTGATTTCTACCTTACCATAACGCAACCATTCGCCGCTTTCTATACTGCCAAAATCTTCATTTTTTATCATTTCTTGCATTCTTTTGGCAAAATTTTCTCTTGTAGTTAAGGTGTTGTTATGAAAATCATATTTTAAATCTTGTATGAATTCTTGCTCTTTTAAAACATTTTGCAATTCTTTCTCATCTTTAGCAACAAAAATAGCTTTTTTTTGAAATTTTCTCTCAAAAAAAGTATTTAAAAGTACAATAGCCTCGTTGCTACCACGAGATACAAAATCCGTATAAAAAACCAAATTTGCTCCACTATTTTGCAAAAGCGTTAAAAAATGCATAGAAGAAAGCCATTTTTCACCCTCTATCATAAAGGGTAAAACATCTTTTGGTAAAGCAAGATTTAAATTTTCTAAAGACATTTTTTTAGGAATGATTAAAATTTTTTTATCTTTATAAAACTCACAAAGGGTAAAAAAACTTTCTCTTGGCATAGGAGCATAATCAAGTGATCCACTAGGACACACACTAATACATCCTCCACAACCCAAACAATCCACTTGAGAAAATTCCAAATGTTTGTTTTCATCATCTTTTAAAATCGCCACAGTAGGACAAATTTCAGCACATTTTGCACAATGCTCACTGCGTCTTTCGTGGTATTGACACACGCTAGCATTATAGCTAATATAAGTTTTATAATGATATTTTGGACTTTTGCTTTGCAAAAACTCTAACAATACTTCAAGATTTTCAAAATTTAAAAGATTATAACATCCACTTTGTCTTGTAAAATCTTTACGCACAACGCTTAAATCCTCAGCTTTAAAAAGTAAAAAATCAAAATCTATTTCCACTTCTTCGCCTTGATTTTTAACCACAGCACAAAGCTCCCCTACACTTCCAAAAACAGCTAAAATTTCTGCACTACTTAAAGCAATAACCTTAAATCCATGTTCTTTTAAAAACTCTACGGTTTGAGTATCGCTATCTACTAAAATCAAACGATTTTGCACTTCTTTGCTTTGTTCTAAATCAAGCCCTAAATCATAAACGCTAGCTCTTGCTTCATAAAGCGTTAAAACATTTTTACTTTGCTCTAAAATTTCATCTTGAGAATTTTTAAGATAAAAATTAATCTCAGGGGCATAAATTTGTGCTTTTTGATTTTTATCATTGCAAACTAATGCTTCTTTATCATTTACCTGATCTAAAATTTCAATAGCATCGGGCAAAGGGATCAAAACATCATTTTTTATATAAACAAAATCTTGCATTGTCTTCCTTAATCTCTTTAAAACATCATTTTATAAATTCTATGTTAAAATAACCAAATATTTTCTTAAGGCTTAAGATGAACAAATTTAGAACTTTTCCACAGATTAACACTCTTATTGAAGATGAGAGTTTAAAATCCTATCCTTTTTATATCAAAGCATTTTTTTGTAAAAAAGTTGTCGCAAAACTAAAAGAAAATTTTTCCCAAGATGAAATTTCTAAAGATAAACTACTTTTAGAAATCAAAAAAGAAATCAAAACTTTTTACCGCAAAGATTTACAAAGTGTGATTAATGCAAGCGGAGTGGTTATACATACAAACCTTGGTAGAAGTGTAATCCATGAAGAACTTTATGAAGCGTGTAAAGATATCATTTGTAATTATTCTAATGTAGAGTTTGATTTAGAAAATGGAAAAAGAGGCTCTCGCTATGCTTTGGTACTAGAAAAACTTAAAATGCTTTTTGAATGTGAAGATGCTTTAGTGGTCAATAACAACGCTGCAGCAGTTTTTTTAGTACTTAATTCTCTTTGTTATGATAAAGAAGTCATAAGCTCAAGAGGAGAACTTGTAGAAATTGGCGGAAGTTTTCGTGTGCCTGAAGTGATAAAAGCTGCAGGTGTAAAGCTTTGCGAAGTTGGAACTAGTAACAAAACACACTTAAAAGACTATGAACAAGCCATCAGTGAAAATACCGCTCTAATTTTAAAAACCCATAAGTCTAATTTCGCTCTTATGGGTTTTCACAGTGAAGTAAATATAAAAGATCTACATGAACTAGCAAAAGAAAAAGGGCTTTTGAGTTATTATGATCTAGGTTCTGGCTGGTGTGAAAATTTAAATGAAAAGCTGATTAAAAATGAACCTAAAATCAAAAAACTCGTGCAAGAATGTGATATTTTAAGTTTTAGCGGAGATAAACTTTTTGGTAGTGTGCAAGCGGGCATTATACTTGGAAAAAAAGAACTCATAGAAAAGCTTAAACAAAATCAACTTTTAAGAATGCTAAGAGTGGATAAATTAACTCTATCTTTTTTAAACGAAAGCTTAAAAGCTTATTTGCAAAAAGATTATGAAAAAATTATTACCTTAAAACTTTTAAATGATGACTTATCCTTTATAGAAAAAAAAGCTTTAAGAGTGCAAAAAGAATTAAAATTTCAAACCCAGCTTAAAAAAAGCAAAAGTTTAGTAGGAGGAGGTTCTATGCCTGATAAAAGTTTAGATACTTATATACTGACTTTTCAAGGAGATGCTTTAAAACTACAAACTCGATTTAGAAAAGAAAATATCATAGGACGCATTGAAAATGATGAATTTGTTCTTGATTTTAGAACTATACGAGAAAACGAACTTCAAAAACTTATTCTTATAATCAATCAAATGGAAAACTTATGAAATCTGTTATTATAGGAACCGCAGGACATATTGATCATGGAAAAACTTCACTCATTAAAGCTTTAAATGGTTTTGAAGGCGATAGTTTAAAAGAAGAACAAGAAAGACAAATCACCATTAATTTAAGTTTTTCAAATCTTAAATTAAAAGATAAAAACATTTCTTTTATCGATGTTCCAGGACATAAAGATTTGGTTAAAACTATGGTAAGTGGAGCTTTTGGCTTTAGTGTTTGTTTATTTGTCGTAGATATTAACGAAGGTTTAAAAGAACAAAGTTTAGAACATTTAGAAATTTTAAAAATTCTTGATATTAAAAATATCATTTTAGTGCTTAGCAAATGCGATCTTTGTGAAAATATAGAGCAAAAAAGTGTAGAAATTTTAGAAGAGTTAAAAAATTTAGATTATCCCATTTTAAAAGTATTTCACACCAGCATAAAAAATAATCAAGGCATAGAAAAATTAAAAAATTATCTTTATACCATAGAAAACAAAGAAAACGATGAAGAACTGATTTTTCATTATTATATCGATAGAGTTTTTTCTCTAAAAGGCATAGGAACTGTCGTTACAGGCAGTCTTAATGAAGGAAGCATCACTTTAAATGAAAAAATCATCTGTTTAGATACTCAAAAAGAACTCATTGTTAAAAATATACAAAACCACGATACTAATTTAGAGCAAATCAAAGCTTGTAACCGTGTGGCTTTAAGTTTAAATTGTGATTATAAAGAGTTAAAAAAAGGTTATTTGCTAAGCAAAAAAGGTTATTTTAAAGCCTTTAAAGAATGCGATGCTTTAGTTAAAGCAAAAAATTTACAAAATAGCAAAATGATTTTTTGCGTGGGTTCAAAACAAATAGAATGCAAAATAAATATATTAAAAAAACTAGAAAATGATAAATTTTTTGTGCATTTTAGTTTTGATAAAAATGTATTTTTAAGTTTTGATGAGGCTTTTATTTTATTACAAAACAATCGCGTTGTAGGCGGTGGTAAGGTTTTAAATCCTTTAAGCGAACCTTTAAAAAAAGAACAAAAAAATAAATTTTTAATGTTTTTGAAAAATAAAGATTTTAAAGCAGCTTTTTCTTTCTTAAAAGACGCACATAAATACGGCTTTGGTTTGCTTTCAAGCTATCAGAGATTTAAACTCTCTCATCAAAAAGCATTGAAATTAGCAAAAGAATTAAATCAAGTATTTGTCGATGAAAAAAATCTTAATGTATATCATTTACAAAGCCTAAAAGAAATTAAAAATTTCATCAAATTCATACTTGAAAAAAATCCTTATGCCATGCTTTCAGCACATTCTTTAGCTTTAAGGATTACTTGGGCAAGTGAAAATTTTTGCGAACTTGGGCTTAAAGAAATGTCAAATTTATTGGATTTTCAAAATGGAATTTATTTTAAAAAAGGTATAGATTTTGAAAAACTTCAAGAAAAAAATAATAATCAATTATATGAAATTTTAAAAAAACAAGGTATTAAACCCGAAGCTCCTTATAATCTTTATGATTTTTTAGAACTTGATAGAAAAAGCGGAGATAATATACTCAAAAAACTTACCCAAAAAGGCTTGGTTGTAAGACTTTCACACAATCTTTTTATAGAAAAACAAGCTCTTGAAAAACTTATGCAAGAATGTTTAAATTTATTAAAAAATCAAAGTCTTGATGTGCAAAGCATGAAAGAATATTTCAATCTTTCAAGAAAATATGCTATTGCTTATTTAGAATACTTAGACAAATTTCCTCAAGTAAGCAAAGAAGCTGAAAAAAGATTTTTAACAAACATTTAGAAAATCATTATAGAATTAAACATAATTTATTTAAAGGATTTATAAACTATGAAAAAATTAAGTTTAATTCTTGCCTGTTCAGCATCTTTGTTTGCTGCAAGTAATTCAGAAATTAGTGATTTTTATTCAAAAAGCATTAAAGCACAATTTCCAAATGCTACCGTTAGTGTATCAAATCGTCAAAAGGTTGGTAATACGGGTTTTGAAAGTGTTATTGTAAGCGTTGAATTAAATGGACAAAAACAAGAAAACATTCTTTTTACAAAAGATAGTCTTATTACCCCTGATCTTATCGACTTGAAAACGGGAATTTCTTATGCTCAAGAATATGAAATGAAAAAATTTCAAGAAGCAAGAGAAAATTTTACAAAAAATGCTAAAGCTGTAGCACAAAAAGAAACCATGGTAATAGCTTTGGGAGATAAAAATAAACCTGCAATTTATGTTTTTTCAGATCCTGAATGCCCTTATTGTAGAGAACATTTAGCTCAAATTGATGATGAACTTAAAAACTATCAAGTTAATTATATTTTAACTCCAGTACATGGAAAATCTGCTTTTGAAAAATCCGCTCTAATCTACAAGGAAGCAAAAAAAGCAAAAAATGATAAAGAAAAAATCGCAATTTTAAACAAATACTATGATGCAAATATCAAAAATTATCCAAAAGTAAGTGATGCAGAATTAAAAGAAGTTTTTTCCTTATATGAAAAATATCGCTCATTAGGTCTTAGCGCTACTCCAACTATTATTAAATAAACCTAATGTCTAAATTTGCTTTAATTTTAAGCTTTTTTATAGCACTCTTTATGAGTGCTTGCACCAATGCAACTTTCACACAAAGCTTTATTCAAACAAGCAATGAAGGCATTTTTATCAGATCACAAAAACAACAAAGTTTTAAAATTTCCTTTCAAAATCCTAGTCAACTTCAAACTACTCTAGATAGAGATTTGGCTTTAAAACTTAAAAATTTAGGCTTAAAAGAAGTAAAAGAGAATGCAGATTATGAAATTTTAATCAATCTTGTAGATATGAAAAAGCATTCTTATGCTCAAAAAATCACAACTTCAGCAAGATTTTTTTATGATTTTGATCCTTTGGAAAGCGATGGAGAATGGATGGTAGAAAACTACTATACTATGCAAGTTAATTTACAAATCAACTCTAAAAATCACAATTCTCAAAAAACAAGTCTTCTTGCAAGAACAGCTTATCTTGGAAATAAAGAACGCTATCAATTATCTTTAGAAAATAAAATTATAAATCAAATAGTGAGTTTTTTTTATTTTTAAGAAAAGACAATCAAGAGTATAAAGACTCTTGATTTTAAGAATTATTAAGCAAAATAAGGTTTAATTTGTTCTACCCAAGCATCAATTCTTGATTCAGTTTGATCTTCTTGATTATCATTGTCAAGAGCAAGTCCAACAAATTTACCATCTACAACCGCATCGCTTGCTTCAAATGTATAACCATCAGTTGAAACTTCTCCTACCAAATTTGCACCTGCATCTTTTAAATTTTGAGCTAATTTACCCATGCCGCCACAGAAAGTGTCAGAATAACTTTCACTATCACCCATACCAAATACAGCTACAGTTTTTCCACCAAGACTAAGCCCTGAAAAATCAAAACCATCCCAATCATCTTGTAAATCACCACTTCCCCAAGTTGAAGTTCCACAAATTAATTTATCGTAAGAATTCATTTTAGCTGCATCAATATCTGAGATATTAAAAACATCACTAATTCCAAGTTTTGAAGCAATTGTATTAGCCGCTCCTTCTGTATTTCCCATAGCACTACCATAGATTACTGCTACTGACATTATTTTCTCCTTATAATTTGATTTGATATTTTATACGGAACTAATTTTAACATAGTTTTGTTTAAATCACACAAAAAATGTTTTATTTCAATAAAATGTGTGAAATTTTTGTTACGCGGACAAACAATATAAAATTTTTCAAAATTGTTTTCTTTTATTAAATTCAATAATCCATGAATTTTATTTTCAATTTTTAAATTATGTGTATTAATCTCTTTACAAAGTGGTAAAATTGCAAATTTCTTATCTATTATAATAATATCACCATCTTGATCTATATTTTTTCCATTATTTTGAAAAGAAACCTTATCATAAACATAAGAGCTAAATAAAATTTGCGCATCAAAACAAATGCCATAAAGATAAATTCTTAAAAGTCTTAAAAGATCGACATTCTTAGATATTTTAGTATTAAAAATCAAGCTTTTTCTTTTTTGAAAGTAAAAAGCGTATGCATTAAGCTTGATATTTATATTTTGAATCTTACCAAATGAAATATGCATTATATCATGTAAAAAATTTCCAAATATCATTTTTAAACTCTTGGTATTTTTTGCATATAAAAGAGGAATTTTTAGAGCGCTATCAACGCTCGCATTATATTGAGTTAAAAAAGTCAACATAAGCTCTTGATTGTTTAAATAGCGATAAATTTGCGGTATAAATTCTTGCTTATCATCAAATCCAAATAACATCTTTAACCTTTATAGCAAGAAAATTCTTTATTAAGATTAAAAATTTTACAATATTCACAATACACACAACTTACACTTCTTTTTGCACAAACTAATGGAATTTTACGCTTTTTAGCTTCATTTTTGATTTTTTTCATAGTATTATGATTTAAAAAGCTTGTTAACATTACTATACATTCTGTATCACAAGGAATCGGCTTGCGATTAACTCTATTTTCATTACGTGCATCCCAGTGTTCTATTTTTTTAGCACCTAAATCATGTAAAACAGCTCTAATAGGAGTGATTTCATCTGCACCAATAACCAAAACTGACATAAATTCTCCTTTGTGATTTTTAAAATATATTTTGATAATTATTATTATAATATAAAAAAACTAAATTTATTTTGAAATTTATTATCAATAAAATGCAATTATTCAGTTAATTTTAATTTTTAATAGATATAATTTACTAATTAATAAAACTTATTATTTAGGAGAAAACAATGAAAAAATTGACTAACGATTTTGGAAACATTATAGCCGATAACCAAAATTCATTAAGCGCAGGCGCAAAAGGACCTTTACTTATGCAAGATTATCTTTTGCTTGAAAAACTTGCTCATCAAAATAGAGAAAGAATTCCAGAAAGAACCGTTCATGCTAAGGGAAGTGGAGCTTATGGCGAAATAAAAATTACAGCAGACTTAAGTGCTTATACCAAAGCTAAAATTTTTCAAAAAGGCGAAGTTACTCCATTATTTTTACGCTTTTCAACAGTAGCAGGTGAAGCAGGTGCAGCAGATGCTGAACGCGATGTGAGAGGTTTTGCTATTAAATTTTACACCAAAGAAGGAAACTGGGATTTAGTAGGAAATAATACTCCAACTTTTTTTATCCGTGATGCTTATAAATTCCCTGATTTTATCCATACTCAAAAAAGAGATCCAAGAACACATTTAAGAAGCAATAATGCTGCTTGGGATTTTTGGAGTTTATGTCCTGAAAGCTTACATCAAGTAACCATTCTTATGAGTGATAGAGGAATTCCTGCAAGTTATCGTCATATGCATGGATTTGGAAGCCATACTTATAGTTTTATTAATGATAAAAATGAAAGACTTTGGGTGAAATTCCATTTTAAAACCCAACAAGGGATTAAAAATCTTACCAACCAAGAAGCTGCCGAGCTTATAGCAAAAGATAGAGAAAGTCATCAAAGAGATCTCTATAATGCTATAGAAAATAAAGATTTTCCAAAATGGAAAGTTCAAGTTCAAATTCTTGCTGAAAAAGATATAGAAAAACTTGGATTTAATCCTTTTGATTTAACAAAAATTTGGCCTCATAGTCTTGTGCCTTTGATGGATATAGGCGAAATGATTCTAAACAAAAATCCTCAAAATTATTTTAATGAAGTTGAACAAGCTGCCTTTAGTCCAAGCAATATCGTTCCTGGAATTGGCTTTAGCCCTGATAAAATGTTGCAAGCTAGAATTTTTTCATATCCTGATGCACAAAGATATAGAATAGGAACTAATTATCATCTTTTGCCCGTAAATCGTGCAAAAAGCGAAGTGAATACTTACAATGTCGCTGGTGCTATGAATTTTGATAGTTATAAAAATGATGCTGCTTATTATGAACCAAACAGCTATGATAATAGCCCAAAAGAAGACAAAAGCTATCTTGAACCTGATTTAGTCTTAGAAGGCGTAGCACAAAGATATGCTCCACTAGATAATGACTTTTATACTCAACCAAGAGCTTTATTTAATCTTATGAATGATGATCAAAAAACTCAACTTTTTCATAATATCGCCGCTTCTATGGAGGGAGTTGATGAAAAAATTATCACTAGAGCTTTAGAACATTTTGAAAAAATTTCACCTGATTATGCAAAAGGAATTAAAAAAGCTTTAGAAAAATAATTTTTACTTGCCACTTTTGGTGGCAAACTAAAGATTATAATAATTAAGGAAAAACAATGACAACTCTTAGTTTAGAAGAAGAAAAAAGATTTGAAGAGCTTTGTAAAATGGCTTTTAATTTTGCAAGAAATAATGAATGTGAAAATCTTAAAATCATGATAGAAGCAGGTTTAAATGTAAATTTAAAAACTCATAAAGGCGATAGCTTGCTTATGCTTGCAGCTTATAATAATTCTTATGAAAGCGCTAAAATGCTTTTAGAAAAAGGTGCAAAAGTAGATGAAAAAAACGATCGTGGACAAACCCCATTAGCGGGAGTTTGTTTTAAAGGATACTTACCTATGTGTGAACTTTTAGTTAAATATGGAGCAAATATTGATGAAAACAATGGTTTAGGAATGACACCTTATACCTTTGCTATTATGTTTGGACGCAAAGATGTGGCAGAATTTTTACTCAAAAAATCTAAAAATAATTTTTTAAAGAAAATGAGCCTAAAAATACTAAAATTTATCAAAAAATTTTAGTTATTTTTTAAATTTCTTCAGATACCTATAAACACTAGGTTCTGAAATTTTTAAAAATTTTGCTACGATAGGAACCGCTCCTTTTATATTAAAAATACCTTTTTCATATAGCTTTTCAGCAATTTCTTCTTTTTGAGCAATGCTTAATTGATAATCAGAATTTAAATAACTAGAATCTACACTTTGAACTAAAATATCCTCTATCGAGTGACTTAATGTTTCTATGCTTGAATCATTTTGAGAAAAACTAATATTTCCTAAAATATCACCCATATCTCCAATTTTTTCTAAATCAATCATCTTGCATATTAAATCTCTCATAATGCTAGTATCATGATTGATACACAAAATACCTACTAATTTGTCATGATTTTTAATAAAAAAAGTAGATCCTCTAATTAATTTTGATTTTCCAACAAGAGCCTTATAATCACATAAAAAATCTTTTTCTAAATATTTTTTATTTTGCATAAGCTCACTTGCAAAAGCAGTCAAGGGAGAATCTAAACTTCTCCCACTAATGTGATTGTTAGCAATTGCCGCAATATAAGCCCCATCTTCAGTAATTACATGAAAAACTATCTCATATTGCTCACCTAAAACTTCTCCTAAAAAATATGTCAACTTTATAAATTGTTGTTTTTGTCCCTCATCCATAAAACTACCTTCAATAAAAAATTAATATAATATTAAATTCTACTCTTTATACTTTAAAACATTTCTTAAAAATAAAATTTTATTATTATGATAATAAACTATTGACAAATTATTATTGTAGTGATAAAATGCATTCTGTTTAATCTATATTTAACAAAGGAGAATTCATGTCAAACTATCCAAAGACCATTGGTCCATACTCAGCTTATAGGGAAGCAAATGGACTTTTATTTATATCAGGACAACTTCCTATCAACCCTGCTTCAGGAGAAATAGAAAGCTCTGATATCAAAGAACAAACCAAACAATCTTTAAAAAATATCGGTGCTATCTTAGAAGAAAATGGTATCAGTTATGATAAAGTGATTAAAACCACTTGCTTTTTAGCTGATATTAATGATTTTATAGCATTTAATGAAATTTATGCTGAATTTTTTAAAGCTCCTTATCCAGCAAGAAGTGCTTTTGCAGTAAAAGATCTGCCAAAAAAAGCTAAAGTAGAGATAGAGATCATCGCTCAAAAAGGATAAAACATGCTAGGTATTGTTTTTTCTTTATTTAGTGTTTTTTTACTTGTTTTTATGCTTTATAAAAAAATCAATGCTCACATGGCATTACTTTTAAGTGGTTTACTTTTACTTTCCTTAGCTGCTATTTTTGGACTTTCTCCACACATTGTCGCTAAAGGTTCTTTAAATTTAGGTTTTTTTGATATTTTTCAAGTTTTCAATCAAACCATGTCAAGTACATTAGCAGGGCTTGGACTTACACTTATGACTATAGCAGGTTTTTCTGCTTATATGGATCATGTAGGGGCTTCTTATGCACTTTTTAAAGTTTTTGAAAAACCTTTAAAAGCCGTAAAATCTCCTTATGTTTTACTCATAGTTGCTTATTTTATCGTGCAATTTTTAGTTCTTTTCATCCCTTCTCACGCAGGCTTGGCACTTTTACTTATGGTTACTATGTATCCTATACTTGTACGTTCTGGTGTTTCAAAACTTTCTGCCTTAAGTGTGATTGCGATTTGTCAATATATCGATCATGGGCCTGGAAGTGGAAATGTGATTATGGCATCAAAAGTAGCTGAAGTTGATCCTGCAATTTATTTTGTTCATTATCAACTCCCTACAACCTTGCCTATCATTATAGCTGTAGGTATTGCCATATATCTTTGCAATAAATTTTTTGACAAAAAAGATAATTTTGTCTTCAATGCACAAGAAATTGAAAAAGAACTAAATGAAAATGAAGGTAAAGAAAAAGAACTTAAAAAGCCTCCTAGAATTTATGCGATTTTACCTATAATTCCTTTGGTTTTAATCCTAGGATTTAGTTCCGTGCTTGATAGCATCTTGGTTTTAATGGGAATAAGTAGTGCTGAAGAAGTTAAAGCAGCTGCTAGCACTGCAATTAAAATGAATGTTCCAGTAGCAATGGTGATTTCAACTTTTGTGGTTATTATTTTTGAAATGATACGCTATAAAAGTATAGTAGAAACTCTTAATTCTATTATGATTTTCTTTAAAGGAATGGGACATTTATTTGTTATCACAGTTTCACTCATCGTTTGTGGTCAAGTATTTGCAAGTGGTCTTTTATCTGTAGGTTTTGTAGATACTTTAATAGAATTTTGCAAAAATGCAGGATTTGGAGTTTTGGCTATTATTATCGCCGTTTCAATCTTGCTTGCGGTTTGTGCTTTCTTAATGGGTTCAGGAAATGCGGCATTTTTTAGCTTTGCTCCACTTATCCCAAATATAGCAAAACACTTTGGAGTTGAAACTATCACCATGATAGCACCAATTCAAATTATGACAGGCTTTGGAAGATGTGTTAGTCCTATTGCACCAGCGATTTTAGCTATCTCAGCTATTGCAAAAGTAAGTCCTTTTACCGTGGTTAAAAGAACAGCTATTCCTATGCTTGTAGCGGCTATTGTAAATGTTATTATGACTTATATCTATCTTTAAAAAGGAGAAAAAATGAACTCAAAAACTAAACTTATTCATTGTGGCAGAGGCGATCAAGGCGCTGAAGTAAGATCAGTTAATCCTACACTTATGCGTGCATCAACCATACTTTTTAAAGATCACGCAACTTGGCAAAAATACAGAGAATTAAGAAAAACAGATCGTGTTTTAAGTTATGGAGCTAGAGGAACAACAACCAATTTTGAACTTGAAAAACTTATTTGCACTCTAGAGGGTGGTTATAGAGCACAACTTTTCCCAACAGGACTTGCAGCATTAGCTATGGTGCTTTTAAACTATGCAAGCAAAGATGCACATTTTTTAATCACCGATGCAATTTATGGGCCTGTAAGAACGATTTGCGAATTATTTTTAGACAAAATGGGAGTTGAAATTGATTTTTTAAAAGCTGATGCAAGTGATGTAGAAGAAAAAATCAAACCTAATACCAAGCTTATCTTATGTGAAAGTCCAGGTTCTATACTTTATGAAATCATAGATTTACCAAAACTTTGCAAAATTGCCCATGCGCATAATATCCCTGTAGCTATTGACAATACTTATTCTAGTGGATATTTTCTAAATCCTTTAGAACTTGGAGTGGATATTTCAGTTATCGCTGCTACAAAATATCTTAGTGGACACTCTGATGTAACCATGGGTATAGTAGTAATCAACGAAAAAGAATGGAAAAATTTTGACAAACTTCCAGAAGCTTTAGGCTTTACAACAAGTCCTGATGATGCTTACTTAGTACTTCGTGGTATGAGAACACTAGATGTAAGAATGAAAGCCCATGAAAAAAGTGCTGATGAAATTGTAGAGTTTTTACAAAGTAGAAAAGAAATTAAAACAATTTTCTATCCAAAACTCAAATCCCACCCAAATCATGAAATTTTCATGCGTGATCATAAAGGTGCAAATGGTATGATTACCATAGAATTTGCAGAAGGTTATAGCAAAGATGATGCTATTAAATTTGTAGATAAACTAGAATACTTTTCAATTGGTGCTAGCTGGGGTGGATATGAAAGCTTAGCCACCGTAACTACTCCACCTAGAACTGCAACAGATTGGAGTGCAAGAGGACCATTTGTAAGATTTCATATAGGTCTTGAAGATACTAAAGATTTAATTGCTGATTTAACACAAGCTTTTGATAGTATTAAAAAATAAGGAGATAAGATGACAGGAATTAGCGTATTTGATCATAGATTACTAGCAGACTCATGGAGCACACAGGAAATGCGTGCTATTTTTTGCGAACAAAACCGCATACAAAAATGGCTCGATGTTGAAGCAGCTTTAGCAAAAGCACAAGCAAAACTTAAAATTATCCCTAAAAAAGCAGCTGATGAGATCGCAAAAAAAGCTCATTATAAATTTATGGATATGGACTTTATCTTTGCTGAATTTAAAAAGACTAAACACCCTTTAGTTCCTACTGTAAGAGGATTAGAAAAAGCTTGCGATAATAATTTAGGCGAATATGTACATTTTGGAGTAACCACTCAAGATATCATCGATACAGGACTGGTTTTACAATTTAAAGAAGCAATGACTCTTGTAAAAAGCGAATTAAAAGCTATCGCAAAAGCCTTAGCGAAACTAGCTAAAACCCATAAAAACACTGCTATGATGGGAAGAACTTTAGCACTTCAGGCTTTGCCTATTACTTTTGGACATAAAGTGGCTATTTGGTTAAGCGAACTTGAGCGTCATTTTGAAAGAATACTTGAGCTTGAAAAAAGACTTTATGTAGGTAGTATAGTAGGTGCTGTAGGAACTAAAGCAAGTTTAAGTGATGAGTGCAATGAAGTAGAAAAACTCACTTTAGAAAATTTAGGACTTGATGTGCCTAATATTTCTTGGCAACCCGCACGTGATCGCTTTATAGAGCTTGGTTTTGTACTAGGTAATATCAACGCAACCTTTAACAAAATCGCTCATGAAATTTTAATCCTTTCGCATAATGAAATTGATGAAGTTGCAGAGCCTTTTGGCAAGGGTCAAGTAGGATCAAGCACTATGCCACATAAGAGAAATCCTGCCATAAGCGAAAATGCTGTTACTGTAAGTAATGCTTTTAAAGCAAATTTAGCAATTTTAAGCGATATAGAAAGACACGAACATGAAAGAGATGGTCAAGTTTGGAAAATGGAGTGGAAGCTTTTACCTGAAATGTTTTTAATGCTTTCTGTAGTTTTAGCAAATATGAAATTTGCTCTTAGCGATTTGGAAGTAAAAAAAGATAAGATGCTCAAAAATTTAAACACTCTTAATGGTTTTGTTTTGGCGGAGCGCATTATGTTTGCATTAAGTGATCATTATGGAAAACAACATGCTCATGAAATCGTTTATGAAAATGCAATGCTAGGCATTGAAAAACAAAAAACTTTTAAGGAAGTTTTGCTTGCTGATAAAAGAGTATCTAAAGTATTAAAAGAAAAAGAAATTGATGCTTTGCTTGATGCGACAACTTATGTAGGATATGCACCAAAACTTGTAGATGAATTTTTAGCAAAAATCAAAAATAGTGCTATTTTAAAATAGGGAAAATTATGTTTTATAGCGAAATTTTAGCAGATTTTATTTTAAACATTCGATATGAAAATATTCCTGATGTTGTTGTTCAAAGAGCTAAAGAGCTTATGCTTGATAGTTTTGGAACTGCTATAGCAGCAAGTAATGAAGAATGTGTTTTGAATACTTTTAAAACCTTTAAAAATTTAAGCACAGAAAAAAATACTTCTGTATGGATAAATGAACAAAAATTAGATCCTATATATGCTGCTATGCTTAATGGTATTGCTTCTCATGCACTAGATTTTGATGATACACATACAGAAGCTATTTTACATGCAAGTGCGATTTTAGCACCACTTTGTTTGAGTTATGGTTTTTATATTAACAAAGAGGCTCAAAAAATTATCAAAGCTTTTATTGTTGGCTGGGAAATTGCAGCTAGAGTAGGTATTGCAAGTAAAGGAACTTTTCATAAGCGTGGTTTTCATACTACTGCTATTGCTGGAATTTTTGCAAGCACAAGTGCAAGCGCAATCTTGCTAGATTTAAATAAAGAACAAATCATTAACGCTTTGGGACTTGCTGGAAGTTTTGCAAGTGGGATTAATGAATTTTTATCCAATGGTTCTAATTCTAAGGTTTTACATATAGCTAATGCTATTAAAAATGGGATTATAATCGCCCATTTTGCTAAGAATAATATGAGCGGACCTTTGAGTATTTTTGAGGGTAGGGATAATATCTTTAAATGTTTTGGTATAGAACAAGAATGTGATAAAACAGAGCTTAATAAGGCTTTGGGTGAAATTTGGCAAACTATGCAAGTTTCAATAAAACCTTATCCAAGTTGTCATTTTGCTCATGGACTAATTGATTGTGCTATTGCTTTAAAAAATGATGGCTTAAAGGCTGATGAAATTAAAAGTATTTGTTGTTTTGTAGATGAGGTTGCTGTTTCTTTTATTTGTGATCCTTTAGAGGCAAAATATACTCCAAATAGTGCTTATGAGGCTAAATTTTCTATGCCTTTTTTAATGGCTTTGGGATTTTTTGATGGCAAGATTACTCTTAAATCTTATGAAAATTTAAAGCGTAAAGAAGTACTTGATTTTGCTAAAAAAATTACTTATAAAAAAAGAAAATCTCAAGGTTTTCCAAAATATTTTCCAGGTCACTTAGAAGCTATTTTGCAAAATGGAAATATAATTCAAAAAGATGTTTTTATCAATAAAGGTAATTTTGATAATCCTTTAAATTTTGAAGAATTAAAAGCTAAATTTTTAGCCAATGCACAAATTTACCTTGATAATGCTAAAGCTAACAAAATTCTAGATCAAATCATCAATCTAGAAAATTTAAACCACTTTTCTTTTTAAATATTTATCCTTCTTTTTACAAGAAGGATAATTTCATTACACTTTTTTATTATAATATTTATTATTAATTTAGGAATTACAATGACTTTAAACGAGTTAAAAGATGGACAAAAGGCTATTATTGTCAATTTAAACGCTCACAAAGAGCTCAAAAATAGACTTTTAAGCTTTGGATTTATTAAAAATAAAAACTTGAAAAAAATTCACTCCTCTTTAAAAAATGCCACCATAATGGTAGAACTTGATACAAGTTGTGTTATCCTAAGATCTGATGAAGCTAAAACCATAGAAGTGAATCTTATATGAAAAAAATCAAAATAACCCTTGTAGGTCAGCCTAATGTAGGCAAAAGTCTTCTTATTAATGCGCTTTGCAAAGCTAATATGAAAGTAGGAAATTTTAGCGGAGTTACTATAGAAAAAGCAAGTGCAAAAACTTTTTACAAAAACTATGAATTTGAAGTCATTGATTTACCAGGAACTTATTCTTTAGATGGATATAGCGAAGAAGAAAAAATCACACGTCATTTTTTAAATCAAAATGACTATGATGTTATTGTTAATGTTTTAGATGCTACCAATTTAGAACGCAATCTTATCCTTAGTGCAGAACTTTTAAGCCTTAATAAAAAAATGCTTTTAGCTTTAAATATGTGCGATGAAGCCAAAAAAGAAGGCATAGAGCTTGACACTTCTATTTTAAGCCAAGAATTTCAAAGTCAAGTTGTTGAAATTTCAGCAAAAACAAAAGAAAATTTAGAACTTTTGCTGCAAAAAATTATTATTTTATTTGAAAGTAAATTTATTCCAAGATCCCAATTTTACACTCCGCTTTGCGAAAAAAGTCCAGAAAAAGAAGATTTATTATATTTTATTAATGAACTTTCAAAAAAAATTATCACGCACAAAAAAGAAGAAAGAAATTTAACCAAAAAAATCGATGCCTTACTTATCCATAAATTCTTTGGCTTACCTATATTTTTATTTTTAATGTGGCTTTTATTTCAACTCACCTTTAGCTTAGGACAAATTCCTATGGATTATATAGAATCGGGCTTTAATGCCTTAGGTGAATTTGTTAAAAACAATATTTCTAATACCTTTATCGCTTCAGCTTTGGCTGATGGGATTATCGCAGGTGTTGGTGCTGTGATACTTTTTTTGCCTAATATAATGATTTTATTTTTAGGCATAGCTCTTTTAGAAACCACAGGCTATATGTCAAGAGTAGCTTTTTTACTTGATGGGATTTTACATAAATTTGGTTTGCATGGTAAAAGTTTTATTCCACTAATCACTGGTTTTGGTTGTTCAGTGCCTGCTTTTATGGCTACACGCACTCTTAAGAACAAAAGAGATAGACTTTTAACTCTTTTTGTGATCAATTTTATGAGTTGTGGGGCAAGACTTCCTGTATATGTGCTTTTTATCGGTGCTTTTTTTCCAAGTGAAAAAGCAGGAAATTATCTTTTTGGAATTTATATTTTAGGTGTGATTTTAGGACTTTGTGCTGCAAAATTTTTAAGAATGACAGCATTTCGTGGACTTGATGAACCTTTTGTTATGGAAATGCCAAAATATCGTATGCCAAATTGGTATTTAGTTTGGTTTATGGTTTATAATAAAGCCAAAATGTATCTTAAAAAAGCAGGAACTTTCATACTTTTGGCCTCTTTGCTTATATGGTTTGCTAGTAATTTTCCAAAAAGTGAAGAAAATTTAAATGATTTTAATGCTCAAGAAAGAGCTATAGAACAAAGTTATTTAGGACAATTTGGCAAAAGCATAGAACCTATTTTTAAACCCCTTGAGTTAGATTGGAAATTAAGCGTATCTTTAATCAGTGGTTTGGCTGCTAAAGAAGTGATGATTTCAACTATGGGAGTGCTTTATTCACTAGGAAAAGATGTAGATGAAACAAATAATGATTTAAAAGGAATTATCGCTAAAAACATACCTATACCAAGTGCAGTGGCTTTTATTTTATTTGTAATGATTTATAATCCCTGCTTTGCAGCAACTATAGTTTTTTCAAAAGAAAGTGGAAAGCTAAAATACACTCTCTTTCTCTTTCTTTTTACCTGCACAAGTGCTTATATAGTAGCTTTTATAGGGCTTCATATTGCTAAAATTTTATTAAATTAACTTGCTTTTAATGATGAAATTTTAGTAATATTATCTTCAAAAGCTTTTAAAATACTATAAGCAATACCTTCAAAATCAAGCCCACCGCAAAGATAGATTAAAGTCATACGAAAAGATTTACTCACATCAAGCTTTGGTTTTTCAGCGTTTATATTTAACTTAAAATCATAAGGACTTGCATGTTTAAAAGCATAATTTTTTGCCGCAATTAAAAAATCATTCTTATCTTTTAAAAATGCGCCTTTAACCAAAATAAAACTCATCTCAAGATATTTCCAAAAATCTTTTGAAGGCATAGGATTTTCATCAAAATTTTGTTCTATAAAAGCATAGTTTTTTTCAAAGGATTTTTTATAATTTTCTACAAGCAAAGCACCTAATTTATTTTTAGCTATATTTTGTAAAATAAGTTTTATATTGCTTTCAAATTCAAAATCTATTTGTTCTAAAATTTTAATTTGCTCTTCTAGAAAAAATTCTTGTTTTAACTCTTCATTGCAAAGTTTAGCGTAAGAAAAAATATTTGCCATAGGCTTTTCATAATTCCCAAACTCATCCCAAAAATTTTTCTCACTACAGGCTATACAACCATGTCCTGCAGCCACTGGCCAAGAAGTTTTAGCATTGAATTTCACTTTAGGACAGTTGTTGTAAGTATAAGGTCCTTTACAACCTATCTTAAATAAACAAGCTCCATTCTTTGCAGCTTCATCGTCAAAATGTTCAGCAAAAATCCCACTTTCAAATTTCGCCTTTCTTTCACACATATCATGCAAACATTTACCATAAGCCCACACAGGACGATTTTGCTCATCAAGTTCAGGCAAAACTCCAAATAAAGCAAAAAAACTTAAAGTCGCAATGATATTTACATCACTTGGAGGACAACCTGGGATATTTACTACTTTTTGACTTAAGACTTCACTAATACCACAGGTTTTACTAGGATTTGGATAAGCAGCCTGAATACCACCATAACTTGAACAAGTACCCACTGCAAAGATAGCCTTGGCTTTAGCGGCTAGTTTTTCTAAAATTTCATAGCCACTCTCTCCTTGTGCTCCTATAGTAAGAAAAAAGGTATCAATGGCTGCAACACCACCTTCAACCGCTAAAATAAAATCTTCTTCTAAAACATACTCTAAAAGTTCTTCAGCCTTAGTGCCATTTGCCGCCATTAAAGTTTCATGATATTCTAAAGAAAAAAAATCAAAAATAAGCTCATCAAAACTTGGCAACTCAGAACGCAACAAACTCTCGCTACACCCTGTACATTCACAAAGATGAAGCCATACTAACTTTGTTTTAGGTGCGATTTGAAAAAATCTTTGAGCAAGAGCTGGAATTTCATTGCCTAAAGATAAATGCCTAGCAAGAATTTTTACACTTTCTTCATTGATAACCTTATCCTCTTTTAAAGTAGAATTTTCAAGTTTTTTAATGCGATCTTCAAGTATATTTTTTAATTTTTCATTGCTAAGCTTTGCCATTTTTTATCCTTTTTGATTATCCCAACAAAGAACAGTTTGCCCTTCTTCATTTTTTTCAACATCACCCATGCCCATGATGTTATATCCTGCATCGACATAATGTATTTCACCTGTAACACCATTTGCTAAATCGCTAAGTAAATACATAGCCGAATTTCCTACATCTTCTATACTAACATTGCGTTTTAAAGGAGAATTGATTTCATTGTATTTTAAAATCATTCTAAAATCCCCTATTCCACTTGCTGCTAAAGTTTTAATAGGACCTGCTGAAATAGCATTAACACGAATTCCTTTTACCCCTAAATCTCTTGCCAAATAACGCACAGAACTTTCAAGTGCAGCTTTTGCTACACCCATAACATTATAATGAGGTACATATTTAACCCCTCCAAGATAACTTAAAGTCAAAATCGAACCCTTATCTTTTAAAATAGGTAAAACCGCACGTGTTAAAGAAAGTAAAGAATACACAGAAGTTTGCATAGCTATATCAAAAGCTTCTTTTGAAGTTTCTAAAAAAGAATTTTCTAAAGCTTCTTTTGGAGCAAAAGCAACCGCATGCACTACAAAATCAATCTCGCCTAAATCTTTTTTGATTTTTTCAGCGATAGAATCTAAATGCTCATTATTGTTTACATCAAGCTCATAAACAAAATTAGAATTAAACTCTTGTGCTATAGGTTCTACGCGTTTTTTTAAAGCATCATTTAAAAAAGTAAAAGCAAGCTGGGCTCCTTGATCAAAACATGCTTTTGCTATGCCATAAGCAATAGATTTATTATTTGCAACCCCTACAATAAGGCCTTTTTTACCCTTCATAATCATCTTTTATCCTTTGATTAATTTTATAAAATTTTCTACTTTTAACGCTGCAGAGCCTATCAAAACTCCGCCACAATGATTTACACTTAAAATTTCTTTGATATTATTTTCATTCACACTTCCACCATAAAGCAAAGGTGCCTTGGTTAAACTCGCTAAAAATTCAAGCACTTTAGCGATATCTGTACTTTGTGCACTCACTCCCGTTCCTATAGAATAAATAGGCTCATAAGCGATAATGAGTCTTTCATAATTTAAATCAATAATTTCAAGTTGTTTTTTTAAAAACTCTAAAGTCTTGCCTGAATTTTTTGTATCTAAATTCTCACCTATACAAAAAACAATTTTATAGCCATGCTCTTTAGCGAAATCAAATTTAGCTCCAATAAGCTCTTCATCTCCTAAAGCTCTTCTTTCAGAATGCCCGATTAAAACACATTTGATCCCAAATTCGTCCAAATGTTCTTTTCCAAGCTCGCCTGTAAAAGCGCCATTAACACAAGGATAAAAATTTTGGGCTCCTTGTATGAAGTTATTTTCATTTTCTAAAAATGCTACACTAGGTGGGAAAACGATAATATCATCACATTTTGCTCCCATGGTTTTATTTAAAATTTCAGCATAAATTTTAAAGCTTGCTCTTGTGTGATTGCATTTTAAATTTGCAGCAAAGATCATTCATTTTCCTTAGATCTTAAAGCTTTTACGCCTGGAAGTTCTTTACCTTCTATAAGTTCAAGAGAAGCACCACCTCCAGTGGAAATAAAAGTCATTTCATCTGCATCACCTGCACGCGCAACCACATCAGCCGTATCACCGCCTCCAACAACAGAAGTTGCATGTCCTTCGCTGATATAATGACTCATTTTAATGCTACCTTTTGAAAATTTATCAATTTCAAAAACACCCATAGGTCCATTCCACCAAATCGTTTGCGCATCAGAAATCACCTCCTTAAAAAGTCTCACACTCGCAGGTCCTATATCTAAACCCATCCAACCATTTGGAATTTCTTGCGCTGGAACAAATTTCATCGGTGCATCTTGTGAGCATGCAGGAGCAGCTACAACGTCTACTGGAAGATAAATTTTCACTCCTAAATTTTTACCCTTGGTAAGAATTTTATTAGCTTCTTCTAAAAGTTCTTCTTCTAAAAGTGAATTTCCTATATCATAACCTAAAGCTTTTAAAAAAGTAAATGCCATACCTCCGCCTATGATTAATTTATCTACCTTTGGTAATAAATTTGTCAATGCTTGAAGTTTTCCACTTACCTTTGAACCTCCAACAACAGCGACAAAAGGACGTGCTGGATGTTTGATAAGATTGCTTGCAAAATCAATTTCTTTTTGGAGTAAAAATCCTGCGCCTTTGTGTTTTTCATCAAAAAATTTAGTAATCGCCTCTACACTAGAATGTGCTCTATGGCATACTCCAAAAGCATCATTGATATAAACTTGAACCATAGAAGCAAGTTCTTTGGCTAAATTTTCATCATTTTTAGTTTCGCCTTTTTCAAAACGCAAATTTTCAAGAAGTAAAATTTCACCCGCTTTTAAATTCATAGCTTTGGTTTTTGCATCTTCGCCGATAACATCTTTTGCCATAATAATTTCTTTATCTAAAAGTCTAGCAAGACGCTTAGCCACAGGTTCTAAAGAATATTTAGAGCTAATTTCTTTTGGACGCCCTAAATGAGAGGCTAAAATCACACTACAACCATTATCCAAACAATATCTTATCGTAGGAATAGCTGATCTTATGCGTCTATCATCAGTGATATTTAAAAAATCATCTTGAGGAACATTAAAATCACATCTTATAAAAACTTTTTTCTTAGCTAAATCAATGTCTTTTATAGAAATAATATCACTCATGATTAAGCCTTATTTGCAATATATACTGCCATATCTACTAGACGACTTGAATAGCCCCATTCATTATCATACCAAGCAATTACCTTGATAAAATCATCCGCAATCACTTGAGTTAAATCACTTGCTACAATAGCTCCATAAGAACAAGTGATAAAATCGCTTGAAACTCTTTCATCATCATCTACCATTAAAATGCCTTTTAAATTTGTAGTTGCAGCTTTTCTGAAAGCTTCATTGATTTCATCTTTGCTGACTTTACGGCTTAGTTGCGCAGTTAAATCCACGCTTGATACATCAATCACTGGCACACGCATACTTTGTCCATGAAGCTTGCCATTAAGTTCAGGCATAACAAGTTTCATAGCTTTTGCTGCGCCTGTAGAAGTTGGAATGATATTTTGCGCTGCAGCACGAGAACGGCGTTTGTCTTTAGCCTTAGCATCAATAATACTTTGTCCATTTGTATAAGCATGTATTGTTGTCATAAGTCCTTTTTCTATGCCAAAATTATCTTGTAAAACACGACAAACAGGACCTAAACAATTTGTTGTACAACTTGCATTAGAAATAATGCTTTCACCCTTGTAAAGTTCTGAATTTACTCCTAAAACATAAGTAGGTGTATCATCTTTTGCAGGAGCACTCATGATAACTTTTTGCACTCCCATATCTATAAATTCTTGACATTTTGCCATAGTTAAATGCGCCCCTGTGCACTCTAAAACAATTTGTGCGCCGTGTTTTGCAAAGTCAAGATCTTTTACATTGCGACTTTTAAATACTTTGATTTTTTTACCATTTACTACTAAATCATCACCTTCGCTATCAACACTGCCTTTAAATTCACCATGTACCGTATCGTATTTAAAAAGGTATTTTGTAAGTTCAATATCCGTAGTATCATTTATCGCCACAAGCTCAATATCATTTCTTTCTAAGATGATTCTTGCAACACATCTGCCTATGCGTCCAAAACCATTTATAGCAACTTTTACAGCCATTTAATTTCCTTTTGCAAAATATAATGTTAATATTCTACAAAAAAAAGGTTAAAATTTTAATGAAGATAGCACTTTTTGGTGGCAGTTTTGATCCACCACATAATGGACACAATAGCGTTGTTTTAGAGGCTTTGGAAATATTAGATATTGATAAGCTTATTATTATGCCTACTTATATCAATCCTTTTAAACAAAACTTTAGTGCTGATGAAAAGCAAAGATTCTTATGGGTTAAAAAACTTTGGGGACATTTTCCAAAAGTTGAAATTTGTGATTTTGAAACCAAGCAAAAACGCCCTGTTCCTAGCATAGAAAGTGTTAAGTATCTTTATAAGCTTTATAATCCTAGTAAATTTTATCTTTTAATCGGCGCAGATCATTTAGAAAAACTTCATCTTTGGCATGATTTTGAAAAACTTAATTCTTTAGTAGAATTTGTTATTGCCAATCGCAATGATATAGAAATTCCTAAGAATTTCAAAGATTTAAAAACCGATAAAAAAATCGCTTCTTCTTTCATACGCAACACTTTAAATATAAATGAAGTTTGTGAAGAAATTAAAGATGAAGTAAAAAAATATTATGAAAAATTACAAAAAAATTGATACAATTTCAAAAATTAAAGGACAATAATGCAAGAAAGAATAGATTTAATCGTTAAAATTTTAGATGAAAAAAAAGCTGAAGATATTAAAACCATTGACATGAGCGAGCAAGAATACTTTGTAAAATATGTCATTATCGCAGCTACTTTAGGAGAAAGACACGCTCTATCTTTAATCGATGAGCTTAAAACACAACTTAAAGCCAAAGGTGAGGAATTTTTAAACATAGATAGTAGTGAAGAATGGAGCGTGATTGATCTTGGCGATATTTTAATTCATCTTTTAACACCAGAACACAGAGGAATTTATAATATAGAAGAATTACTAGAAAATCTTAAAAAAGGTAGGGTTTAAAAAGGCTAAATTTAATTAGCCTTTTAATTTTTAGAGATTATCAATATATTCTTTAATTTCTTTTTTGATTTTCTCTTTTTGTTCTTTTAAAGCTTCTTTTTTAGCTTTATACTCAGCCTTACTCATATAATCTTTTTGTTCTTTTAAAGCATCAAGTTCTTTTTCGATTTTTTCCACTTCTTGTTCTTTAAGTTTTTTAGCTTCTAACTTTTTATCATAAAACATAGGATCTTTAGCACAATCATTTTGTACTTGTTTTAAAGCAAGCTCTAAGCTTAAAGTTCTAGCTGTATCATTATGTGCTTTAGAAAAACTGATTTCTTTATTGATACGATCGATTTTTCTATCACATTCACTTGCACCAAAAGCAAAGGCACACAACGAAAGTAGAACAAGTATTTTTTTCATTTTTAATTCCTTTTTAAAATAAATTTAAATCGCGAAATATTATCTCATCAATTCTTAAGCCTAGCTTTTATCTCATTAAACAAACTAAATACCGTACTTTCAAGCTCTTTTGCTCTTTCTAAAGAAGTTGCTTCAAAGCGTGTGATAAGATAAGGGCTGGTGTTAGATGCACGAAGCAAAGCCCATCCATCGCCAAAATCTATCCTAGCTCCATCGATTTCACAAAGACTTTTAACACCTTTTAAAGCTCCTTTTTCAATCTCTTTTTGAAATTCTTCCACAAATTTAAATTTTTCTTCTTCATTTACAGGAATTTTAATTTCAGGCGTAGTATAAAGTTTTGGTAAAGCTTTAATCATACTTTCTAAATCAAAACCTTTATAAACAAGTTCTAAGGCTCTTAAAAATGCGTAAATTCCATCATCATAACCAAAATATCTATGTTTAAAGAAAATATGCCCACTCACTTCAGCAGCTAAATCAATATCTTTTTCTTTCATCATTTTTTTGATATTAGAATGTCCTGTTTTTCCCATAAAAATAGTTCCAAATTTAGCCACTTCATCAAAAAGATTTTTAGAACATTTTACCTCGCCTAAAATGCGTGGACTAGGAATATTTTTAGCAAACAAATAACAAAGCTCATCCCCACAAAATACATGAGTTTTACTCAAAGCAACCATTCTATCAGCATCCCCATCAAAAGCAAAAGCTAAAGAATAATCTTGATTTTGATTTAAAAACTCTCTAATCGCACTTAAATTTTCTTCTTCTGTAGGATCTGGAGCATGGTTTGGAAACTGTCCATCAGGCTCTGCAAACATTACATGAGCTTTTAAATTTAAAGCTTTAATTAAAGGCTCTATCACCACTCCAGCCGCACCATTTGTGCAATCAACGCCAAATTTATAATTAAAATCCTTTAAAAAGCTAAATTGCTCGCACATAAATTTCACATAAAGGCTTAAAATATCGTATTTTTCTACTTCTAAATTTTCTTCAATATCATCATCTAAATGCTTATAAACTTCTTTTGAAAACTCTTTTAATTCCACGCCAAAAAAACTTTCTTTATTGATAGTGATTTTAAAACCATTATAATCTTTTGGGTTATGAGAGCCTGTTATCATAACATTTGCATCAAATTTCAAGCCCTCATAAAGACTAAAATATCCCAATGGAGTTGGTACAAGCCCTATATCATAGATTTTTATTCCCGCTTTGTTAAGTCCACTCACTAGATAATTAAAAAGTTCATTTGCACTATATCTTGCATCATAGCCCACACTTACATTTTTACAGCCTTTATTTAGCATGGTTTGTCCCAAGCAAAAACCTATAGCCTTAACACTTTTTTCATTTAATTCTTTGCCATAAAGCCCTCTTATATCATATTCTCTAAAAATCACATCTAACATTTTTTTCCTTCAAATTCATCTCTTCTTTGACCTAAATTTATCGTTTTTCTAAAGCAAATTTGGATAGAAAAGAAATTTTTGCTACAATTTTACATTAATTTCACTAAATGAAGGAAAATTTATGGATGAAGAATTAGAAAACGAAGAAACGAAAAAGAAAAAAGGCGGTTCACTTGTAATTATTATTGTTATTTTACTTTTTGTTTTACTTCTTAGTATTATGGGAGTAATTGCTTGGCTTATTTCAAGCAGTTCAAGTGATGAAAGTGAAGTCAAAGAAGCTCCAAAAGAAGAGGCAAAAACTGATAAACCTAAAGTTTCAGCTCCTACTCAGCGAGGTAGTGATTTTGCTAATATAGGTCCTATGTATCCACTTGATCCTTTTACCCTAAATTTACTTAGTGATAGTGGTTCAAGATATGTAAAATGCACTATAGAACTAGAACAAAATAGCGAACTTTTAAAACCTGAACTTGACAAAAAAGTTCCAGTGATCCGTGATATTATTATTCGTACATTAACAGCTAAAACTTTTGAAGAAGTAAGTACGCAAAAAGGCAAAGAACGTTTAAAAGATGAGCTAGTTGGAAAAATCAATGAAATTTTAACCGATGGCTTTATTAAAAATGTTTATTTTACGGATTTTGTAGTTTCTTAAATGCGTGTAGGCTGTGATATCATCGCCATTTCTAGGATAGAAAAAATTCATTCTAGACATGGCAAAAATTTTTTGGATAAATTTCTAAGCCCAAAAGAACAAATACTCATTAAAAATCCAGCAACTCTGGCAGGTCTTTGGGCTGCTAAAGAAGCCGCTAGCAAGGCTTTAGGTGTTGGAATTTGTGAATTATGCAGTTTTTTTGATATTGAAATATCAAAAGATGAAAAAAACGCGCCTAAATTAAAATATTCTCAAAAAATTACAAAAGATTTTAATATCACTCAAACTTCCCTAAGTATTTCTCATGATAATGGTTTTGCTATAGCCATAGTGGCTATAGTTTGATTATTTTCCTATAGTTTGCTTGTCTAAATTTCTTGAAAGTATGAAATCCACCACAGGTTGTTCTCTTTTGTTTGCTCTTTTGCAATGATCTTTTTGAAAAAAATCTGTGATTTTTATAACAATCCTTGCCCATTTTTTGCGATTTCTTTCACGCCACGCATGAGAAGAAACGCTCTCCCAAGCATAGCCATTAAATAAGCTTGCATTTACAAAATGATCTAAGGCTCTAACACCATGTCTTGCTCGTGCAGTATTAAAAAAAGTTCCTATAATCACAATAAAAAGATATCCTAAAACTGCTAAAGGTACTATCGCACAAAGCAGAATAGTCCCTGCTAATTTTTCTTTTAAGCTTCCTTTTAAGGTGCGTTTTACACGACGACGAAAATTGGCGCGAATTTTAGTTCTAACTCTTTTCATAGCTTTCTTTTGCTAAATTTTATCCTCATACCATTAGCCGAACGCACTGTTAAACGCCCTACTACATCAGGTACAAAACCTTCTTCAAGTTCTAATTTGTAAGTTTTTAAAATATTAGCCAAAATCAAAATCGCTTCTTGCATAGCAAAACCTTGTCCTATACAAATTCTTTCCCCTACCCCAAAAGGCAAATAAGCATCTTTTTTGTATTCTCCCTCAAAACGAGAAGGATTAAATCCATGTGGATTTGTCCAAAATTCTTCATGTCTGTGTATCAGCCAAGGAGCAATCACCACCCCAGAACCTTTTTTAATAAGCTTATCTCTAACTTGGGTATCTTTTTTTGCCTCTCTTGCAAAAAATCCAACAGGAGGATAAAGCCTTAAAGATTCTTTAAAAATATTTGTTAAGTATTTAAACTGTCTTAGATGCGAAATTTCAATGGCTCCACCCTGTAAAACCTGAGTAATCTCCTCATAAGCTTTTTCTTGCTCCTTAGGATAAAGACTAAGCAAATAAAGCGTCCATGTCAAAGAACTTGCTGTAGTTTCATGTCCTGCTAAAAAAAGCATAGCTACTTGATCTAAAATTTCCTCAAAAGAAAAACGCTTATTCGTATCCGCATCCACTACTAAAAGCAAAGATCCTAAAATATCTTCAAATTCTGCATTATCTGCCATATCATATCTTGGTTTTATGATGTCACTTAAAACCTGTCTGATCACATCTCCAGCCTTAGCACGCTTACGATCTCCTAATACATAAGAAAGCCATTTTGGAAAACGAAACATACGACGCATGGCTGTATGCACGCTTTGCTCTTGAAAAGTCACAAAGGCATTTAAGATTTTTTTACCTTTTTCCTCATCGAGTTTTGAAGACATAATGGTGCGAAAAATCACATCAGCGGTAATAAAAGTCATAGCTTCATCTACTTCAATAACAGCATGATTTGGATACTTGCTAAAACGATCCATCATATCTGCCACAGCTTCACTCATAAGATTAAACACTTTATTGATACGAGTCATTTCAAAACTTGGACGCAAAAGCTCTCTTTGCTTTTTCCAAACTTCACCATTTGTAGTAAAAATGCTCTCTCCTAAAAGCGGACTTAAAAGCTCATGCAAAAATGCACTTTTAGGAAATTCTCTAACCTCATCAACCATCATTCTTTTAACTTCTTTAGTATCATTTATAACATAAAGATCAAAATTTGGCATCTTCACATAACCTGTTTGCATTTTATAACTACGCTCATAAAGCCCATCAAGCCAAGATCTACGCTTTAACAAAAAAGTTAAAAGTGTAGAAGCCTTATTTTTATAAGGTTTTGGAAAAAAGGGACATTCACTCATATTTTTACCTTTTCTTCTAAAAATTTAGGCATTATGATAAAAGAAAAAAAATCATAATCACCTTTAACACTAATACTATAAAGATATAAAAAGTGCGCTTTGTTTTTATCTCTTTTTATTTTTTTATACTCATGTTTTTCATATAAAGTGTGAAATTTAGCACTTAAAAATGGGGGTGTAAATTTAGCATTTACGCCACTCGTACGGAAAAAATCCACTTGAGGAAAACATGCTCCATCAATAATCGATGTGTAATCATACCATTTCAAATCAAACCTTGAAACAAATTCAAGCTTCTTTCTAAATTCATCTGCTTTTTTTTGATAACTCACTAAAGGTATGCATTCTCCTAAAGTAAGAATTTTTAATTTACGAAGTAAAGATAAATCTAAATTTTGTCTTAAAATACACTCCAAAACTTCTATACAAACTATAGTTCCAACACTATGCGCTACTAAAATAAGCTCATAATCTTGCTTGCTTTCGTTTTGTTTTAACTTATCTACTATAGTATTTGCAAAAAGCTTGATTCTTTCTTGTATAGTGCCTATTTTTTTATCTTGCCAAGTAGCACAAAAAGCACAAATTCTTGCTATCCAAAATACAGCTAATTTCTTACCTAATTTAAATAAAAAATGATTTAGCAAAAATCCTAAAAAACATCCTATGATGATAGCTAAAGAAAAATGCATATAATTTTGCAAAAAAGCAAAACTTCCAAAAGCTAAAACCAAAGAAAATAGTAAAGAAAATAACACATAAAAAAAAGGATAATAACCTGTGATAAGTTGATAAATCGACTCTTTACCAAATTTGATAAAAAGTCCTGTGATAGTATAAATTCTAAAAAAACTATAACAATCCGCTAAGGCATCTTTGTAATTTTCCGACCAATTTTTCTTAACAATATCATTCCATGTTAAAAAATGATATTTAGTTTGTACTCCTTCGCACGAAATTTGAAAAAAAGGAAATTGCTCATTTTTTTCAATTTTACTTAAATCAGTCTTAATGTTAAAAGCATGAGAATAATCTTTTAGGTTTTTTTTAAATAAATCGTAATAAAATCTATAACTTTTAGGATCATATCCTGCTATATAAAATACTTCCCTATCCATACAATAATTTCTTTTTGCTTTTAATTATAACAACTTTGCTTTAAAAGCTCTCTTAATCAAAGCTTTTTAGTCTTATTTGTCTAAAAAGAAATTTTTATAAAAATTGCCGTTGAATTGGTTAGTTTGTAAAAGATATTTCTTAAAATTACACACCAAAACAGGATTGGGTTTATAAGCATGAGCTTCACGCCAAAAAAATTGAAGTTTCTTTGGATAAGATAAGCCTTCAAAATCATAAAAAGCATTGCCACAAACCTTAGTCGGACAGCCTTCTAAAATAGCACTAAGGCCTACTGTTGAATTTATAGTAATACAACCTAAAGCCTTTCTTAAAAGAACTGGCAAGTGGGTATCATGAACATATAAAACCCTTCCTTCTACATGATATTTTTGACTTAAATCGTTTATGAGTTTAGAATAATTCTTATAGCCCCTATCCATGGGATGGTGTTTAAAAACTAGATAAGATTTAGCTCTTGCATGATTTGCAAAAGAAAGTATGGTTTCCTCTATAAAGTGCTCTATGCTTTTTTTGTAATGATATTTAATTTGCGTATCGCTATAAACTTGTAAAATCGCCAAAAAGTACTTTTTTTCTAAATTATAAATCTTTTCATTTAGTTTTTTTTCTGTAATCTTATAAAGATACTTTCTATACAATGATCTAAACCAAAATAAAAATTCAAAAGGATATAAAGTGCGATGATGAAGTTTGTTATTAAAAAATGGAGCCAAAATAAAAGCAAACAACCAATACAAAAAAGCATCAAAAGCCATAAATTTAAATCCACCTGGAATTTCTTTTATGCTTTCTTTGGTAAAAATATTTTGAGAAAGATAAAAATTTTTATCACGCGGTAAGGAAGAATTTGCATTCACTCCATCTTTTTCCAAAGTAATACAATAAGGCCTTAAATATCCTTCCTCAAAAATCCATATTTCAATTCCTAATTCTTTAGCCACTTTAATAGCCTTGGCATGTATAATGCGACAATCGTTATACATTAAAATAGCATCGATTTTTTTGCTTTGAAAAAAATCTCTATAGAAATTTTCAAGATCTTTTTCATCGCACTTACACCTAGTCCCACTAGGATAGAAAAAAAAATCTCCACCGTTAAAATTGAGTTTAAAAACTTTGGTTTGGTTTTTTTTCATTTTCATTGCAAGATGATGAAAAAAATTTCCCACAGGCCCTTGCAAGAGTAAAACATTTTTACCGCTAAATTCTTTTTTAATTTTAGTGCTAAATCTCATTTCTTTGCTAAAAATTCATAAAATCTTCTTATTTTTCTAAGCATAAAAGTTTTAAAATCTATTGCCAATTTTATATGTTTTTTTGAAAAATAATCTTTTTGTAAATTTAGCATTATATCTAAACAAACTTCAATTTCACATAAAGTTTTTGTTTTAGGATTTATATATCTTGGATATGTGATCAAAGCACCTGCTACAAGCTCCTCTGGGCTTAGTTTTCTTGTTCTTCTTTTGCATTTATGTTTATCTTTTGTTAAACCCCAGCCCGCATAAAAAGGCATACCATAAGTAAAAACTTTTTTAGCTCTTAAAAGAGCATCAAAACCACTTGTAGAAGTAATAGTGTGAATTTCATCAGCAATTTTTATAGCACTATCGATACTGCAATCTTTTACAATCTCATCACAAAATTCCAAGATGCGTGTTTCATCTTTTAAACCCACACGGTTGCCACTTAACACATCAGGATGGGGTTTAAAGATGATATAAGCATCTTGATTTTTAGAACGTACCTCCTTAAGCAAATCAAGAGTAGATAAGCCAAAACCTCCTAAAATCATCGAAGCATCATCTTCAACTTGAGCAGGGATTAAAATAATCTTTTGTCCTATTTTAGCATTGATCTTTAAGTCTTCATGCTTTAAACCATTATATTTTGAAAAGCGGTTCTCAAGTAAGATTTTTATAATATTTTTTGCCCTATTTAGTATATTTTCATCAAAGATTTCGTTTTGTAAAAGCTCTTCTAGTTTACTTGGTTTATTTGGATCTATATAAAGTCCTTTATCATCAACGATTAAAGAAAAAGGACGAGTAAGATCAGAACCTAGAGAAATCGAGCGAATAAAGCCATCTTCAACTAAAGAAACTTTAGGACTAAAATTAGTTAAATTTTGCTCTTTTGCCTTTGTTAAAAGCAAATTTTTAAGAGTATTTTCATCATATTTTTTACCCCAAATGAAAAATTTATCATTTTCTTTAAGTTTATATCCAGCTAAAGATTTTAAAGAATTTAAAAAAATAATTTCATTATTTTTAGCCTTAAAGAAAGGCTTGATAAAATGCCTTTTCCATAAGGTAAAGCCTAGCATAAAAAGCCTGTTAGAATTTGCCTTTTCTATATCTTTATATTTTGCTAAAGTTTGAATAGTATCAAAAATATTACTTTTTTGATTTAAATAAGGATTAAAATATTCGCTATAAAGTATATAAGCAGCATAGAAAACTTCTTCTAAGTTTCTTTTTCGTATCCTTCTTTTACACTCTAATTTATCTTTTGTTAGACCCCAGCCCGCATAAAAAGGCATGCCATAACAAATACACTCACATTCTTGCATCAAAGCTTCAAAACCCATACCAGAAGTTTTGGTATAAACCTTATCAAAAAACTCAAGCAAGGCTATGGGATTAAAATTTTCAGTGATTAAAATACATTCTTTAGGTAAGGAATTTAAATCTAAATCACTTTGTTTTTTACCACTTAAAACATCTGGATGGGTTTTTATATAAATTTTAGATTTAGGATTTTCTTTTATGGCATCTTTTATCATATCAAGGGTTTTAAAATCTTTAGCAAGCCCAAATTCAAGAGAGGCATCATTGGCCGTTTGGGTGATAATTAAAACCCTTTTTTCATCTTTTTGAAAATAATCATCTGGGATATCAAGATTGTTATTATACTTGCTAATTTTATATTTTTTAATAAGCTCTATAGCTTTTTTAGCTTGTTTGATTTCTTCATCTTTAAATTCATAAGCATTTAAAAGATTTTCAAGCTTTGAAGGCATTGTTGCATCATAATAAATGCCTATATCATCTTTAATTATAGAAAAACTTGGGCTATTTTCAACCCCTAAGTTTAATGAGCGGATAAATCCATCTTCTAAAAGTATGAATTTAGTCTTATATTTTTTAGCAAAATTCATAGCTTTTAAACCTGATTTTTTGCGTCCCCAACCAAAGAAAAGATCATCTTTGTTGATTTTTAAATTTTTCTTATATAAAGAAATGATATAAAAATTTCTAACATTAGCGATAAGTTTTTTTGATGTTGAGTAATACTTCACAATGCCAATTTCTTTATTATAAGTTCAACTTTTTCTTCTAAATTATTTCGACAAGAATTATTGATCACTAAATCAGCACCTGGTTTATCAAATTCTATATCAACACCAACTACATTATCAATTTCTTTATTTAAAGCCTTAGTATAAAGCCCTTTTTGATCTCTTTGCATTAATTCATGCATATCGCATTCTATATAAATTTGATAATAATTTTTTAATTGCTTTCTATTGTAATCATAAATCTCATTAAACATTGAAATCGTAGTGACAATAACTATCATACCTTGATCGTTTAAAAATTTTGCAAATTTAGCTCTTTTCAAAGCCATATCTATGCGACCTTGTCTATCGTATGCATAATGTCCTAATATTTCTCTTAACTCATCTCCATCGAGATAAATAAGGTTTTTATATTTTAGCTTTAATTTTTCATACAAAGCTTGACCTATAGTTGTTTTTCCGCTTCCAGCTAAACCAGTAAGCCAAATAATATAAGGACTATTTATCAATTTGCACCTCTAAATCACTCATAAAATCAA
>NZ_JAAMXB010000005.1:0-334644 GCF_011068225.1 Campylobacter sp. CFSAN093229 | reverse complement strand
AGTTTTTCTTGCTAAGGGTGTAAGGGGTGGATAGGAGAAATTTTGGACAAACTAATCACTTGGAATGAAAAATACAGTATTCATGATACAATGATTGACATTCAACACCAAAAACTTTTTGAACTTGCAGGCAAGGTTGAAAGTGCTGTTTATAAATTTGTAAAACGAGAAGAACTCAAAGAAATTTTAACAGAACTTTTTAACTACATGAAAGAACATTTTAACAATGAAGAACAATACATGCAAGAAATTCATTATCCTTATTTAAATGAACACAAAATCATGTATAAAAATATCATTCGCGATATGTCTTATCTTATACAAAACATAAAAAACCACTAATGATTTTATACTATAATGTCAGAGTGGCTTTTAGAACATATATTACATCATGATGTTATGATAGGCAAATGGATTAAAGCTCACAATAAAAACACTAAAGAAGAAGAAACAAAACAAGAAGAATTAACAGAAGATTCTCAAGAAAAATTAGAATTTATATATTCTTGTCCTTGTAAAACCACTCATGCTTTATCATATAATGAACACTTGGATATTTTATATCATAATAAAAATTTAAAGTGCAAAAATTGCCAACAAACCTTATTTTATTTTAAAAATCCAATATAAAGGAATAAAATGCTACCAAAATGGGATAAAACCTTTAGTGTTCATAATGCCAAAATAGATGAACAGCACAAAAAGCTTTTTGAACTTGCGGGTAAGGTAGAATATTTGATTGATAAACCCGTTTATAAAGATGAGATTAAAAATTTACTTGCTGAATTTTTTAATTATATGAAAGATCATTTTTATGAAGAAGAGCGATACATGGAACTGATTAAATATCCAGATATTGAAACACATAAAAAAATTCATAAACATATTATCCAATCCATGATAGAACTGATTAAAAATATTAAATCCACTAATGATTTAAAAGAAAAACTTTATTTAGCTGTTAAAAAATGGCTTTTAGAACATATACTTTATGAAGATATGAAAGTTGAACAATATAGAAGATCTTCTTTAGCTTCTGAAGATGATAAAGAGGTAAGCTTTGAAGAAGAAGGCGATGAAGAACTTGAAAATGCTGTTTATCTTTATATTTGCAAGTGCTCAGGTGCTATCCATGATGTGCCTTTTGGAATTCATGAAAAAATCAAATTACAAGGTAAGAAATTCAAATGTAAAAAATGTAGAGAAGCTTTAGAATTTTACAAGGTTTATTCGGAAGGGTTTTGATTTTAAAAATAATCTTAGCTTATACTTGCTAATTCTAAAAGCTTTTAATGTTATAATTTAGCATTAAAAGCAAATGTCAAGGATAAAAATGCAAGAAAATTTACTCGAAAAACAATTTCTAAATCACCCTTTATATGCTAAAATACAAGAACTTAAAGCTCTCAATCTTGCTTGTAATTTTTCTTTAGATGATAGCGTGAATTTATCTACAAATTCTCAAGCCAAAGATGAAATCTTAGCTATAACAAAAGAACTTAAACCATGGAGAAAAGGTCCTTTTAAAATAGACGATCTTTTCATCGATACAGAATGGCAAAGTTTTATTAAATTCAACATTCTAAAGCCTTTCATGAACGAAATTTCTCAAAAATGCGTTGCTGATATAGGCTGTAATAATGGTTATTATATGTTTAAAATGCTTGAATTTAATCCTGCAAAACTCATAGGTTTTGATCCTTCTATCAAATACCGTTTGCAATTTGAACTCATCAATGCTTTAGCTAAAACTCCTATAAAATACGAACTTTTAGGCGTAGAAGATCTTCCAAGCTATAGCTTGAAATTTGATGTGATTTTCTGTCTTGGCGTGATTTATCACAGAAGTGATCCTGTAAAAATGCTAAAAGATTTAAAAGCAGGACTTAATAAAAATGGAGTTGTTTTTTTAGATACCATGCATATAGAAGATGAGAGAGAAATCGCTCTTGTGCCTAATAAAACTTATTCTAAAATTCCAAATATTTATTTTATACCAAGCATTAGTGCATTAAAAAACTGGTGCGAAAGAGCAGGATTTAAAGAATTTGAAGTTTTGGCTACAAAAAAAACCGATGAAAACGAACAAAGAAAAACAGAATGGATAGACTCTTTTTCGCTGGAAAATTTCTTAGATCCAAAGGATAAAAATCTTACCATTGAAGGCTATGAAGCACCCAAAAGAGTTTATATACGCATTAAAATATAAATTCTTTTTATTTTTTGCCGATATTGAAATTTAGATATTTTGAAGTAGATAAGTAGAATTTAAAGGTTAGATATGGCAAAAAAAGATAATTTTGAAGAATATGCACAACTTGAAGAATACGCATCTGCAGAAGATATATCTCGCGTTAGAGCAGAATTACTCACTTGTCCTGAATTAAACACCTCGCTTGCTGGAACCATTATAGAAATTGATAAAAACTATGCCAAATCAATTTTAATAACCACAAGCGAAATGGTAGCAGATGATCAAGGATTGATTTTTGATGCCTTTATTTTCGCTGCAGCAAACTATGTAGCACAAGCCTCTATCAATAAAGAATTTTCAGTGATTATTGGATCAAAATGTTTTTTTTATGCTCCGCTTAAATTAGGCGATGTTTTAGAACTTGAAGCTCATGCACTTTTTGACGAAACCTCCAAAAAAAGAGATGTAAAAGTGGTTGGGCATGTTAAAGAAATTAAAATGTTCGAAGGAACGATACAAGTTGTTAGCACCGATGAGCATATATTTAAACTCAAGCGTCCGCCACTTAATACTGTTAAACCTACCGAAAATCAAGAACAAGGTACCAAAATCAACAATCCAGAAGCCGTAGCAGCTGCATTAATGGCCTCTGTGGGTGGAAAATAATCAAGGAGTCATTTTAATATCCACCCAATTTTTTGGGCAATCCTTATGATAAGTTCCGCTTCCATCATAATACTCTTTACAATCATCATAAAAACGATTTGAAATCCCTCTTTCATTTACAAAACATCCAGAAATTCCTAAAGCTAATAGTATCACTAAAGTATATTTTTTCATGTTTTTCCTTAGAATTTATTGTGTTTTCTCCATTTATAAGGCTCTATAGGATTACCCTCTTTCCAAAGACCTAAATGATTTTTCTTAGCATTTTCTTGTTCTTTGATATAAGCGTTACTATAGTAAGTATCAGCCCAAGCATAGCCTTTGCTTACTAAAAATCGATTAACATCAACGTCATTAAGCTTTACAATAGCAACAATTCTACCATAAGTATCTTTATTTTTATAAATAATTTCAACTTGTTTGCCGCTTAAAATTCTACTTAAAGCTTCTTTTGATTGCTTTCCAAAACTTTGTTTAAGTTCTGGTGCATCTATACCAAAAAATCTTATTCTAGCGAGTTTGTTTTCATGATTAACTTCTATAGTATCTCCATCAATAATTCTAACTACTTTTCCTTCAAAACTAGAATTTTGGGCAATATAGTTTTGGATAAAAACAACTACAAGAGTGAAGATTAATACAGAAAAAAGTTTTTTTGGATCACTTAGTAATTTTCTCAGATTAAATATTTTTTTATAATTTATTCTCATTTTTTAATCATTTTGCCTTTAAATTTTAAAAAATATGCCATAATTTTATCAAAACAAAGGAGATAAAATGCAAAATGTTATAGAAAATTTTAAACAATTATGCAAAATTCCTCATTGCAGTTATGAAACAGAACAAATGAAAGAATTTTTAAGCTCTTATGCTAAAGATAAAGGCTTTAAAGTGAGTGTAGATAAAGCAGGAAATATTCATGCTATAAAAGGCAAACCAAAAATTTGCTTACAAAGCCATTATGATATGGTCTGTATGGGCGATGCACCAAACTTAGAAGTTTATGAAGAAAATGGCTTTTTAAGAGCCAAAAATTCAAGTCTTGGCGCAGATAATGGTATAGGTGTAGCCATCATGATGAGTGCTATGGCTGAATTTGAAAATTTAGAGTGTCTTTTTACAAACGATGAAGAAGTAGGACTCATGGGAGTGAATTCACTCGAGCACACTTTAGAATCTAAAATGCTTTTAAATTTAGATCATGAAAGCGATGATGAGATCATGATAGGCTGTGCAGGTGGAGTAGATATAGAAGCTAGTTTGTCTTTTAATACCCTTAGAAAAAAGGGTAAAATTTATGAACTTTGTGCACAAAATTTTAAAGGTGGACACTCAGGCATAAATATCATACGCAATGAAAAAAGTTCCATCAAAGAAATGGCTAAATTCATACAAGAAAATGAAGGAGAAATCATTTCTTTTGAAGGCGGAGAAAGAATCAATTCTATACCTAAACACGCCAAAGCTTTAGTGCATTTTAAAAATGAAGTAAAGAGTAATAACTGGATAAAATGCGAATTTAAAGAAGAAGGTGAATTTGAAATTTGCGATCAAAGTAAAAAACTTTTAAACCTTATAAATTCTTTTACTCATGGAGTTAGAGCTTATGATGAAAATCTAGGTATAGTTCAAACAAGCATTAACCTAGCTACTTTAAGAATGCAAGATAAACAAATCAAATTCGCACTTTTTGCAAGATCTAATGTGCTTGATGGACTTAAGCAAGTAGAATTTGAAACTTTAGAATTTTTCAAGGCTTTTGATTTTAAAGTAAGAAGTTTTAATTTCTATCCACCTTGGGAAGGCAAACCAAACGCACTTAGCGACATGGTTTTTAAAGCACTTAAAAAAGTATCGCCTAATGCCAAAGTTTCAGCTATCCATGCAGGACTTGAGTGTGGTATTATAGAGAAAAAACAAGAGCTTTTATGTGCTTCTATAGGCCCAAATATCCATAATCCTCATTCAACTGATGAGCATTGTGAAATCGCTTCAGTTGAAAAAATATCTAAGGTTGTTTTTGAAGTTTTAAAAGACAATGCTTAATTCTTTAATCTTGCTTCTTGCAAAAACGCGTTTTAACAAAAACACACAAAGCAAGGAGCAAAATCCCACTATAGCAAGATAAATACCTAAATACTCTTTATAAAAAGCATTAACTATAAAAGGGGTTAAAAAGCCTAAAATCGCATAAGAAATATTATAAGCAAAACTAAGCCCACTAAATTTAAGTTCACTTTTAAAAATTTGCGTCATAAAAACAGGCGCGAAAGTAATAATACCTTGTGCAAAACAAGCCAGTAAAAAATAAAATAAAAAATTCTCATCATAAAAACTAAAAAACATACCAAAGATAATAAAAGCTATACTAAAAATAGAGCAAATTTTATAGCTTCCCCATTTGCTTGCTAAAAAACCTTGAAATAAAGCTCCAAAAATCACCGCTAAGATAGCAAAATTTTGCACCCATAAAGCAGAAGTTTTACTCATAGCTAAAAGACTTTCAAAATACTTAGGTAAAATCATCAAAGTTGCCACACCGCTTGTTAAAACCATGGTCATTAAAAAACAAACAAGCATACTCATTTTATGAGTTTTTAAAGCTTCAAACAATGGAAAATTTAAAATTTTCTTTTCATTTTGAACTTTTATAAATTCTGGAGTTTCGCTGAGTTTATTTCTTAAAAACAAAGCTAAAATTCCAAAAAATCCTCCTATGATAAAAGGAATTCTCCAAGCATAGCTTTGAACTTCTTCTGGGGTAAAATAAGATCTTATGCCTAAAGTGGCAATATTTCCTAGCAATAAACCTATGGTTAAAGTCGCTGAAATAAAACCAAGAGCTAAAGGAATTTGACGCCCTTTGACAAATTCGCTCACATAAATCCAAGCTCCGCTCACCTCAGTTCCAACGGCTAAACCTTGCAAAATACGAATAGTAAATAAAATCAAAGTAGCAAATATACCTATACTTTCATAACTTGGTAAAAAAGCTAAAGCAAAACTAGGCAAAACCATCAAAAGCATAGAAATATAAAAAATATTCTTTCTTCCATATCTATCAGCAAAATGTGCCATCACAATAGAACCAAAAGGACGCGCTAAATAAGCAGCACCAAAGGCTATATAAGCATTTATCTGCATCCAAAAAGCATCATTTTGCGGAAAGAATACCTTAGCAAAAATATCCAAAAAAAAGGCAAAAAGCACAAAATCATAAAATTCTAAAATTCCACCCAAAGAAGCATAAATAATATTTTTGTATTTTTTTTGCATATTTTATCCTAAATCAATATAAAGGGCAAAAAAGCCCTTTGTTAAATTTTTCCACCTTCAATCACTACATCATCAGCCTTAACATCATCTCCAAAATGAGCTTTTAAAGTTTCATCATAAGCCTTGTGAAAAAACTGCTCTTGGCCTAGTTTAATGATCAAATTATCGATAAATTCTTTAAGTTCTTTATCGCCTTTTTTAACTGCTGGTGCAATAACATCTTTATTACCTAGCTCTTTAATACCCATTTTAAAATCAGGATGATCTTTCACCCAAGCAAAAAGCAAGGTATTATCATGACTTAAAGCATCGCCTCTTTTATCCATCAAAGCGGCAAAAGTTTCGGTATTTTGATCATATTTTAAAGTTTTAATATTAGGATAATTTTGCGTAAAGTAAGCATCCGCTGTTGTGCCTTTGTTTAAAAGTAAAGTTTTATCTTTTAAATCTTCTACGCTAGTTATATTACTATCCTTTGGTACAGCTACACCTAAAGCCACTTTCATATAAGGCAAGCAAAAATCAACCTGCTCGGCTCTTTGTGGAGTTTGAGTAAAATTAGCCAAAATAATATCTACTTTATTTGATTTTAAAAACTCAACCCTATTTGCAGCTTCAACAAGAACAAATTGCACCTTATTTTCATCGCCAAAAAGTTCTTTTGCTATGCGTTTAGCTAAAGCTATATCATAGCCTTGATTGTTTCCTTTTTCATCCACATAACCAAAAGGTGGTTTATCGCCAAATACCCCAATCCTAACAACTCCATTTTGCTTGATCTTATCAAGAGAATTTAAAGTTTTAGAGTCAGAATTTCCTCCACAAGCAGCCAATACTACTGCAACAAAGGCCGTTAAAACACTTAGAAGTATTTTTTTCATACATTTCCTTTCTTTAAAAATAAGCTTAAAGCTATTGCAAAAATATATAATAATTGCAAGGTTAATTATACTTAAAATTATAAATAATGCATTTGAAACAAACTAAAAAGATTTTCCTATGTGTAAAAATGTAATTAATCTCACACTCTCTTTTAGCATTGTTTAAATTTTAAGTAAAAAAAAGATATAATCTTTTTTTAAATTTTTAAGGAGAAAACTATGAAAAAAGGTATTTTTCTCTCTATTGGAATAGCTGTTTTGTTTTCAGCTTGCGGAAATTCCATAGATGAAAAAACAGTTAAAAAATATGAAAATCAACTAAATCAAACAGTTAAACAAGAAATTGCAAGCCTTTCTCAGGATTCTGGAATAAAGATTGAATTTTCTGATTTTAAATGCAATGCAGATGGTGATTTTATAGCGTGTTTAAGTCCAAATTTCAAAACTCTTGCAAAAGATAATAACGATGAGTATCAAGAACTATTTCAAGCAAAAAATATCAAAATTCGCTCAAATGAAATTTACAAAGGCAAAGCAAATACATCAATTAGCATTAAAGAATATTACAACGATCTTTTTAAAAACCAAAAAAGCATACAATCAAATTTGGTTTTTGAAGATTTTAAACTTGGAGAAAAAGTTGCTGGTGACATCAATGCAAGCTTATTTCAACAAGATCCAAAAATCAGCTCTTTTATCAATAAATTAAGCTCGGATTCTTATACTTTATCATTTGACAACTCTATCAACAAACAAGAAAACAATTATCTAGATAATCTTGATATAAAATTTTATAACGCAAAATTAAATTTCAATACAAATCTAAATATAAATCTAAAAGAAGATTTGCTTAATTACCTTGATTCTAAGGGTATAAAATTTAACACTCAAACTTTAGCTATGGATGAACAAGCTATCAATGAACTTCTTAATATAGCAAACTACGAACAAGCTTCAGATTTTAGCAATACAATCCAAAAATACATCATCTTAAATAATTTTAAAATTGATTCAACTCTTAAAACCGAAGGCGTATTTAGTAGCTATATAGCAACTGCTAAGGAAAATTTACAAACCTTAAAAGCTCAAAGTCAAAATGAAGAACAAGCATTAATCTTTGATAAAGCTTTAGCTATTTTAAACAATATCACTCAAAATGATGATTATAAACTCAATCTTGATTTAAAATTTAAAAACATCCCTGTTAGTGACTATAGCACACAGGGAATCGACAGCATCGAAAAACTAAGCATCAACAATCAAGACGCCACAGAAGCGTTAAAAATTATACTTCCATTTATCATGTTTTCTATGTTAATGGGCGGAGCGTCGTTTTAAATTTTAAAATGATAAAAACTTCAAAAACATTAAAAGCAAGATTAAATTCTTTGCTCTTAATGTTTCATAACATTAACAAAAAAGGCTAAAATGAAAATTTTATTCTCCCCTAGTGAAAGCAAAAATGAAAATTGCGTAAAAAATCCTATCAATGAAAACTCATTTATATTTAAAGAATTATTTCCTTATAGAATGGAAGCTTTAAAGCATTATGAAGAATTTATCAAAAACGCAAGTTTACAGAATTTACAAGAACTTTTTGGCATTAAAAATGAAAATGAAATTGATAAATTTAAACACGACTTAAAACAAGCTCCCACTCAAGAAGCTATATTGCTTTATACTGGGGTAAGTTATGAATATCTTAATTTTAAAGCTTTAGATAAAAAAAGTCAAGCTTATATTTTAGAAAATACTCTTATATTTTCTAATCTTTTTGGCGTTGTAAGAGCTAATGATACCCTGCCCTTTTATAAATTCAAGCAAGGGGCTAAAATAGGAAATTTTGCCATAGAGAAATTTTATAAAGAACATTTTAGTAAAGCCTTAGATGAATACTTGGAAAATGAAGAAATACTTGACCTTAGAGCAGGATTTTATGATAAATTCTATACCCCAAAAAAGAAATTTTATACCTATAAATTTGTAAAAAATGGTAAAGTCATCAGTCATTTTGCTAAAGTTTATAGGGGAATTTTACTCTCCATAAGTGCAAAAAACCAAGTAAAAAACAATAAAGAGCTTTTAGCAAACCTTCCTTCAAACCTAAAACTCAAAGAAATTCAAATCAAAGGTTTAAAGGAAGAAATTGTGCTTGAAATTCTAGATTAGTTTTTATTTTAAGTATTTTAAAGCTAGCTTCGCATAATAACTTGCAGCCCTAGCTAAAAGCTTATCATTAAAAACATAACTAGAATTATGTAAATAAATGTCGTTTTCATTTTCTAAAAAAGCATAGGCACATTTTTTCATTTCGCAAAAAAATCCAAAATCCTCACTTGCCATTAAAGGACGATGATTAAATTCACAATTTTTTTCGCCAAATAATTCTTTTGCAACCTCACTAGCAAAATCCACAGCTTCATCGTTATTCATAGTCACTGGTGCAACAACATTTTTATTGATTTTAATCTCTATATCATTAGCCTGTGCAAGACCTTTACAAATTTTATAAATTTTTTCTTCAGTTAGCTTTCTAGTTTCATTATCTAATGCTCTAACACTCATTTTAATCGTTGCAATATCTGGAATGATATTAAAAGCATGTCCTGCATTAAAAGCTCCTATGCTTACAACTGCTGAATTTTGGGGATCAACATTGCGAGATACTATGCTTTGTAAAGCCACAACAAGCAAAGAAGCAGCATAAATAGGATCTTTTGCCTTTTCTGGAGCACTTCCATGACCACCTCTTCCAATAACTTCAATGCTATAACTATCCGAAGAAGCCATCATCGCACCTTTTTTAAGATAAAATTTCTTATCGCTACCAAAAGGCATATTGTGCCATCCAAAAACATAATCACTATCAAATTTTTCAAACAATCCATCTTCTATCATTGCCTTAGCACCACCCAAACCCTCTTCAGCAGGTTGAAAATAAAGATTTAGCGTGCCATTAAAATTCTGACTTGCTAAATACTTTGCAGCAAGCAATAAAGAAGTAGTATGTCCATCATGACCACAAGCATGCATTACATTTTCTTTTTTGCTTTTATAAGGCAAATTTGTGCATTCTTGTAAAGGCAAAGCATCCATATCTGCACGAAGTCCTATTTTTTTATCGCTATTTCCCTTTTTTAAAACCCCCACAACACCTGTTTTTCCTATTTCTTCATAAACCTCATAACCAAATTCTTTTAATTTTTGTACCACTAATTTTGCAGTACATAATTCATCAAAACCAAGCTCAGGATTTTCATGAATTTGATGACGAATTTTTTCAAATTCGCCTTGTAAGTCTAGTATTTCTGGAATTAAATTCATTCTATTTTTCTCCTTGTATAAAATTTTCTCTTCTAGGTAAAACAAATTGTGCTAAGATCGCTGAAATAAAAATCAAAGCAAAAATATAAACAAAACCCAAAGTAAAACTATGGGTTTTATCAACACTCCAAGATACTACCCATAGGTTAAATGATAGTATAACAAATGTAATACTCCAAAAAGCACTCATAATATAAGCAGTTTGATTTGGGTTGGAATTTTTTAATTCTGAAGGTAGATTAAAGAAAAATGGAAACCACATAGAATAAAAAATGCCCGATAACACAGCAAAAATCTGTATCAATACTAAATTTTGTAAAAACAACATACAAAATCCGCATATAAAAATACACGCTCCTCCAGACAATAGCATTATTTTAAAAGAAATATTTTTTCTTTTAAAAAATAATCCAAGATAAGGACCAAAAATAATAGCAAAATTAGCCAAGGCTGGAATTTCTTTTTTAGCAAAATCAGCTAATTCTTTACTAAAACCTGCATATTGTGCATAAAAAGTTGGTAAAAAAGTAAAAAGAGAATTTAAAAATAAAATAGGTCCTATGTAAAAAATAATCATACCCCAAGTAACACGAGATTTTAAAGCACAAATAAGATCTTTTGCATTATTCTTTTTTTCTTCTTTTTTATTCTCATCTTTACCTATAAAAAGCCACAAAATCAATAAAATCAAATTAATCCAAGCATAAAATGATAAAGAATCTCTCCAATTTCCAAAATAATTTGAGATGCTTTCAGCTAAAACAAGTCCTAGGGTAATGCCTGCTAAATTTGAAGTTATGTTAAAACTAATTACAAAATGTAAAGCTTTTTTTTCAAACCATTGCTGTGCAATAGGCACTAAGCAAACTAAAGCACAAGCTGAACCAAGCCCTGTTAAAAATCTTATAATCAAAATACCACTATAACTATCTACAAAACTTAAAAATATACCCGAACTCATTAAAATACAGCCTAAAAAATATCCCTTTTTTAATCCAAATTTATAAACCAAAAAAGCAGTAAATGAAGCACCAAAAATTTTCGCAACTACTATCATGCTAGTGATTAAAGTAGCTTGCTGAGTATTTAGGGCAAGATCATTTGAAATCAAAGGCATTAAAGACCCTGTTGCTGCCCAAGAGATACTAAAAACAGCATAAACACTAAAAATGATAAACTCAACTCCAATGCGTCTAAAATGAAATAAAAGTGATTTTTCCATATTAAAATCCTTTTTAGATATTTATTAAAATATAACATAAAAAAATAAGATATTTATTATTTTTAATTATTTTTTTAATTTAATTATTTTTTTATATATTTTTTTGTTGCTTTTTGAAAATTTATATATAAGTTTAAAGATAAAAAAACTAAAATACAAAATAAAAAACCCGTAAAAGTTTTTTGAAGTATTTAAATGATATATTTCAAAATCTAGTTTTAAAAAGGAAAAATATGGAATTTTTAGCATTTATTTTTTTGATTATTATATTTTTATTTGTAGTCTTTATCATCGTTACTCGCTATGAAAAAAAGATAAAATTACTCAACCAAAACATACAAAACATGAAAGAAGATATAGCCGATCTTAAAGAAACAACTCAAAAAAATCGCTCTTTAATTGAAAAAAATCGCTCTAATATAGAAAATATAATAAAATAAAACTAAGAAAGATTTGCGATAAGCTTATAGCGTTTTTTCTGATTTATCATTAAAGTAAAAATTTTTTCACTTGAATTTTCACTTTTATTTTTATAAATCATACTTTTTAAAAACGGAAAAAGCATCGTACTAGAAGTTTTACCTTGTAAAATAATATGCATAGAGCCTTTTAAAATTCCGTACTTATAACTCATACCGCTTGGAAATATATCAAGATTAAAGCTTAAACTATCTTCATTACTATCATAATTTAAAATTTCAATTTTAACAAAGCTAATTTCTTGATCTTCTTGAGATAAATTTTTAAAAATTTCAAGTTTTTCGTGTTTTTTGATAGTAACAACTTCTTGCTTACTTTCTTTAAAATCAGAAAGAAAATTTTCATTTTTAAAAATTCTTGAAAAAAATTTTAAATTTTTAAATTGTATACTTGTTTGTTTTGTGTTTTCATGTATTATTTTTTCGGATTTTAAGATGTTGTGTTCTATATCATCTTCTTGGTTTTGATTATCTTTGTTTGATTTCATGTCAAAATCTTCAACGATAATCATATCTTCACTATTACAAATATTAAAATGTTTTACAATTTCTTCAAAAGTAAAACTGTCATCACTAAATTCCAAAAGATCTACATTTGAAGTGATAAAATCAACACCATCTCGTTCTTCAATCTTATCTTTAATCACAAAAGCATCAACACAAAAGCACGATCTTTGAATTTCGTATTCAGAACTTTTGCCTTTAAATACTATCTTCATCATCACAAAGCTTTTGCTATAAGTTCTAAAGGACTAGCAAAAACAACCTTGCTTGAATTTTGTTCTAATGCATTTGAAATTTGCATTCTGCAAGCTGAACACTCGGCGCTTACCACACTAGCCTTACTTTCATCGATCATTTGTGCTTTTTTAAGCCCTACACTTAAAGCTCTATCATAATAATCCGTTTGCATACTCACTCCACCAAAACCGCAACAAGCATTAGAATTACTCATTTCTACAAAATGATAATTTGTTTTTAAAAGTTCTCTTGGCTCTTTAAAAACCCCTTGCATTTTTCTTGCATGGCAAGGATCGTGATAAGTAATGCTATAATTAAATTTATTTTTTGTTTTTAAAATTTCTTCCAAAGAAGTAAATTTATAAAAATACTCGCTAGCCATATATATCTTAGATGACACACATTTTGCGCGTTTTGCCCAGTCTAAATCATTTTGCATTATAAAAAAATGTTCATAATCTATCTTTAACATAGCCGAACAAGTGGCCTCAGGAACTATAATAGCATCTAATTTTTCTAATTTTTTTTCAAAATACTCAATATTTTTTTTAGCCAAAACTTCAACACTTTTAAAATCACCCGTAAAAAATTGCGGCGCTCCACAACACACTTGTTCTTTCATCAAATCCACATTGATTTTTAATTCCTTAGCGATTTTAAGCACTGCATTAGCCGTATCTATGTAAAAATAATTCGCCAAACAACCTACAAAAAAACCTATTGTTTTTTCTCCATCATTATTGATAAATTTTGGATTAGAATTTAAGAAACTTTTTTTATTAAAACTTGTAAGCAATCTTCCCTTTTTAACAAAAGGCATGGAAAATCTTGCCTTCATACCTGTATTTTCATTCTCATTTTGAATTTTAAACGCACAACTTTGAAACACATAGCCAAGCTTAGCTACCAAATCTAAAATTTTGCGTCTTCTTAAAAAGAAAAAAATAAGTTTTTTATACCAAGCTATACCAAATTTTTTAGCTATATCATAACGAACTTCTTCTATGGCATTATCTACTCTTAATTTACTTGGACATACTTCAACACAATTGGTGCATAAAAAACAAGATTCAAAAACTTTCTTAGCTTCTTTATCAAGTTCTAGACTTCCCTCTTTATAAGCAGCTAAAAGATCTAAAAATCCTCTTGGACTAGTAATTTCATCGCGATTTTCTTCATGTATAGTACAAACAGGTATACATTTGCCACATTTAACACAAGCATCACTTATTTGACTAAATTTCATCTTACACCGTTTTTGAGAATACTTTTTTATCTTCACTAATGTTTTTCATATAAGCATCAAAACACATGGCAATATTTCTTATAAGCAAAACGCCTGTTTCATTGACTTTGATAAAATTTTCATCAAAATTAATAAAATCTTTGTATTCTTCTAAAGCTTTTAAATCCTCTTTAAAATACTCCTGAAAATCAATGCAAAATTCTTTTTCTATTGACTTGATATCAAGCTTAAAATTTGCCATTAACTCCATAATCACTGCTTTTCTAAGTTCATCATCATCGCTTAAAGCTACGCCTCTTTCAAAAGGCAAAACTCCTCTATCTAATGCAGCTTCATAACTTGACATATCTTTAAAATTTTGTGCATAATGTCTTTGTCCTTCACCTATACTTGTAAGCCCGACACCGACTAAATCAGCACCGCCTTTAGTAGTATAACCTTGGAAATTTCTATGCAAAGTTCCATTTTCTAAAGCTTTAAAAAGCTCATCATTTTCTTTTGCAAAATGATCCATTCCTATCATTTTATAGTCATTTTTGCTTAAAAATTTCTCACAAAATTCTAAAATTTCAAGCTTAACATCAGGACTTGGCAGGGTATTTTCATCAAATTTTCTCATATTTTTCTTAAGCCAAGGCACATGAGCGTAATTAAAAATCGCCAAACGATCAGGGTTTAAAAGCATAACTTTTTCTAAAGTTTGTGTAAAGCTTTGCAAATTTTGATAAGGCAAACCATAAATTAAGTCCATATTTACAGACTTTATCCCTTTGCTTCTTACAAGATTTAAAGCATTTTGTGTTAATTCAAAAGGCTGGATGCGATGAATTTCTTTTTGAACTTTTTCATCAAAATCCTGCACTCCAAAGCTGATACGATTAAAGCCATTTTGCGTTAAAACTGTGGCTTGTTCGTCATTTAAAAAACGCGGATCGATCTCACAGCTAATCTCTGCATCTTTAGAAAAATTTCTAAAAATAGATCTGATTTTTAAAATCAAATTTTGAAGTTGTTTAGCACTAAAAAAAGTTGGAGTTCCGCCCCCAAAGTGCATTTGCACCACTTCACGCTTGGTATCCAAAATGGTACTTAAAATATCAAGCTCTTTAAAAATATAAGTTAAATACCTTTCTTTACTCTCTTCTTTGGCTGTATAAATAACATTGCAACCACAAAAATAACAGGCACTCCTACAAAAAGGTAAATGAAAATAAAGCGATAAAGATCTATCTTGCTTTTTTAAAATTTCTATATATTCTTCGTATTTGAAATTTGCATTAAACTCTACTGCTGTAGGATAAGAAGTGTAGCGTGGTCCTGCTTTAGAGTATTTTACAAAAGCTTTATAATCTCTCATTTTGATTTACCCTTTCTATCATCGCTTGCATATCTACAAATAAATTTGGATGTTCTTGTTTGATTTTAGAAATTAATTTTTCAAGATCAATACTAACTTCCATGGTGCCATTTTGTGCCTTTTGCTTGATCTCATCCATAGCAACCGTCCAAACATCGTTAAAATCTACAGGAATTTGTTGATAAATCGCCTTTTCTAAACGCAATTCAAAATTCTCTTTTTGACTTTGTTTTAAACTTTCAAGTATATTCTTAAGACTTTGTAAAGAAAGCAAAGTGTGAATTTCATCGTTTTCATCGATCACAAACCAAGGCTCAGGAGAATCAAAACTTCCATTTTCAAGAACTAAACATTTTTCGTTTTCATTCTCGCTTTGCTTCATTTTAAAAATCGTTCTATCTTTTTTCTTTATTCCTAGATTTTGACTAAATTCATCAATGCGTTTTAAGCAAGTGCTATACTTTTCTAGCTCTTTCATTCTCTTCCTCTCTGATTATCCAAAAAGCAAAGCAAGGCTTTTACCACATAAAGGCGATTTCTTGCTTCTTCAAAAATTACATCTGCATGTTTTTCAAAAATTTCTTCACTCACTTCATAACCCCTATAAGCAGGCAAACAATGAAGCAATATCGCGTCTTTATTGGCAACACTCATAGCCTTTTCATCAATCATAAATCCTTCAAATTCTTTAATCTTGCGTTCTTTTTCATTCTCTTCACCCATAGAAACCCAAGTATCGGTAATGACTACATCTTTATCCTTTAAGGCTTCAAATTTATCATGACTTAAGGAAATTTTAGCTCCTGAAATCAAAGCCTGTTTCATAACAAATTCCCAAATTTCAGGGATAATTTTATAGTTTTTTGGTATAGCTATACTAAATTCAAAGCCCAAAATCGCAGCCGTAATAAGCCAAGAATTGCACATATTGTTACTATCTCCGATAAAAGCAACTTTTGCTATACCATTTTGCATTTTATTCCATTCTTTAATAGTAAGCAAATCTCCTAAAACCTGAGTAGGGTGATAAAGTTCGCTTAAAGCATTGATCACAGGGGCTTTAGAATATCTTGCAAATTCGAGTAAAGTTTCATGTTTATTGACTCTCATCATCACAAAATCAACCATCGCCCCTATCACCCTAGCTGTATCCTTTACAGGCTCGCCACGACTAAGTTGTAAATCATTGCTGCTTAAAAATAAAGCCTTTCCGCCAAGCTCTGTTATGGCTAATTCAAAGGCCATTCTTGTTCTTGTAGAATTTTTCTCAAAAATCATCGCTAAAGTTTTATCTTGTAAAAGTTTTTTAGGCTCTTTTTTAAGCTCGCTAGCATGATTTACAAGGCTTAAAATTTCCTCCTTAGAAAAATCTCTTAAAGTTAAAAAATGTTTCATTTTTCTCCTTTTAACATTTTAGCTAATTCTTTGGCATGATAAGTGATGATAAGCTTTGCTCCTGCTCTTTTAAAAGCTATCATAGTTTCATACAAAACTTTTTCATAATCAATCACTCCTGCATTTTTAGCTGCCTTTAACATAGCATACTCTCCGCTTACATTATAAACACACAAAGGCAAGTTAGAATGAAAGGATATTTCTTTAACCACATCAAGATAAGCAAGAGCGGGTTTTACCATCAAAATATCGGCTCCTTGTGCTTCATCTTCTAAGCTTTCTTCTAAAGCTTCTCTACCATTAGCAAAATCCATTTGATAGCTTTTTCTATCTCCATAACTTGGAGCTGATTCTGCCACATCTCGAAATGGCCCATAATAACTTGAAGCAAATTTAGTAGAATACGCCATTATAGGCAAATTTTCAAAACCTTCTTTATCCAAAGCTTCACGCAAAGTAGTGATAATACCATCCATCATTCCACTAGGTGCTATCATATCTACCCCTGCTCTTGCGTGAACTAAGGCTTGTTTGGCTGAAATTTCTAAAGTGGCATCATTATCTACACTTTTTGTTTTTGGATCGATAATCCCACAATGCCCGTGATCTGTGTATTCACAAAAACAAAGATCGCTGATTATAAAAAGATCTGGAAAATTTTTCTTAATCTCTCTTATACTTCTTGCAACAAGCCCTTCATCATCTAAAGCATCGCTTCCACAGCTATCTTTTTTCTCATTTTCCAAAACGCCAAAAAGTATAATGGCTTTAATGCCTAAATTGACTACATTTTGACACTCTTTTAAAATTTCATCTAAACTCATTTGAAACACATCAGGCATAGAAGAAATTTCTTTTTTTATCCCCGTTCCATTAACCACAAAAAGCGGATAAATCAAATCATTTACACTTAAAGAATTTTCTCTTACCATGGCTCTTAAGTTTTCATTAAGCCTTAATCTTCTAAATCTTTTAAACATTTTTTTGTCCTTTTTTTGCTAAAATCTTAACATAAATTTGATTATAGAGAGTAGTAAATGAAAATAAAAATTTCAGAAATTGCGAATTTACCTAGCAAATGGGGAAATTTCCAAATACAAAGTTTCAAAGAAAATGATAAAGAACATTTATGTATATTTAAAAATACTCCAAAAGACACACTCAATCTAAGAATTCATTCAGAGTGCTTAACAGGAGATGCTTTAGGGAGTTTAAAATGTGATTGTGGGGAACAGCTTGAATTTTCGCTAAAATATATAGAAAAGAATGGCGGAATGGTGATTTATCTTAGGCAAGAAGGAAGGGGTATAGGGCTTTTTAACAAGGTTAATGCTTATGCTTTACAAGATAAAGGTTTTGATACGATTAAAGCAAATCATCAGCTTGGCTTTAAAGCCGATGAGAGAACTTATGAAATTGTAGAATTTATACTCAAACACTATGAAATTTCTAAGGTTAATTTACTCACAAATAACCCTGAAAAGCTAGATTCCATCAAAGAAAAAATCATCACACGCATACCGATTTTAATAGAACCTAATCGTTTTAATGTAGAGTATTTAAACATAAAACAAACTCAAATGGGACATCTTAAATAAATGATTTTTAAAGATTATGATTTTTTGCAAAACTACGATTTAAAAAACTTTGAAGAAAAGGTAAAAATTTATAAAGAATTATTATCTAAATTTAACCGCATTCACAATCTTACTCATTTAAAAAATATAGATGAAAATATCTTTGATAGTATTAAAATTTTAGATTTTTATGATTTTTCTAAAGCAAAAAATATTGCCGATATAGGAAGTGGCGCAGGATTTCCAGCTGTATTTTTAGCTTTTTTACTGCAAAGCAATTTTCATCTTTTCGAACCCAATCCCAAAAAAGCTGCCTTTTTGCGGACATTAAAAATAGAATGTGAACTTCCAAATTTGCATATTTACAAAGAAAAAGTTCAAGAATACAAGAATACCTTTAAAGCTGATATCATCACTTCAAGAGCCTTAATGGATGTCAAGCCTTTGCTTGAAATTTGCAAAAATCTAAAAGATGAAAATACAGTTTTTATTTTATGGAAAGGTAGCGAAATTTATCAAGAACTTGAAAATATAAAAGATTATGAAATTTTTGAAAATAATTTAAGAAGATATTGTATTTTAAAGTAGCCCTAAGGCTACTTTTTATTCTGCTAAATCAGCATTAAAACTGATATCCACTAAAGGCCAAGAAATTCCACCATGTCCTGCAGCAACATCGCTTAATGCTTTTAATGCTTTAGAACCATTTTTAAAAGTATGCAAATCAAGTTGTCCTTTAGCTTCAAATTTATTATCTTTGATGGTATAAGTTAAAGGTACAATAGTACTTTTTTTATCCATAGTAATTTTTGCTGAAATAACGCCTTTATTTTCACCCGCAATCACATCTTGAAAAACAACTTTAATATCCGTATCTCCCAATAAAGCAGGGAAAAATACTTTTGTGATATTATTGGTTATAATATCATTGCCTTCACCCATAAAAGCATTGCTTGGCTTTATGGTAGCTTTAGCACCTTTAAGATAACTTGCCAAATCCTTTGTATTTTTAGAAAATTTATATTCTACATTTTTAAATTCACCTTTTGTTCCTATCATATCTTTAGTTTTATATCCTTCAAAAGAAACCTTTAAACTATCTTCTTTAAAAGATACAGCACTTAAAGCCGAAGCTAACAAGCAAGAACTTAAAACACTTACAAGAATTTTTTTCATCTTTATTCCTTTTTAATAAATTTAATTAATGAATTAAATTATATTCTTAGTTGATTAATAAAATAAAATTTTCTAAAAAATAATTTTTATTACCAAAGTATACCTTTAAAAACTAAGGTTAAAAAATATCCTCCAAAAATCAAAACAAGCCCTAAAACAAAAGCCAAGCCAAATACCCTAGAGCCACTTTTTAAAAATTTTTTAAAGTCAATTTGCAAGCCTAAAGCTGCCATAGCAAAAACGATACATAAAGTACAAAGTGTTTTACCTAAAGAGATAATATCACTCGTAGCAATACCTAAAATACTTTCTTTACTTGCTAGATATGTATTTAAAACTATCATACCTAAAAATGCGAATGCAAAATAAGGTATAGTGATACTTTTTGCAGTTTTTCCACTGCTTGAATGCTGATTTTTAGCGAAAAAATAAGTCACTATAAGCAAAAAAGGCACAAGTAAAATCACTCTCATCATTTTTATAATCACTGCAACATTAGAAGCACCTTGCTCAAATCCTGCCATATCCTTTGCCATTTCAGCAGCACCTGCAACATTTGCCACCTCATGCAAAGTAGCTCCCATAAAAACACCCATAGCATTTTGATCAAAAAAAGGAAAAAGATTTAAAGAAAAAGCTATGGGATATAAGAACATAAACACAAGTCCAAAAATCACCACCGTACCTACAGCTAAAATTCCCTTAAAAGGATCACTTTTCAAACTTGACTCTAGTGCTAAAACCGCTGCCGCACCGCAAATCGCACTTCCGGCTCCAACAAGCATAGAAGTTTCTTTATCGAGTTTAAAAATTTTCATTCCTATAAATAAAGCAATCATAAAAACAAAAAATATCACTATAGCAGAAAGCAAAAATCCTTTCAATCCTACGCTTAAAAGCTCAGTTAAAGTGATATTAAAACCATATAAAACAATGCCAAGTCTTAAAAGCTTTTTCGCACTAAAATGCACTCCAGCTTGAAAATGATGTTGGTATTTAAAAAACCAAGGAGAAAGCAATACTCCTATGATGATAGCAAAGGCAGTCGCTGCTAAATGGGTAGTATCTTTGATACTTTGAACACTAGAAAGATACATAGCAAAAATCACTATACAAGCAGTAAAAAGCAAACCCTTAAAATTTGATCGCACTATAGCCACGCTATGTGCTAAAAAACTTGCTTTCATTTATTTTCCTTTTTTGTAAATTTTGTGTTATTATATTTTTTTTATTAAAATTATAAAAATATATTATTTTAATTTTTATAATAAATTTTTTTTATTAAATAAAGGAATCACTCATGAAAATCAAAGATATGGAAATATTTTTAGATCTTTTAAACACTCAAAGTCCAACTCATACAGCCAACAATTTTTCCATAACTCAACCTAATGTTTCAATAGTAATTAAAAATTTAGAAAATAAATTTGATGGTATTTTATTTGAAAGACTTGGAAAAAAACTCTTACCTACACCAAAAGCTTTAGAACTAGGAAAAAATTGGTTAAAAATTATACAAGCCTACTACCAAAGCTTAGAAAAATTAAACGACGAAAGTATGCTCTTAGGGGAAATAAAAATAGCCTCAACTCAAAGCATTTCTGAACATTTTTTAGCTCCTATTTTATTTGATTTTAAAGCAGAATTTAAAAACATAGAAATTCACTCTCAAACGCAGAATTCAAAAGAATGTTTAAATTTGCTAAAAAACGGAAATATAGAATTTGCAATCATTGAAGCAGAACTTGATCCGGCTTTAGTGGAGTATGAAAATTTAGAAATAAATTTTTGGCAAGATGATGAACTTATAGTAGCTACAAGTGATAAAAAACTCAATGAAAAAGAATTTTATATCGATGAACTTTTAGAACAAAAGTGGATTTTAAGAGAAGTAGGCTCAGGCTTAAGGGATAAATTTTTAAACGAAATTGGTGCAAGCTCAAAAAAACTTAATATTTTTCTTGAGCTTGATAGAATGGCCGCGATTAAAGAACTTGTTTTACAAAAAAAAGCAATCTCTATTTTTTCCAAAAAAAGCATAGAAAAAGAATTAAAAAATTCAACACTTTATGAAATTAAATTAAAAAATATCAACCTAAAGCGTAAATTTTACACCTTAAAAAGAAAAAATTATAATTTTAACAGAGCTTTAGAAAAATTTGAAAAAATATTCAAATCATAAGCATAATAACCGATTTATATAGAAAGTTAAGCAATTTTTAGATAAAATCCAAAGCTTATATAAATTTCAAGGATAATCAATGAACGCCAAAACTCAAGAAGCTGAATTAGAAGAATTATTTCAAGAAAATGCAAAAGATTATATCACATATGAAAAATTGGTAAAATATCTTACAAAACAACCAAGTGCATCAACCGCTAAAAAAGTACAAGCATTAATGAAAAAACACAAAGTGCAACTTTTTTCAGCAGCCGAAATTGCACAAATGAAAAACATAGAAGATGCAAAAAGACTTCAAGAAGAAAAACAAAAACTCCAAGATACAAGCCTTGAGAACGAATTTGATTTAGCCAATGAAAACGATTTATTAGAATGGAGCAGATCAGACTCTCCTGTTCGTATGTATTTAAGAGAAATGGGACAAATTGCTTTATTAAATAAAGATGAAGAAATTGAAATTTCCAAAAAAATAGAACTTGGCGAAGATATTATCATTGATGCTTTTTGTTCTGTACCTTATTTGATAGATTTTATTTTAGATTATAAAGAACCTTTAATAAACAGAGAAAGAAGGGTAAAAGAACTATTTAAAAGCTTTGACGATGAAGAAAAAAGTGATGATAAACTTGATGAACTTGATATAGATGAAGATGAAGAAAACGAAACAGAATTAGAATCAGATGAAGAAAATGCTAAAAAAAACAGCAAAAAAGAAGATGAAAGAACTTTAAAAGTTATAGAAAAATTTAAAGCTCTAGAAAAAGCTAAAAAAGATTGGCTAAAAACATCCAAAGACAAAGAAAGTGGAGACGAGCTTTTAGATAAATTAAGCATTGCGTTCAAAAAAAATATTTTAAAAGAAAAATTAATGGATCTAGGCCCTACTTCAAAACTTATTAGTGAAATCGTAAAATCAATGGAAACTGCACTAAAAAGCGATGAAGAATTTGACAAAGAACTTAAGCGTTTAGAATACCGCTTACCTATGTTTTCTGATGAACTTAAAAAACGCCATGCAGATATTTTAAAAGATATTACAAAATTGAGCAAAGAAGAAATCACAGAGCGAGCTTTAGAAACAACCATGGTAAGCACTTATATGGAAATTAAAAAACTATTTCAAACTAAAGAAGCTAGTAAAAAAAGCTTTGATCTTGAAAAATCACGTTTAAAAGAAATTTTAGAGCAAATTAAACGCGGTAAAAAAATCTCTGATGAAGCAAAAGGAAGAATGGCAAAATCGAACTTGCGTCTTGTTGTAAGCATAGCTAAACGCTACACAAATCGTGGTCTACCTTTCTTAGATCTTATTCAAGAAGGAAATATAGGTTTAATGAAAGCTGTGGATAAGTTTGAATACAAAAGGGGTTATAAATTTTCCACTTATGCAACTTGGTGGATCAGGCAAGCTATTTCAAGGGCTATAGCTGACCAAGCAAGAACCATAAGAATTCCAATCCACATGATAGAAACCATCAATCAAATTAACAAAATTATCCGCGAACATCTACAAAAAGATGGAAAAGAACCTGATGTCAGTGTTATAGCTAAAGAAGTAGGTTTAAGCGTAGATAAGGTTAAACAAGTTATTAAAATCACAAAAGAACCAATTTCTCTTGAAGCTCCAATAGGAAATGAAGATGATGGTAAATTTGGAGATTTTGTTGAAGATAGAAATTCACTTTCTCCAATGGATCATATCTTAAAGGATGATTTAAAAGAACAAATTGATGAAGTTTTAGATCAATTAAACGATAGAGAAAAAGCGGTAATTCGTATGCGTTTTGGTTTAATGGATGATGAAAGTGATAGAACTTTAGAGGAAATTGGAAAAGAGCTTAATGTCACTCGAGAAAGAGTGAGACAAATAGAAAGTTCAGCTATAAAAAAACTCAAACACCCTAAAGTAGGAAGAAAACTAAAAAATTATATTGAAGGTTGGAAGTAAGAGTCAATCTCTTACTAAAAACCCAAATCTTTTTCTTCTTTTAACTTGCGCACATGTTCAAAAAAAACTAATTTTCCGCTATGTTTTTTTAAATTTTTAAATTCCTTAATATCAAATTCTAAACACAAGATAGAAGAAGTTGGAAAAGAAGCTAAACATAGCGAGCTTAATAACTCTCCAAGCTCCATTAAACCAGGATTATGACCCACTAAAAATACTTCGTTAAACTCATCATCAATATCTTGTAGAATTTTTAGCAAATTTTCAACATTACAAAGATACAATCTTTCATCAAAACAAATTTTATTTTTATCAAAATTATAAAATTTGGCTATTTTTTTCGCTGTTTTAGCGGTTCTAACAGCAGGACTTGATAGCACCAAATCAGGATGAATTTCATGCAAGGCAAGATTTTTAAAAAGTTTTTTTAAATCTTCCTTTCCACTCTTAGTAAGTTTTCTTTCAAAATCATCAATATCCCCACTCTTACTTGCTTTTGCATGTCTTATAATATAAATTTTTTTCATTTTACCTCTTTTATTTTAGCTAAAATATAACCACACATAAACCCGAAAATATGACCATACCAAGCAACATTTACCCCCATAAGCAATGGCGCAAAACTCATAAGTAAAATTGCCACTATAAGTCCTTTTGTGCTATTTTTATCAAGAACAGCATAAAAGCCCATTAAAACACAAATTGCACCACTAGCGCCTATGACATTTATATTTTCTCCGAAATATTTAAAATCAAAATACACATAAAAAACACTTAAAAGTGAACACAACAATCCGCCAATAAAATAAATAAAAATAAAACGCAAAGCACCTAAATAAGTTTCTAATATACGCCCAAATTGAAACAAAACTATCATATTTAATATAAGATGAGTTAAATTTCCATGTAAAAACATTGAACTTAAAAGTTGCCAATAAGCTCCATTAAAAAATAAAATATTCAAACCAAGGATATTATAATAATCATAAGAAATCAAAAAATAACATAAAATATTTAAAAAAATTAAAAAAATTGTAAGCAAAGTATAAAACCTTTATTTTTTATAATATTGTCTTAAAATTCACATAAAATTCACATAAATTCTTTACAATTTTACTAAAAAATAATTAGGAAAAATATTGAAAATTAAATTTTTAAGTATTATTACTATTTTAAGTTTATCTTTAAATGCTGATATAATAATTTCTGCTGATAATTTGCCAAGTGTTTCTAAAGAATTTTTACAACATAATTTCAAAGCACCCATAGGGATCGTACAAAAAGACAAAAATTCCTATGAAGTCTATCTTAGCGATGGGACAGAACTTGAATTTGACATAGATGGAGCTTGGAAGGAAATTGAAAATAAAGCCTTTCCTTTTGATCTAGATTTTTTACCTCAAAATTTAGTCAATATCATTAAAAACGAATTTCCAAATATAAAAGCTAGAGAAATCGAAAGAAAAATCAACCATTACAAGATTAAACTTGATAACGATGTAAAAATTCTTATAGATTTTAATGGAACTATCTTGCACAAAGAAATTGATGATTAAAATATAATCAAACCTGCATTATATTTTTAACATCATCATATTCTATCTTTTCTTTTTCAAGCAAAAGCTCTGATAATTTTAAAATTTTATCCTTCATAGAATTTAAAAATTCATCCATTTCTTTTTTTTGTTCATTTAAATTTGACTCTTCTAACATATCAAAACTCAACATATAATCAAGCAATTCTTTAATCTTTAAAAAATCATCTTGCGAGTTAGTATAACTTTCATTATAAATCAATCTCATAGCTCTAGAACCAGCCAAATAAACTTTTATACGATTGATAAGCTCTGATTTTGATCTTATATTATGCTCATATTCTTTAAAACGATCTTCAATAAGAGTGATTTTTTCAAATCCTATGTCAAAATAATACGCACTCAAAGCTTTTGCAGCCTGATAAGTGGCTTGAATTTTCTTCTCTTCATCATTAAAACTTAAAATCTTTTTCTTGCCTAAAAGAACTTTATTTAATACAGCATAAAAATCACTTTCCTCAACTAAAGCACTATTTCTTCTTAAAGCATTAATTGCCGCTTCATTGACCAAAGTTTCAAGCCCTGCTCCACTAAAACCTACGCTTGCTTTGGCGATTTTATTTAAATTGACATTATTGTTTTTATCTTTCATATAAATTTCTAAAATTTTAAGTCTATCCTTAAAATCAGGCAAAGATAAAAAAATTCTCCTATCAAAACGCCCCGAACGCAATAAAGCAGGATCCATAAGTTCGATTTTATTTGTCGCAGCTATAACTATAACCCCACTATTGTCCTCAAAACCATCCATTTGAGTTAAAAGTTGATTTAAAGTGCTATCTCTTTCAACATTTGACATTTCTCCTCTTGCCTTACCTACAGCATCTATTTCATCGATAAAAACTATACTAGGAGCCATCATTTTAGCTTTTGAAAAAAGCTCTCTAACTCTTTTTGCACCCATACCTACATAAATTTCAACAAAACTTGAACCGCTTTGATAAAAAAATGGCACCTCTGCTTCTCCTGCAACTGCTTTTGCTATCAATGTTTTTCCTACACCAGGTGGGCCTACCATTAAAACACCTTTTGGCATTTTTACACCAAATTCTTTATATTTTTTAGGATTTTGTAAAAAATCCACAAGTTCGCTTAGCTCCATTTTAACTTCATCAACACCTGCTACATCATTAAAAGTAATATTTGAAATCACAGGTTTTATATGAGAACTTTCTAAATTTATATTTGAATTTTGTGCCTGAGTGTGATTTTGATTCTTATTTGATATTGGATATTTAGCTAACTCTTTTTTACGAGCAAAATAGCCAAGACTTATAAAAAGTGCGATAATAAAAACAAGTAAAATAAAAAACACCCAAAGCGTGTTATCTTTTTTAACTTCTACGGGAACTTTTGCTAAAAGTGTTTTTATATCTATGCCATCTTTTATAATTACGTAATTTTCACCTTCCGCCTTAAGCCAAATTTCGTCTTTATCAATCACAGCTTTTTGGATTAAATTTTGACTTAACAGACTTTGATAAAGATTTTCATCTATATATTTAGGTTCATTTTTAAAATATAAAATTCCCAAAAGCATACATAAAACCATAAAAGATGCTAAAATTATCTTTTTATTTTTCATTATCTAGCCTTTTAAATTTGCAAAGTTAGACTTTTCTTGTACTTCATATTGAGATATAACAATCCATTCTTTAGCTATATCTTTATCACTTTTAATTTTGATCTTATTAAAAAACTGATCATAACCCTCAAAAAAACCATCTTTTTGATTTTCTACCAAAACTTCAAGTGAAACTTGATTTTTTTTTCTAAATTCATAATTATTTTTTTCTACTATGGATTTTAAAGTGTTTAATCTTTCTTTAGCTAAAGTTCCATTTATCACATCTTTCATGGTAGCAGAATGCGTGTTGTTTCTAGGACTAAAAATAAAAGCATGAATATGAGTGAGTGGAAATTCTTTAAATTTTTTCAAAGCTTCTTGCCACACTTCTTCACTCTCGCCTGGATGAGCTACTATAAAATCCGTCCCTAAAGCATATCCTTTGCTTGCTATAGTATTAAAAAGCTTTAAATCATTATCCGTATGCGATCTTCTTCGCATTATGCGAAGCATTTTTTCACTTGTATGTTGCAAAGCAATATGTAAATGCCTTTCAAGCCAAGTCTCATCTAAAATTTCTAAAAAACTTTCATCAATTTGTGCGGGTTCTAAACTACCTAACCTTATGCGTTTTATACCTGAAATTTGTCCCATTTTTTGCAAAAGCTTGCCTAAACTTGTGCCATTTTTAAGCCCATATGAACCTATATTAGTCCCTGTTAAAACAATTTCACTATAGCCATTAGCCCCCAAAATTTCAACTTGTTTTAAAAGAGCTTTTTCATCTACACTTCTTGATTTACCCCGCACGCTAGGGATAATACAATAAGAACAAGCAAAATCACAACCTTCTTGAATTTTCACAAAAGCTTTGGTATGATTTTCATACTCACAAACTATATCTTTATCAATAAAATTTAAATTTCCAAGTTCATAAAAACTTGTCTTTGCTCCTAAAAATTCATTGATTTTATCTTTATTTGACGCTCCAAGCACTCCAAAAACCTGTTTTTTATCTAAAAGCTCCTTACCTTTGCTTACAGCACCACAACCTGTAAGTATAACTTTAATGCCTTTTTTTTGCATAGTATTTACATAAGACTTTATCCCGCTATCAGCTCCATTTGTAACCGTGCAAGAATTTACAACGATAATTTGTGCTTTATTCTCATCATTTATAATCTCATAATCTTTTACATAACTTTTTAAAAGCTCTGTATCATAAATATTTGTGCGACACCCAAAGGTTTTAAAAAAAACTTTTTCTTTCAATCTTTATTCCTTGCATAAAAATGCGTATTTTCATGATGTTGTTCAAAATGATTTTGATTTAAATTTCCTAAATATAAATTTTGCGATGGATAAGCGATTTTTATATCTTTATGCTTATTAAATTCTTTTATAATCTCTTTGCTAATCGTACTTCTTAATACCAAAGCCGCATAAGCATTAGTCATATACCATGCAGAAATTCGCATTCCCCAATGCTCAAAAAACATAAAAAACCTTGGCTCCACTTTAGGATTTTTAATACTATATTCATGTTGTAAACGAGCTATATTTTTTCTAGCAAGCTCAGTATAACCTTTAGCATGGCGTGTAACAATATTTTCCACAATTTCTTGCGCCTTATCAAGATTGCTATCAAAAGTAACACTTATATCAATGCCATCAAGCACGGTTTTCATACCATGGTGAGTATAATTAGCAAGCAAATTTGTAAAAACATAGTTATTAGGAATAAATATAATACGCCCACTACGACGATTTTTATTATAAGTTTCAAGTGTAAGCTCTTCATAAAGAGTAATGCGTAAAAAAGAAATGTCTATAATATCTCCTATATAGGTAGTATCATTTTGAAAAACCTTTACACGATCCCCTACTCTAAAACTTCCGCCAAAAATAATCACACACCATCCAAGCATAGACATAAACATATCTTTCATAGCAATAGCTAAGCCCGCAGAGGCAAAACCAAGTATAGTTACAAGATAAGTAATATTTTCTATATAAGCAAAGAGCAAAATAAGAAAAATAATATTTATATTAATAAAATTAATAATCTTCGTAGCAGTATAATATCTTTCACTATCTTTAATGTATTTTTTAGCAATAAATTTCAACATAAAAGCTATAGCTATAACAATAACAATAGCAACAAGTATATTTACAGCCCTTAAGCTTTGAACTTTAATCTCAGCACTTACTCGAGAAAGCTCTTCATCAATTTTTTTCTCATAAACAGAATAAGAAACACTAGCAAAATTTAAAGCTTGCTCAAATTCTTCCAACTTTTTATCCGAAGCTTTTAAAGCTTCTATATTCTCAACACTTGGTTTAAGCTCAACTAATTCCTTAAGTTCTGAGTTTTTTTCCCTGATTTTATCTACTAAATTTTTAAAATCATTAAATTTAAATATATACTCTTCCTTTTCTCCTTTTAATTTCTTAATATGAGAAAAAGCTCCTATAATAGCCAAAGGATTAGTAAGCTTAGATAAAGTTTCTATATTATCAGGGGCACTAAGACTTTGTGCAAAATTTAAATCTTTATATTCTTTAAGCAAGCTCAATTGCTCTTCTAAATTTGCTATCTTGCGTTTAAGTTCTTCTTGTTGGTGAATATCGGAAGTCTTTTTTAAATTAAGATTTAAAATGATTAATTCATCATTTATATCTTGATATTTTATAAAATTTTCATAACGTATATTCCAAATACTAGCACTGATTACAGTATTTAAAGTATTAATTTTCTCATTTATATTATTAATAATAGTCCGATTTACATCACCAAAAGCAAAAACAACAAAAAAGGTTAAAATAATAATTTTTTTCATTGGAATTCTCTTAAAGTTGCAATTATATCTTCTTTAGAAATATCACCTTTTATCAAACCCTTGCCCAAAGGACTAGCAAGAACAAAATTGATTTTTTTATTAGAGCTTTTTTTATCCATGAAAAAAGCTTCATAAAATTCATCTACATTGTTGATTTTATATGATATTGGCAAACCGAATTTAAGTAAAATAGCTTTTATTTTTTGACTTTGCATTTTATCCAAAAGCCCTAAATTTAAAGCCAATTGATTTGCCATAACCATACCTATAGCTACCGCTTCTCCGTGTAAATAAAGCTTATAATCTGTAAAATTTTCTATAACATGAGCAAAAGTATGACCATAATTTAAAAGCATTCTAAGCCCTGATTCTTTTTCATCTTGTTCAACAACCCTTGATTTAAGTTCTATGCTTCTTACTATAATTTGAGTAAAAATTTCATTCTCACAAGTAGCATTGAAGAAACTTTTTTCATCAATTTTTTCTATAAAATCAAGTATACTATCATCAAACATTGCTGCCATTTTAATAAATTCAGCCATGCCTGCAGCAAGTTCTCTAGAGCTCAAAGTCTTTAAAAAAGAACTCTCGCAATATACAGCTTTAGGTTGATAAAAAGTGCCAATAAGATTTTTACCAAAATTATTATTAACACCTGTTTTTCCACCTACTGCTGCATCAACGCAAGCTAAAAGTGTAGTAGGAATATTTATAAAATCAATGCCTCTTTGATAAATACTAGCAGCAAATCCGCCCATATCACTAATCACGCCACCACCAAAACTTATAAGCACGCTTTTTCTATCCAATTTAGAATTAAACATTTGGTTTAAAATTTCTTCCATGGTGCTTAAATTTTTATATTCTTCACCATCTTTTACAGTGGCAATAAAAATTTCTTTTGCCTTAATTTTAGAAAGTAATGTTTTCAAATGAAGACCTGAAATCTTAGGATTTGAAAGTATAAAAACCTTACTATCAAATTCTAATTCTTCAAGTTCATCAATATAAACCTTATAAGCATTTTCTTTTAACTTAACTTCTACTTGCATTGAACTACTCTTTTTGCGTTTATTCTATCACATTTAATTAATTATTTATTCTACTGGTATGAAAAGTTGGTAATTTTGTCTCATTTTATAATAATGCCTATTTAAATTTGTACTTAAATTTCTGCCAAAATCTCTATTTAGTAATTCTTTTTGAAAACTCACAAATTGTAACAAATCTTCGCGATATTGCAAATTTAAAAGAGGGTTTTCATCATTTTTATTAATAATTTGTATATTTTTATCATAAAGCTTAGATAAACTTCTAAAATACTCCTCCATATCTGTAGTATTTTGAGAATTTGGATTATAATAATATAAAATAACTCCAAAATCAAGCTGTTTACTTAAATCAGTAATGACATTTGCATTGTTTTCAAGTTCACTCTCATCGGCACTTAAAATAATCGCTTCTTTAAGCTCATCAAAAGAAGCTTCACCCACTTTCATAATAGGAATTTTTAAATCAAAAAAAGCTTGTTTTTCTTTCTCAAAATTTTTTATATCGGTTACAACTAATCCTATATCATTATTTTGCAACCATGTGGAAATTTGTTTAAAATCCGTGTTGAAATAATCAAAAAACACACCTTCTTTATCCTCGGAAAGTTTTTTTAATTTTTCATACATTACCCCTAATTTAGGATTGATAACATGTATAAAAAATCTTTTTGCATTGCTTTTTTGAGTTAATTTTAAAGTAGTATCAAGCACTCTTTCTTGCATATTTTGATTCATATTTTTCATATCAATTAAAGCAAAAACATTACTTCCAAAAGGCATAGGAAATTGCCCTGCTTTGCCTCTTATATTATGAAAAATACTTTGTAAAACAACAGGATCTCCAACGATCAAAATGCTATCATTTGGCTCTAAAACAAAAGATGGTTTTACAAAATAAATCTTAGAATTTCTATAAATAAGGACTATGCGCCACCTTTTTTGTTGTATTGAACTTATGTGCCTATAAGCAAAAATAGATCCTGCTGGAATTTTTACTTCCATAATCTCTCCAACCCCAAGTCCTATATACTGAGCTGTTAAAGCAATATCTGGTAAAAAATCCATAAATCTACGGCTTAAAGTCATTCTAGCATCAGCTAAATTTGCATGAGTATCATTAACACTTAACCCCCAAAAATCCATTATTTCTATTTCTAAATTTGGATTTAAAGAGCGCAAAGCCTCATAACTTTTTTTAGTTTCAAATTCATCTTGCATATAAATAAAAGCCTGTTTAAAATCTTTACTCATAATATTTTCAAGACGCGCTGTGCTTGTAGGATCAAAATAATGCAAGTCAATATACTCACTAGAAATATTTAAGTTATTTTTTTCACTATTTTGACACACTACTGTAAAAAAGTAACCTAAGCCTTTTTCAAAACAAAGCCTTTCTAAGAAATGCTTTGCTAAAATACCGTCTATTATAATTAAAATATTATTCATTTTAAACTCCAAAAAGGAAATTATAACAAATGGAATTTAAATTAAAGCATAAAGATGGAATGGCAAGGGTTTGTGAAATCACTACCGCACACAGCACTTTTTTAACCCCTGTTTTTATGCCTGTTGGCACAGTAGGAGCGGTTAAAAGTCTTGATGCTAATGATATGAAAAACGAGCTTGATGCAAAAATTATTTTAGCAAATACCTATCACATGTACTTGCGTCCAACTTCCAAAGTGGTAAAAGATTTTGGAGGTTTACATGGATTTACGAAATTTGATAGAAGTTTTTTAACCGATAGTGGTGGTTTTCAAGCTTTTTCTTTAAGTAAAAATTCCAAACATTTTAATGAAGGTATAGAATTTAAAAGTCACATCGATGGGAGTCGTCATCTTTTTACTCCAAAAAGTGTTTTAGATACTCAATATGATTTTAACTCTGATATTATGATGATTTTAGATGATTTAGTAGCCCTACCCGCAACCAAAGAAAGGGTTAAAATTTCTGTTGATCGCACTATACTTTGGGCAAAAGAAGCTATTACTTATCATAAAAATATGCAAAATAAAGGTATAGGTATAGGGCAAAATATTTTTGGTATTATCCAAGGTGGTACAGATTATGAAGAAAGAAAGCGTTGCGCTTTAAGTTTAAATGAAATGCCATTTGATGGTTTAGCTATAGGTGGGCTTAGCGTGGGCGAAGAAAACGCCTTGATGTACGAAACAGTGCAAAATTTAAACCCTTATCTAGATGAAAATCGTCCAAGATATTTAATGGGCGTAGGAACGCCTGAAGATTTGGTAGAAAATGTTGAGCGAGGAGTAGATATGTTTGACTGTGTGATGCCAACTAGAAATGCAAGAAATGGAACATTTTTCACAAGTTTTGGAAAATTTAATATCAAAAAAGCAGAATTTATCAACGATCATGAAGCCATAGATCCTGCTTGCTCATGTTATACTTGTCGTAATTTTTCAAGGGGTTATTTAAACCATCTTTTCAAAGCTAAAGAACTTACTTTTTTTCGTTTGGCAAGTTTGCACAATCTACATTATTATCTTGAACTTGCAAGAAAGATGCGTGAAGCAATTTTGAATAATTCTTTTACGCAATTTAAAAGAAATTTTTATCACTTAAGAGGCAAATAAAATGCTAGAACTACACGAAAATCTAAAAAAAATCCTACAAGCAAAGAATTTAGAAACTTTCTATAGTGAAATTTATGGACAAAAAATTTTTGTTTATGTGGGATTAAATTTGGAAACTTGGCTTTTTAATGATGAAAAAATTTATAAACTTCAAAATGAAGAATTTAAGCTTTCTAGCATAGAAGAATTTTCAAATTTTATTAAATCCATTTTAGAAGATTTTAAAGTACAAAATACTCATTTTCAAAATCTTTTAGAACACAAAGAAGGTATTATCTTAAAAGGTGGTTTTGTTAAAAATTTTTACAAAAAATCCTTTGTGTTAAGACAAAAAATCAACAAAAATCTAAAGCAAATTAATCTTCTAAGCGAAGCTTTCAATCTTTTGCTTAGTGAACAAGCACAATACAAAAAACATTTAAAAATTTTAAATTTATCCATCGGCATCTTAAGTAAAAACACCAAAGAACATCTAGCAAGAGTTGATACTCTTTATGCATTAACAAGTGCAATTAAAAATGAAAAAATGAATAAAAGTATTTATCTTTTAAGTATACTTTCTTCTATTTTCTTACCTTTAAATTTGATCGTAGGATTTTTTGGAATGAATACTAATAATCTTTTTTTCAAAGATAGTCCTTATGGTACACTTTATATTTTTTCTTTGATTTGCTGTATTTTGATCGTGGGTTTTATATTTTATCATTCAAAAAAGACCAAAGAATTTGATTTAGATGAAGGTAAAAAAGCTAAAAAACAAACAAAATAAGCAAAATTTTGCTTATTTTAAGAATATTTATATATAATTTTAACTTATTTTTGCGCTCATAGCTCAGCTGGATAGAGCATTTGATTGCGGTTCAAAAGGCCAGAGGTTCGAATCCTCTTGAGCGCACCATATTATTTATCTTCTTTAATTTTTCTTTTAGCTAATCCCATATGCTCGTAAGCATCAATTTCTTTTTTGTAAGATCCAGAAATTTTCTTAAGTTCTTTATTTAAGTAACTTACTGTTTGTGCACTTGCATTAATATTTGCAGCCAAAGCAGAAACAAATTCTAGTTTCTTTTTTGTTGCTTCATCTAATTCTTTAGAAGTTTTTGAACCAAGTTTATGTGTCTGCACATAAAGTTTGGCAAGTTCTTTTAATTCAACATCTGTTAGCTTAACATCGGAAGCAGCAATTATCATTTTATCTAAGTCTGTATCAAATTTTTTAGTCTTTTCAGCTACATGCTGCTTTTGGCTAGTTTTTTGCTTTTTAATTGTTTTTTTGCCATCACTTGTAATAAGATAAGCAATCATGCCTAAAAACAATAAAAGCGCTAAAGCAGCACAAAAAATAACCAAAAAAATATGGCTCATTTACAGTTTGCCTACAAAATTTCGCTTCCTTCTTGCAAAAAGAGCTAAAACCACCATCAACGCAAATCCCCAATAAACATAATTAGGAATTTGAGCCGCTTCGCCTGCAGCGTAAGAATGAAGTCCTGTTAAAAAGTAATTTACTCCAAAATAAGTCATAATAATAACCCAATAAGCAAACATACTCCATAAAGCAAACACAAATTGATTACAATATTTTGGAATCATTCTAAGATGCAAAATTGCTGCATAAACCAAAATGCTAACTAAAGCCCAAGTTTCCTTAGAATCCCAACTCCAATATCTCCCCCAACTTTCATTTGCCCAAATTGCACCTAAAAAATTTCCTACAGTAAGCAAACAAAGTCCAAAAATCATTGCCATTTCATTAATTCTTGTAGCCTCTGTAATATTTCTCAAAATATTAAGATTATATTTTCCATCTTTCTTAAGAAAACACATTAAGAACAGTGTAAAGATACCAAGTAAGGCACAAAGTCCTAAAAATCCATAACTAGCAGTAATAACAGATACATGAATACTAAGCCAATAAGAATTGAGCACAGGAACAAGATTTGTAATTTGCGGATTCATTTCGCTTAAATGTGCAACCATTAATACAACACCGGATAAAATAGAAGTTAATGACAAGGCTATAGGACTTTTTCTAGAGAAAAATATACCAGACAAAGACAATGCCCAAGCTATATACACCATACTTTCATAGCCATTACTCCACGGAGCATGACCTGATAAATAAGCACGAAGTCCAAGACCTACTGTATGAATTACAAAAGCTAAAACATTTAAAACATATACCACTTTAAATATAAAAGAGATTTTTAAATTCGGTACAACCATTTTAGAAAAAACAAGAATCAAAAGTAAAAAACCCGCAATTAAATATACAGGAGCGAGTTTAACGAAAATTTCAGCCTTATTAGAAAAAATTTCCATTTCAACCTTGGTTTTACTAGGCATGACTTTATATCCTATTTTTTCTTGATATTCTTTGATAAATTTCAAACCTTCATCAGCTCTAGTCCAATTACCATCTTTAAAAGCATTTTCCACGGCACTAAAATAATTCTGTATTAAAGCCAAAACAATATGCCCTTCATCCCCCTTAAGAGTAGTTACAGCAGAAAAAGGTGCAAGCCAAACATTATTTGGATTATTTTGAACAGGAATAAATTTAAATAATTCACCACTAAAAACTAAATTTACAACATTAGCTCTTTCATCTAGTTTTATAATTTCCTTATCAAAAACTCCTCTTGCATTTGGGTTTTTACGATTTGCATTTTCAACATATTTTTGAAGTTTATATCGGTTATTCTCATCAAAGAAATCTTTATAAGAAATATATTTAGCGCTAGGAATTTCTAAAATATTTGCAATAGCATCACGAACTGCTTGATTTTGTGGCATTAAAATAAAAGGTTCCATTTGCCATTTATCTACATCAACGAGCATGGAAAGCATAACAGCGTTAGAATTTTGACCCTTATAGCTATCACTTTGATGAATTTTTTCTAAAATTTCTCTTGATAGCGTATCAAAAGGCACCATTCTTCCATCTGCTGATTTTTGAACTATTAAAGTAGCAAGAGCTTTAGCATGATTAGTATTTACCACAGGTAAGGTCGAATTTAAATCTTGAGCAAAAGTCTTTTCAGAACCAAAAGATAGCAATAAAATAAAAATAATCACACTTGCATGTTTTAAAGTGTCTTTATTAATTAATCTTGCCAAAGTTCTAAATCTAGAATGTGGATTTAAAAAATTCATAAACATTCCAAGACAAAGCAAAAAATAACCTATATAAGTTGGTATTTTACCTGGATCTTTATTTACAGATAAAACAGTCCCTTTTTCATCTTGATCATAAGAACTTTGATAAAATCTATAGCCATCATAATCTAAAACATTATTCATAAAAATTCTATAATCAAAATTTTCATTATTATTTTTTACGGTAATTTCACTTGCATAAGAAGCTGGAGACATAGAACCTGGATAACGATCTAATACAAAATCTCTCAAATAAATATCAAAAGGCAATTGTTCATAAGAAAGCGCCCAAGAAATAAAGAATTTTTGACCCGCAAGTTCTATCATAATAGGTTTATTATATTCAAAAATATAAAATTCTTTACTTTCATTTTTATAGCTTAATTCTAATTTTAAAGCATTAGAGCCAGTTAATTCTAAGTTTTTATTCTCATTACTTAAGGTAAAATCTTTAAAATGCAATAATAAAGAATTTTTCCAATTTTGAGGCTCGCCAAAAGTAGAAATCAACATAGTTCTACCCACTTCTAACCAAGCAGATTTAAACCATAACCAAAAACTTTCATCTTGAGGTCTATTGGAACCTTCTAAAGCTTCTTGCGCATGCAAAGAAGCAGCTTTAACTACAAAACTAATATCATTGATTTCATAAAGCCTTCTTTCCTTAGCATTTGCCTTTTCTCCAATTTTAAGGTCTAAATTTTGTCCATCTAGCATACTTAGAAAATGTAAGTTTTCACTTGAACTTAAAGTTAAATTTTCGTCAATTTTTACAAAAGGTGCTTTAACATTATCATTCATAAAAGCAAAGTTAACCCCTTCTATATTCTTAACTTCACCTTTTTCAAATTTAACATCAACACCTTGAGATCCTTTTTGAGAAAGCATTAAAACCAATAAAGGATCAGAATTATTATTTTCTTTATAAGTATAATGAGCATTTAAGATTAAATCTTTATATTTTAATACAGCTTGATCATCACCTAAATTAAGTTTTAGTTTAAAAGAATTAGCAAAAGGCAAATTTCCTATATAACGATCATTAACCGCACTATAGCGTTCTCCATCTTTTATAGCAGAAATGCGCAAAGAAGTCTTAGAACTTTCTATAAGTGAATTTTGAGTATGCTCTCTAATAGGTAAAATACCTTCAAAACCAGCATATCTTGTCATTGCAGAACCCACTAAAATAAATAAAAAAGAAATATGAAAAATCATTAAAGGCAATTTTTTAAGCCCAAACATTTTATAACGAAACATCCCGCATAGTAAATTAATACCAAGTAAAAGTTGTATATATTCAAACCAAAAAGTATCATAAACCATTGCCCAAGCCGTAGGAGTTCCATAAGCACTTTCAATAAAAGTTGCCAAAGCACAAAAAAGCGCAAAAAGCAAAAACAATACAACCGAAACTCTTAAATCCCCTATGCTTTTTATTATATTTTTCATTCTTTTTCCTTTAAATTTTAAAGCCCTAAATATTTCTTTCTAATCTCATCATCACCTATTAAATTTTTAGCCTCGTTTTCCATTACAATGCGACCATTTTCCAAAACATAAGCATAATCACTTATTTTTAATGCAGAATAAGCATTTTGCTCTACCAAAAGAATAGTTATACCCTCTTCTTTTAAACGCACAATAATATCAAAAACTTCACCCACAATCTTTGGAGCAAGTCCCAAAGAAGGCTCATCCAACATCAAAAGTTTTGGTTCGCTCATTAAAGCCCTTGAAATCGCAAGCATTTGCGCTTCCCCTCCACTCAATGTTCCAGCTAAAGCATGCTTTTTACTTGCAAGTCTTGGAAAAAGTTTATACATTTGCTCTCTTAAATGCTCATAATTTTCAGCATTATTAAAAGTACCTATTTTTAAATTTTCCTCTACGCTTAAATTAATAAAAACACGCCTTCCTTCAGGAACTAAAGCTATACCTTTTTGAACTAAAGTATGAGTTAAATGCCTTTTAGTATCATAACCTAAGAAATTAACCTCACCAGTTCTTTTAACTGAGTTTAAAAGCGCATTTAAAGTTGAAGTTTTACCTGCTCCATTTGAACCTATAAGAGAAACAATATGGCCTGTTTCCACTTTAAAATCAATCCCTTTAACAGCTTCAATTAATCCATAATAAACATGCAAATCTTTAACTATTAGCATCAAAATCCCCTAAATACGCAGCAATTACTTCTTTATGATTTACAGCATCGCAAAGTTTACCTTCAAAAATTGTTTTTCCATAATCAAGTACCAATACGCGATCGCACAATTTATTTACAAATTTCATATCATGCTCTATAAGCAAAACGCTAATTTTATAATCTTTTCGTAATTTAAAAATGAGCTCAGCAAGTTCATCGCTCTCAGAGCTATTCATCCCAGCGGCTGGCTCATCAAGCAATAATAATCTTGGCTGAGTAGCCATTGCTCTTGCAATCTCAACTTTTCTTTGTTGTCCATAACTTAAGCTAGTAGCCTTTTCATTGGCAAATTCTGCAATACCAAGTTCTTCTAATATTGCATAAGCCTTCTCTTTAAATACTTGTTCTATTTTTCCAAAACGCCCTAAATGCAAAAAGGCTTCAAAAATATTATATTTCATTTGTTTATTAAAACCAATAAGAACATTTTCAAGCACATTCATGCTTGAAAAAAGCCTAATATTTTGAAATGTTCTAGCTATTCCTAAATGCACAATCTTATGAGGTTTTAAGTGGTCAATTCTTTCTCCTAGAAATTCAACCGAACCTGAACTAGGTTTATAGTTACCTGTTATAATATTAAAAAGAGTTGTTTTACCAGCCCCATTAGGTCCAATTAAAGCAAAAATTTCACCCTCATTGATTTTAAAAGAAGTTTCATTAATAGCCTTAACACTACCAAAACTTTTTGAAATTTGTTTTAATTCCAAAATCATTTTTCACTCCTTTTAAAACGCTTTTTAATCCCTCTAATCACATCACTCAACTCATAATAACCCATTATGCCTTTTCTTGCAAAAAGCATTACTAAAATCAGAACAATAGAAAAAACAACCATTCTAAGCCCTGGCGTTGATTGGATATCAAGATTTAAAGAATCTATTTTTATATTTAACTCATCTAAAAATCTAAGCCACTCGCTTCCACCAATAACCAATATCGCACCTATAATAGCACCTGTAGTAGAACCAAGTCCACCTAAAACAATAATAATCAAAAGCTGAAAAGTAAGTAAAAAATCAAATTGAGTTGGAGATACGGTAGTCAATAGACAAGCTAAAAGTCCGCCACCTACACCTTCTAAAAATGCTGAAGTGCTAAAAGCTAAAGTTTTTATCCAAAAAGTATTTATTCCCATAGCGCTTGCAGCATCTTCATCATCTCTTATAGCCTTCATTGCACGACCATATTTAGAATAAACTATATTTAAAATTAAAATAACCGCTACAATAGCAATACCACCTGTCCAATAGATCGTGGAAAATTGTGGAATATCTACCAGTCCTCTTGAGCCATTAGTAATAGAAGGAAAATTAATAGCAGCTATTTTAATAATTATTCCGAAGCCTAAAGTTACAATAGCCAAATAATCCCCTCTCACGCGAAATACAGCAAAAGCCAAAATCAGGGCAAGTAAAGATGAACAAATTCCAGCTACAATTAAAGCTAGAATAAAGGAATTTGAATGGATGGCTAAAATAAAAGAACTAGGACCATCTAAAAAAAACTGATCATTTTTCGCATCAGCACTCAAAAGAACTAAAGCAGCCGCATAAGCTCCAATCGCAACAAATCCATTGGGTTCTAGTGAAAATTGTCCAGTTACACCATTAATAAGGTTGTAACTCACAGCCAAAATAATAAAAATAGCAATTTGATTAACAATGTTTAATCCATAGTCCCCAAAAATATAAGGAGAAATGAAAATAAAAATAATTGAAGCAATTAAAAAGATTAAATGTGAAACCTTAATTTTAACCATCATTAAAACCTACTCTTTTCAAAATTTATACCTAAAATTCCCGTAGGCCTAAATAACAATATAAACACCAAAAAAATAAAAGCAAATGCATCTTTAAAGCCTGATAAATCTGGAAAAAAAGCCACAACAACAACTTCAGTAAATCCTATAATAAGTCCACCCAAAACTGCACCTACTACAGAACCTATACCTCCTAAAACTGCAGCAGCAAAAGCTTTTAAACCTATTAAAGTTCCCATAGTAGGTTCAACAGAGTAATAATTTGCAGCCCAAAAAACACCCCCAACTGCTGCCAAAGCTGAACCTAGGGCAAAAACTATAGCAATAATACGATTTGCATCTATACCCATTAAATTTACTGTTTGTATATCAAATGCCAAAGCACGAATAGCTATACCATATTTACTTTTATACAAAATCCATAACACTGCTATTAAAATAACAAATGTAAGAGCAGGAACCATTAAAGAACCATAAGTTGTTATCACTCCACCAAAATTAACACTTTCCTCAAAATAACTTGGCGGTGTAAAAGTTCTAGGTGTTGAAGTAAAAAGCATATTAAAAAGATTTTGCAAGAAAAAACTAATACCAATTGCTGTAATCAACAATGAAATTCTAGGAGCCTGTCTTAAAGGTTTATAGGCGATTCTATCTGTAGCTATTCCAACACAGGCAGCAAAAATCATTGCCAAAGATAAAGCTCCTAGAAAAGGAACATTTAGATTAGTCATGCAAAAAAGAGCTGCATAAGCACCAACCATCATAATATCGCCGTGAGCAAAATTAATAAGTCTTAACACGCCATAAACCATAGTATAGCCAACAGCAATAAGGGCATACATACTGCCCAAACTAAGTCCATTAACAAGTTGTTGTAAAAATAAAGTAGAATCCATAATCTTTCTATTTTTCCTTTAAGGATTGATAATATCTTTATAATTTTGCTTTTGATTTTTAATTTCTTTAACCACTACAGAACGAGTTGCATTTCCTGTTTGATCAATACTGATAACACCAGAAACACCTTGATAATTTTTAGTTTGGTGAATTTTTTCATTGACACACTTACTAGTAAGTTTTTCAACACAAGCATTCATAGCATTTAGCATTACAAAATACGCATCAGCACCCATAGCTGAAAAATTTGGAACTTCTTTTGTTCCTTTAGCTTTTTCATAAACACTGATAAATTCTTTGCTTAATTTTGTAGTTGGATTATTAGCATCAAAACTATCTGTGAAAATATAACCCTCGCTTGCATCTCCAGCTAAACTAATAAAAGTTTGATCAGCAACTCCATCTGCAGAACCCATAGGAATATTTAAACCTGCGAGTTTTGATTGTCTTGCAAATAAAGAAGCTTCACTATAATAAAGCGGTAAAAAAATAAATTCTGGATTTAAACTTTTAACTTGAGCTACAATAGCTCTAAAATCTTTATCACCTGAATTAACTCTTAAAATTCTAAGAATTTGACCACCATTAGACTTATACTGTTTTTCAAAAGCTTTTGCTAAACCTAAGGAATAGTCAGTGCTTTGATCTACTACAATAACAGCACTTTTGTAATTAAGTTTTGAAAAAACATATTTTGCTAAAGATGAACCTTGAAAACTATCCATAAAACATACTCGAGAAGAATATATTTTTTTATCAAGCAATCTATCACCAGTTGCAGCAGGAGCGATCAATGGAATTTTATTATCTTCTGCTACGCGCATAACTTGCAATGTATTAGCAGTAACCATTTCCCCTATAAGACCTATAACTTTATCTTGAGAAACTAAGCGATTTGCTCCACTCGAAGATTCTAATTTATCACCTTTAGTATCAATAATAGCAAGAGAAACCTTATCTCCATTACTTAAAGTTGATTGCATTGAATTTGCAAGTTTAATCCCTTCTAGTGCACTTTGTCCATATGCTGCAGTAGCTCCGCTAAGTGGTAAAACAACTCCTATTTTGACTTCCGCAGCACTTAAACTTAAACTTAGAATACTTGCTAAAATTAAACTTTTTTTCATTCTCTACCTTTATTTTAGTAATTATGGATTTATAATTGTTTTATAATTTTGTTTTTGATTTTGAATTTTTTTAATCACAACAGAACGAATAGCATTACCGCTTTCATCTATGCTAATCACACCACCAACAGCTTGAAAATCTTTAGTTTGATGAATTTTACTATTAATACATTCGCTGCTAAGATTATCAACGCAAGCATTCATAGCATTCAACATTACAAAATACGCATCAGCCCCCATAGCCGAAAATGCTGGAAGTTCTTTTGTTCCTTTAACTTTCTCATAAGCTGCAACAAAATCTTTTCCTAATTGTGTAGATGGATTGTTATAATCAAAACTATCAGTGAAAATTACTCCATTGACAGCACTTCCGCCAAGATCTATAAAAGTTTGATTATTAACACCATCTCCTGCTGCTAAAAGTTTATCAAAACCAATTTGTCTTGCTTGTCTCGCAATTAAAGCAGCTTCAGGATGATAAATAGGCATATAAACAAAATCAGGATTTAAACTCTTAAGTTGCGAAACCACAGCTCTAAAATCTTTATCTCCTGAATTAATAACAAGTTTTTTTATAATTTTCCCACCATTATTCTTAAAAGAATTTTCAAAAGCTCTTGCCAAACCTAAAGAATAAACATTGCTTTGATCTATGATGATAACAGCATTTTTAAGTCCTAAATCCTTAGATACATAAGTGGCAAATTTATCTCCTTGAAAACTATCTTTAAAACAAACTCTACTTGCATATTTCTTTTTATCTAGCAATTTATCTCCAGATGCCACTGGAGCTATTAGGGGAATTTTTTTCTCTTCTGCTATAGAAATAGCTTGAATGGTATTTGGAGTTGTAGCTTCACCAATAATCCCAAGGACTTTATCTGTTGCTATTAAACGATTAACTCCGTTTGAAGTTTCAAGCTTATCTCCTTTTGTATCTATTGTGATAAGTTTAATAACATCTCCATTTGAAAGTTTTGGCTGTAGCTTATTAGCCAGTTCAATTCCGTTAAAAACATCTTGCCCATAAGCTGCCACAGTTCCAGTTAAAGGTAAAACTACTCCTATATTAATATCCTTAGCATATAAGCAATTTACCATAGTTAAAACACTTAAAGTTAAAGTTAGTTTTTTCATAGCATTCCTTTTAATTATAGTTTTTACATTTTATTTTAGAAATATATTATGTTTTGTTTTTTGCGCAGGTTCTTCTTCAAGAAGATCTTTTACTTGCAAATCAAGCGCAAAATTTCCACCTTTAATATAAGCAATAATATTATCTATATCCTCGTGGCTTAAATTTCTAGTATAAAAAGCCATTTGAGAAGCTATTGTAGAACTACTACTATCAAGAGTATAACCTATCAAAGCTCCTTTAATATCCTCAGGAGACATATCTTTTAAAATTCTAGATCCTATAACACTCTTTTCAGCATTATCTCCATGGCAAGTATTGCATTTATTTTGAAAATACAAAGCCTTCGCTTTTTCCATATCATATTGCTTATTTGCATCAAAGGTATAAGTAAAAAATGATTTCAAATTAATACCAAAAAGCGCAACAACAAATATTGAACTAATAAACAACCATCGTATAATCATGATTTTCCTTATTTTATTGTAATTTCCGTTTGTGTTTTATTTTGATATCTATGTGTTTTTTTGTTGTATTTTTTTTCTTTTTTAATATCATAGCGATAACGAACAGTCCCTGAAACTTCTATATCTTTAAAGACTTCATCTAAAGGAGCTGCAAAAACAAAATGATTTAAAATCATACCAATTAAAAATATTTTTTTCATTTTTATTCTTTAAACACAAAAAACGATTATATCAAAAAAAGATAATCCTTGTTAATGACCACCTTTATGTAAAAAATAAAGTCCTACACAAAGAGCTAAAATCGATCCAGCAAGAAAAGCCATATCCACAGGAGTAGCAAATTTCATCTGCAAAACCCTTTGAAAGAAATTTACCACTAAGACCATAATGATAACTTTTGCAAGCTTGTCTTTTAATTGATCTAAGCTATGCACCTCTAAAACCTTGCTTTGTTTTGTTTGTTTAAATTCTTCTATTTCGCTGATAAAAAGCTCATAAACTCCAAAAGAAAAAATAAACAAAACTAAAGCCATAAGATAAAGATCAACAGCTCCTATAATTAAAGCCACCACATCCTCATGCAAATCCACATTAGAACCTGCATCAAAAAAATAATTATAAGTATAAAATATAACTTTTAAAACATCATAACTTGCAATAAAAAACAATACAAAAGCTCCAATTAAACCAAAAATTACGGGTAAAATTGTAACAATACGACTTCTAACAAGTAAAGATTCAAATATTTTCTCTAACATTTTTTTCCTTATTTATTTTTTAATTCTAACCATTTTTGCGCAATACGCACAGCGTTTGTTGCAGCACCTACACGAATTTGATCTGCCACACACCAAAGATGGAGTATTTTTTTATCATACACATCAGCACGAATTCTTCCTACATAAGTTTCATTAGTATCGCTAGTCATTAAAGGCATAGGGTATTTTTTATTTTTAGGATCATCTATGACAACAACACTTGGTGCTTTTTCTAAAATTTCTTTAGCTTTTTTTACATCTATTTCTTTTTCAAAATGCATAGTAATGGCTTCGCTATGACTTCTTAAAACAGGCACTCTTACACAAGTTGCTGAAACTTCTAAATTTTTATGTAAAATTTTTTGAGTTTCATTAACCATTTTAAGTTCTTCTTTGGTGTAATCATTATCCATAAAAACATCAATTTGTGGAATAAGATTAAGTGCCAAAGTATAAGGAAAAGTTTGAGATTTAAACTCATCAAGTTTAAAAGCAAAAAAACTTTGCATGGCTTCAACCAATTCTTGCATTCCTTCTTTTCCTGCTCCACTTGCAGCCTGATAGGTACTTACATCAACACGCTTTAAATTAAATGCATCATTTAAAGGTTTTAAAACTTGCACCATTTGTATGGTAGAACAATTTGGATTAGCAATAATCCCTGTTTTTTTCCAATCTTTAATATCCTCAGGATTGCATTCAGGAACCACCAAAGGAACATCTTTTTCCATTCTAAAATGACTTGTATTATCAATAACAACAGCACTCGATTCTACTGCAAATTTAGCATATTTTTCACTCACACTTCCACCTGCGCTAAAAAAAGCAATATCAATAGGATTTTCTTTAAATACATTTTCAGTAAGTTCTTTGACTTTATAAGCTTTGCCTTTAAATTCTACTTCACTACCTACACTTTTTACACTTGCTAAAGGTAAAATACTTTCCACTGGGAAATCAAGTTCATCTAAAACATTTAAAAGCTCTTCCCCAACCGCACCAGTAGCACCCACAATAGCTATTTTTTGTTTTTTTGACATTACTTATCCTTTATTTGATATTTTTTAATTTTTTCATTTAAAATTTTTATATCCATACCTAAAATTTGAGAAGCTTGATCCTTGTCATAATCTACACTTAAAAGAACTTCACAAATCAATTCTTTCTCTAAATTCTTTACATCTTTTTTTATACTTCTAGCTTCTAAGAACAAATCTTCACTTGAAATTTCATCATTTTCACTTAAAATACAAGCTCTTTGTACAACGGATATTAATTCTCTAATATTACCAGGAAAATCATATTCAAGTAAAGCATTTTTAGCTTCTTGGCTGAGCTGTTTTTCCTTAAAATCATATTCTTTACAAGTATCTTCTAAAACCTTTTGAGCTATACCTAAAATTTCTTCTTTACGCTCTCTTAAAGGCGGAATATTAATAGGAACAGTGTTTAAACGATAATATAAATCTGAACGAAATTCGCCATTTTTTATTTTTTCATCTAAATTTGCATTAGTTGCACTGATAATTCTTACATCTATTTTGATGTTTTTCGTACTTCCAAGTCGTGTGATTTCTTTTTCTTGCAAAGCTCTTAAAAGTTTGGCTTGAATTTCATAAGGCATTTCGCCAATTTCATCTAAAAACAAAGTACCCTCATTAGCCATTTCAAAAAGCCCTATTTTAGTTGCATTGGCATCAGTAAAAGCACCTTTTTCAAAACCAAAAAGCTCACTTTCAATCAAATTTGCAGGAATGGCTGCCATATTAATAGCAACAAAAGGCTTATTAGAGCGTTTAGAATGAGTGTGAATATAACGAGAAAATACCTCTTTTCCTACTCCACTCTCTCCAAAAAACATTACAGAGGCATCAGTTTTAGCCGCTTTTTGACTTAAATTTAATGTTTTTTCTAAATTAGGAGAAGTTGAAAAAAAATCTTTATTTTCTTCTTTTTTTTCATTTTTTTTGCTTTTTTTATCGGCTGTTTTTTCTCTTATGATTTTAGCACGCTTAATAGCCTCGACTAAAGTATCAACATCAAAAGGCTTGGTTAAAAAATCTTTTACTCCCAAACGAACCGCTTCTATAGCACGACTTAAAGTAGCATTTCCTGTCATAATAATAAAATCATATTTATTTTCACAGGCTTTAACAAATTCTATGCCATCAATTCCTGGCATATTAATATCTGTAATAATCAAATCTGTATTCTCATCTATTTTTTTTAAAGCTTCAGTAGCAGATTTATAAGATTTAATATTAAATTCTTCATACTCTGCTAATGCAATTTCTAAGGATTTGCGCATATTAATATCATCTTCTACTATGACTAAATTCATCCTAAGCCTTTTAAAAAATTTCTGCTATAGTATCCAATTTGCGCTTAATTTTGAATTTACTTTTTTTTAAGATAATAAATTATCGCATTTTGTTCGCCAAATTCCACGGTAAAACGCAAGGGTAAAATTTTAACATAGGTTTCACTTTGAGCACGTAATAAGTCGGTATTAACAATATCCTTAACACTGATTTTAGCTCCTATAAAGCAATCACTTAACTCATCTTTATGAGAATTTAAAAAATTAAATTTAATTGTTTTTAGCATATTATCATCAATTAATCCTAAAGAAGTTCGAGGTAAAACTTTTAAATCTTGATCACTATAAGAAATTTCACATACCCATTGTTCTTCAACATTTTCGCTTTGCGTCATTGCTAAGGATAAATTTTGATTTTGATGAAAGAGAATGAAATTTTTACTAGAAAGCTCTGCCCAAAAAATAAATTCATCTTGGGCAAAAAGCTTAAAGCTAAGAAAAATTAATAAGCAAACAATTCTTTCCACTTGTCTGCATCGATTTTAAGTTCTAAGTTTACTCTATAAAGCCCTTGATTAAAATTCTCATCAATAATACTTGCATTTTTTATCAAACCATTTACTTGCGCAGTAATAGTTGAACTTCTAAGCATTGCATCTTTTACAGTGTCTTTACCATTCACTTTCACACCATAAAGCTTACTTGCAAGCTGTCTGTAAGCATCTGTAATCGCTGCTCTTTTTGCTAAAGCTAGGGCTTGAGCAGTAGAAACTGTATTCATCGGAGCAATCCCTTCACCAACTGCTGTAAAACTAAGTTCCGTTTCGCTAGCATCTGGAGCCAACATTTTTTCTTCTCTGATAATATCACGCACATCATCTTTATCGACTTTTTGCACGATAACATCTTGAGATGGAGCAGTGCTATTTGCACTTGAATTTTTAGTTGCACTGTTGGCACTTGGTACACAACCAGCGAAAATTCCTGCTATTGCTAGCATAAAATAAATTTTTTTCATTTTTACACCTTCAAAATATTGTAATTAGTAAAATAAAAAGCAATAAGCGTTCCAACTTTAAACTTATTGCAAATCTAAACCAAAGTTTTCATCGCTTAACTCATCCTCATCATTTTCCTCTTTAGGACACTTAGCGATGCTAACCACCTCGTCATTTTCCACATTAACCACGATGACGCCACTTGTATTACGCCCTGCTTTTCTAATGCTTTGCATATCAACACGTATCATCTTGCCTGAACTTGTAAGAGCCATCAAATCCATAGTTTCATCTACTATAACTACGCTAATAAGATCTTTGGTTTTTTCTGTAAGTTTCATACAAATTACACCCTTACCACCTCTACTTTGCAATCTATATTCTCCAGCATTTGTGCGTTTTCCTATACCTTTTGCACTTATGCTTAAAATTTCTTGCTCATCATTTTCTATAACAACTGCACCTACTAATTCGTCATTTTTCTCTTTAAATTTAATAGCCGTCACCCCACGACTTACACGGCCGATTTCACGCACTTTAGCAAGTGGGAATTTGATACACATACCTTTTTTGGTTATTGCAAAGAGCATTTTACCTTGCGTGCTTACACTTTCTTCATTTTCAAGATTTTCATCATCTAAATTTTCAATTTCTTGATTTTCTAAATTTTCTTCACCACCACTGGCAAAAATTTCATCTTCATCTCTTTGAACAATAATAGCAGTTACCAACTCATCATTTTCATCCAAGTTGATCGCTCTAACTCCTACACTTCTGATATTTTGATATTCACTCAAATTTGTACGCTTTACAATACCATTTTTAGTAAAGAAACATAAAGATTTACTCTCATCAAAATCCGTGGTTGGAATAATAGCCATGATTTTTTCTTCAGCTTGTAAATTAATAAGATTTACCACTGCTTTTCCTTTAGCCGTTCTTGAGCCTTCAGGAATTTTATAAACTTTAAGCCAATAAAGCTGTCCACGATCTGTTACAAACATAAGTGTATCATGTGTATTTGCCGTAAAGAAACTTTCTATAAAATCATCATCATAAGTCGTAACGGCTAATTTTCCTTTTCCGCCTCGTTTTTGCTTTTCATATTGTTTACTAGGCACACGCTTAATATAACCACGATGGGTAATAGTTACAACCATATTTTCATTAGGAATCAAATCTTCAATATCAATATCATCATAATCATCTTCAATTTGAGTAATACGTGGCACATCAAATTTGCTTCTAATTTCTTTTAATTCATCGCGAATTAAATTTTCAAGCAAGGTTTCACTTTTTAAAATTTCTTCAAGTCTTGCAATTTCTTTCATTAATTCTGCAAGTTCATTTTCGATTTTTTCTCTTTCAAGTCCTGTTAAACGACCCAGTTTCATATCTAAAATAGCATTGGCTTGAAGCTCACTAAGACCAAATTTAGCTACCAAAGAATCTCTTGCGGTATTATTATCAGAACTATTTTTAATTAAAGCAATCACTTCATCTATATTATCAAGTGCAATTTTAAGACCTTCTAAAATATGAGCTCTTGCTCTTGCCTTTTGAAGTTCAAAAATCGTTCTTCTAATAATAACTGTTTTTCTATGGGTTAAGAAAAGATTTAAAAGTTCTAACAAAGAGAAAATTTTAGGTTCTTTATTGTGAATTGCCAACATAATCACACCAAAAGTACTTTCCATAGTGGTAGATTTAAATAGATTATTTAAAACAATTTCACTCATAGCCTCACGTTTAAGCTCTATAACAACACGGATTCCTTCTTTATTACTCTCATCTCTTACTTCAGATATTCCTTCAATTTGCTTTTCTTTAACAAGCTCTGCAATCTGCTCTATAAGCCTGGCTTTATTGGTTTGATAAGGAAGCTCATCTATAACAATAACATCTTTATTTGTCTTTTTTTCAATATGAGTTTTAGCTCGCACTTTCACGCGACCACGCCCTGTGCGATAAGCTTCTATAATACCTTTTTTACCATAAATTATTCCACCTGTTGGAAAATCTGGACCTTTGATAAACTGCATAATCTCTTCTAAGCTTGCATCTTTATTATCAAGCAAATATAAAAGTCCATCTATCAACTCATTTAAACTATGAGGTGGGATGTTTGTCGCCATACCTACAGCTATACCACTTGAACCATTTAATAATAAATTTGGAACCCTAGAAGGTAAAACATCAGGTTCACTTTCTGAACCATCATAATTTGGAACAAAATCGACCGTATCTTTATCTATATCTTTTAAAAGCTCATGAGAAAGTTTACTCATTTTTGCTTCGGTATAACGCATCGCAGCAGCGCTGTCGCCATCTATAGATCCAAAGTTGCCTTGTCCTGTAATACTTGGATATCTCATAGAAAAATCTTGAGCCATTCTAACCAAAGCATCATAAACTGCTGTATCTCCATGTGGGTGATAACGACCTATAACAGCACCCACTATACGGGCTGATTTGACAAAATCTGTTCTACTTTTTGCCTCATCATTTTGCATAGCATATAAAATTCTTCTATGAACAGGCTTTAAACCATCTCTTGCATCAGGCAAAGCACGACCTATAATAACACTCATGGAATAGTCTAAGTAACTACTTTTTATAGAATTTTCTATATCTACAAGTTCAATATCAGAATCTTTGCTAAAAATATTCTCCATAAAAATCCTTCTATTAGTTCAAAGTTTTGATTATAGCATATTAAACTTTTGCATCAGCTAAAACAAGAGCAAAAAGTACAGAAATTTTATTTTCTTCTAAAACTTTTTTAGCTTCCAAAAGGCTAGAACCAGTCGTTACAATATCATCTACTAAAATTACAGGTTCGTGAATGGTTTTTAAGAGTTTGTAATTTCTTTTATGTTTTTGACGAAATTCTAAACTTTTTCCAGAATATTTAATATGGTTTTGTGCTTTTAAAACATTAAAAACAGGTTTTACAAATTTTGTTTTAAGATATCTAGCTAAAATAGCAGAATGTGAATAAAGCATATCTTCAACCTTATCATCTAAAGCTATAACATTAATTGTCATTCTAGGATCAAAAAAATCTTTAAATTTTGCAAAACTTAATTTAGCAAGCATTTTATAAACGAAATAACCATAAAAATAATGCTTAGAGTGAAGCAAGTGTTGTATTTCATGGTATTTATAAAAAGAATAGACTTTGAAATTATTATCAAGCTTTCTTACATTTAAGGAAAATTCAGAAAGCTCTAGCTCACATAAATCACAAAAGCAGAGCAGAGCAAAAGCTCCGCAATTTATACACCTCAAAGTTCAGAGATTAAACTAGCTGCTTTATTTGCCATTTGTTTTATTAACAAATGAGTATAAAAAGTTGTTTCTTTTAGATTATCAAAACCTTGTACATCTTGCTTGGTGCGGATTGTAAATTTCTTATTTTTGTTTATATCACTAACTTGTAAAACTCCTACTAGTTTTGAATGTAATCCTGTAGCATCTTGAGTTGCTCCATAAGATATAAATTCTAAATCAATCTTACTCACATAAGGTGAATTTTGATCGTTATTATCAAGCACAACTATTCCTCTAGCTTCAAGTTCTTGTTTTAAATAAGTATAAAATACCGCATTAAAATTCACATCAACAAATAACTTTTTCCCTTTAGCATTTAAAACTTTTTGCCCTTCTTTTAAATCATAAAATCTATGTAAATAAACCTTTTTTAAAGCAATACCAGTGTCTAAAGTGCGTTTATTGGCACAACATTGAATTCCAACATCACTAATGTATAAAAGCCCTTTAATCTTTGCTTCAAAACCATCAGGACTTTCACAAGAACTGCATTGAGAATTTTTAGAAATTTGATTAACTTGAGCAAAAGTATCTTGTTTAGTTGCACAAGCACTCAAAAATAAAATAGGCACTATAAAAATCAAAAATTTTTTAAACATTTTTTCTCCTTAGAAAATTATTTTAAAATTGTATTAAAAATACAAGCAAATTTCAAGCTAAGTTTTAAATTTATCATCAATCTATCTTTAAAACACTCAAAAAAGCCTCTTGGGGTAAATTTACCTTACCTATAGCTTTCATTCTTTTTTTACCTTCTTTTTGCTTTTCTAAAAGCTTTCTTTTTCTAGTAATATCCCCACCATAGCATTTTGCTGTCACATTTTTACCCATAGATTTAACAGTTTCCCTTGCGATGATTTTATTTCCAATACTTGCTTGAATGGCCACTTCAAAAAGCTGTCTAGGAACTATTTCTTTCATAGCGCTAACAAGTTCTCTTCCTTTACTTTGTGCTTTTTCATTAGGCACAATAATGCTTAACGCATCAACATTTTCACCCGCTACCTTAATATCAAGTTTTACCAAATCCCCTACTCTAAATTCTATAGGTTCATAATCAAAACTCGCATAGCCTTTTGTTAAGGACTTTAATTTATCATAAAAATCCATCACAATCTCATTTAAAGGTATATCATATTCTAGCAAAACACGCTCAGGTGTGATATAGTCCATTTTAACCTGTACTCCTCTTTTGCGATTTAAAAGAGTGATTAAATTCCCTAAAAATTCACTTGGAGTAATGATAGTGGCTTTAACATAAGGCTCTTTTATATGATCGATTTTATTGACAGGAGGAAGCTCGCTAGGATTTTGAATTTTAACAAGTTCTCCATCGGTTTGATAAATTTCATAAGTCACAGTTGGAGCTGTAGCAATCAAATCAAGATTAAATTCTCTTTCAAGTCTTTCTTTGATCACTTCCATGTGTAAAAGTCCTAAAAACCCTACCCTAAAACCAAAGCCTAAAGCCAAAGAAGTTTCAGGCTCATAGGTAATAGAACTATCGTTAAGCTTTAGCTTATCCAAAGCATCTCTTAAATCTTCAAATTTATCCGTTTCTATAGGATAAAGTCCTGCAAACACAAAAGCTTTAGCCTTTTCAAAACCGCCTATGGCTTCTTTAGCTTTGTTTTTTACCAAAGTGATGGTATCGCCTACTTGTACATCACCTACAGTTTTAAGCCCTAAAACCACCACACCTACTTCACCTGATTGTAAAGATTGAGTTTTAATTAGGGTTAAAGGGTGGGGATAAAAAAGATCTTGAACTATATGTTTTTTATCCGTACTCATGACTAAAACTTCATCGTTTTTAGCTATACTTCCCTCATAAATCCTAACCAAAGCCAAAGCACCCAAATAATTATCAAACCAAGAATCATAAATTAAAGCCTTAGCAGGAGCTTCATCATCTGTTTTTGGTGCAGGGATTTTAGTAATAATTGTTTCTATAAGCTCTTTTATACCCACTCCTGTTTTTGCACTCACGCAAATTGCATCTTTGCAATCTATACCTATAATATGCTCGATTTCATACTTTACTTTTTCAACATCAGCATTAGGTAAATCGATTTTATTAATCACGGGAATGATTTCAAGATTATTTTCAAGCGCTATATAAACATTAGCTATAGTCTGTGCTTCAACACCTTGAGAAGCATCTACTACAAGTAAAGCCCCTTCACAACTTGCCAAAGAACGACTCACTTCATAAGAAAAATCCACATGACCAGGAGTATCAATAAGATTTAAAACAAAATTTTCGTTATTAAATTTATAATTTAAACGCACTGATTGTGCTTTTATGGTGATACCACGCTCTTTTTCTATATCCATAGTATCCATAACTTGTGAACTCATCTGCCTATCGCTAATAGCACCACACTCGCTAATAATCCTATCTGCAAGAGTAGATTTTCCATGATCTATATGAGCTATAATAGAAAAATTTCTAATATTTTTTACCGACAAAATTGCATCCTAAATATAAAATTTCAAAGTTAAGATTTTAGCAAAATTTATGTTTAAAACAAATAAATTTTATTTTATATAAAAAACTTCAATTGAAATTTATATAAAGCATAATAAAATATCAAAATGTTTGAAAAATATTTAAAATCAGCTATGTTTTTAGCTCTTTATCCCTTAGCAATGTTAGCTTCTAATTTGCACGAATTTATAGCACTAAGTCAAAATAACGAATCCTATCTCATTAAACAAATGCAAAGCAAACAAGCAAATTTGGACAAAGAACAAGCTTTTAGAAATTACCTACCCTCTCTTAGTCTAAACTCAGCTTATGTAGCCAACAATAAAGATCGCTTCATTATCGATCCACAAGAAAGTTTATTTGCTAAAGTTTCTCTTAATTTTTTACTTTTTGATGGGGGTGCTAGAGAGGCTAATTTAAGAGCTTTAGAAAGCAAAGAAAAATTAAGCTTTTTAGACAAAGAACAAAATAAAAATTACCTTGCCCTAAATGCAATCACACTTTATTTTAACACCCTAAGTCTTGAAAAAATTTTACTAGCCAATCAACAAAAAATAGCTTTTTTAAAATCAACTTTTGAAAGATTGCAAAAATTTTACGACGCAGGACTTAGCCCTAAAGATGAACTTGAAAGCATTAAAGCTAAATACCATTTAAGCTTATTAGAACTCAGTCAAAATGAATTAAAACTTGCCAATGTACAAAAAGAGATTAAAATTTTAAGCGATACAGATTTTAAAGTGCAAGGGAATGCTTTTTTAGAAAATCCACAACAAGAAAAAAGTCAAAACTATGAAGTAATGATAGCTAAAGAACAAATCAATCTTGCTAAAGAAAGTGTAAATTTAGCAAAAGCTGAATATTTTCCAAAATTTTATATTCAAGATAATTTTAACTTTTATAAAAACAATTATAATCCAAAAGTTCCAGCTCCTTTTGTAAACTTAGCAGATCAATTTTTAGAAAAATATTCTCAAGGTAATCAGTTTATTTTAGGTATGGAATGGAAAATTTTTGATTTCAATGCAAGGGCTAAAGAAGTTGAAAAAGAGCGTTTAAATGTTCAAATAGCCAATGCAAATGCAAGATTTAGTGAGCGAAAAAATAAAGAAGAATTAAATTATTTAGACAAAAGTTTAAAAGTTTTACAAGAACAAATTTTAGCTCTTAATCTTAGCTTAAATGCTGCAAATTTGGCTTTTGAAAGTATAGATAAAAAATACCAAGCAGGACTTGTTTCTTATGTGGAATATCTTCAAGCTTTAGAGGCTAAATTTAAAGCACAAAGCGATTTAGAGCTTGCTAAAAATGAATTTGAAATTACTAAAGCAAATTATTATTTTAATGCGGGTATAGATCTTAATTCAAAGGTTAAAGAATGAAAAAAATTCTATTTTTACTTCTTGCTTTTAATTGCGCCTTTGGCGAAGAAATTTACGCAAGTTTCAATGTAGAAGCATCAAAACAAAGCAAACTTGCCCTTGAAAGCATAGGTTTAGTTCAAAAAATTCCTGTAGAAATTGGACAAAAAGTCAGCAAAGGAGAACTTTTACTTGCTCTTGATCAAGAAAGTGAAAAAATAGCTCTTCAAAATGCTCAAAATTCTTATCAACTTGCCCTTGTAGAATACGAAAATACCAAAAGCAAAATGCAGAAAATCAAAGCTGTAGAAAATGTTATAGACAAACAAAGCTATGAAGATATGAAAGCTAAGTTTGATGCTGCTAATTTAAATTTAAACAAAGCAAAAATCAATATAGCTTATTATAAAAATATCATGACAAAAAAAGAATTGCGTGCACCTTATGATGCTATTATCGCAAACAAATTTATACAAGTGGGTGAAGGAGTAGGAGGAGTAGCTCAACCTTTGATAGAAATTTTTTCCTATCCACAAAGCAAACTGATTTTAAGTTTTGATGAAAAATACAAAGATAAGGTTAAATTAGGCGATGATTTCTTTTATAAAATCGATCAAAATGGTACAGAATTTAAAGGAAAAATCAGCCTTATCTATCCAAGTATAGAAGTAAAAACAAGAAAAATTTATGCTGAAGTGCAAACTACAAATTTAACACCAGGGCTTTTTGGCGAAGGTAGAATCATCACTAAAGATTAAAAATGTTTAAACTAGCTATAAACCGACCAATTACTGTGCTAATGTTTTTCTTAGCTCTTATGATTTTTGGGCTAATCTCTGCTTTTAGCATGAGTGTAAATTTATTTCCTAATGTTTCCATACCTCTTATAAAAATCACAAGCAAGGTAAATGGGGATTTAAATTTCGTAGAATCAAAAGTCACCAAAGAAATAGAAAATGCTCTAAGTGAGATTGATGGAGTAAAGACCATAACCTCAGCTGCGTATGATAATTTTAGTGTGAGTGTAGTCGAGTTTAAACTAGGTAAAAATCTTGAAGTAGCTGCTAATGATGTGCGTGATAAAATAGGAACTTTAAGCCTACCTTCTAAGCCTGAAATTGAAAAAATCAGTTCAGATTCTGGTTCTGCTATTTCGCTTTTTTTATATTCTAAAGATAAATTACAACTCATGCGTGAAATCAATGATAAAATAAAGCCTTTTTTGCAAAGAGTTGAAGGAGTAGGTAAAATCGAGGCTAAGGGGTTTTTAGAACCCCAAATTCGCATAGAATTAAAACCAAATGAACTTAGAAAATACAATCTTAACGCCCTTGATGTAGCAAATATTATCAAAAGTCAAAATTTTAAACAAGCCCTTGGCGAACTTAATAACAATCAAGATAACTATATCATCAAAGGCTATTTTGAAGCCACAAATTTAGAAGAACTTAGCAATCTTCGCATAAAAACAGGGGTATTTTTAAGCGATATTGCTAATATTTCAAGCCTTTATGAAGATGAAAAACAAAGTGCTTTATACGAAGGTAAAGAAGGGGTGCTTTTAGAACTCGGAAAAATCACAAATTATAATACCCTTGAAATGATTAAAAATGTCAAAAATGCCTTGCCTATTTTAGAAAAACAAATTCCAAAAGATATAAGCATTAATGTGCTTTACGATAAAAGCTTAAATATCCACAAGCATCTTTCTCAAGTGATTTTTGATATGGTTTTGGGGATTTTTCTAACCCTTGTAATTGTATTTTTATTTTTAAGAAATTTAAGTGCAACTCTCATTGCTTGCATAGCTATACCTACTTCTATCATTTCAACTTTTTTTATTATCGATCTTTTAGGCTATGATTTAAACCGCTTAACTTTTATAGCTTTAACCTTAAGCATAGGAATTTTTATCGATGATGCTATAGTAGTGATTGAAAATATTGCTAAAAAACTAAAAACTTACCCGCCTTTACAAGCTGCTTTTTTGGGTATCAATGAAATAGGTTTTAGCGTTTTAAGCATAAGTATAGTTTTACTTTGTGTTTTTATCCCTATTTCTTATATGAACTCTATATCAGGGCTTTTTTTCAATGCCTTAGGCATAAGCGTTGCAAGTGGGATAGTTATAAGCTTTTTGGTTTCTGTATTTTTAATACCTAGTATTGGGGCAAGATTTTTAAATCCAAAAGAAAACAAGTTTTATGAAAAAACAGAAGCTTTTTTTGAAAAAATAGAGCAAAAGTATGAAAATTTACTCTATAAAATTTTACAAAATAAAGTAAAATTTATCCTAGCCACTCTTATTTTTATAGGGCTTTCTTTTGCTTTAGCCACTCGCATAGGGCTTGATTTTTTACCTATGGAAGATGATAGTGAAATTCAAGTTTTGCTTGAAAGCAAAAAGGATTTAAGTTTAGAAGCCATGAAAGAAAAAAGTTTAAATTTGCTTGAAAAAATCAAAAATGATAACAATGTCAAATACGCTTTTTTACTTGTAGGCTATGATAATGCCAAAGATGCTACAAAGGCTAAAATTTATGTTAAACTTAAAAATTTAGACGAAAGAAATTTAAGACAAAGTGCCATAGTAAGTTTATATCGTCAAAAATTTCAAGATGAAAGTTTAAAAATCAAAATTTTAGAACTTCCAAAGATAGAGGGTGCAGGCATTGATGATCCCGTGCAATTTTTAATCTTAGGAGATGATTTAAACACTCTAAAAGAAGCTGCTTCTCAAGCAAAAGAAATTTTAGGCACTAATGCACGCATTGTAGATATAAGTGATAATGCTAATGCTATAAAAGATGAAGTAGCCTTACACATCAACAAAGAAAAAGCCAAACTTTTAGATGTCAATCCTCAATATATCGCTGGGGTTTTAGGGTATTCTTTCTCGCAACTTAGCGTAGGAAGCATGGATAGAGGCAATTCAAAAGATGATATTATCCTAAGTTTTGCTCCAGAATTTAAAAAAGACATAGAAGCTTTAAAGCGCATTAGCATTAAAAACAACCAAGGTATAAATTTAGAACTTTCAAGCGTGGTGGATTTTATATACAGTAAAGATTTAAAAACTATCAATCGTTACAATAAAAACCGCTCTGTGAAAATCACAGCTGGAGTGAATGATCTTTCCTTAGGAGCGGTGCAAAAACTTTTACTAGATAATATGGATAAAATTTTAAATAACAATCCAAGTCTTAGCTATGCTTTTTCAGGCTTTATCAATCTTTTAGGTGAAACCGTGCAAGGTTTTGCTATGGCAGTAGCACTTGCTTTTGTTTTAATTTATCTTGTTTTAGCCGCACTTTATGAAAGTTTTATTCTGCCTTTAATCATCATGATAACCATGCCTTTAGCCTTTGGCGGAGCTTCTATAGGGCTTTTTATCACAGGGCATAATTTTTCGCTTTTTGTACTTATTGCCATCATCTTACTTTTTGGTATGGTGGGGAAAAATGCTATTTTACTCGTAGATGTAGCTAATAAAAAATGCCATGAAGGTTTAGATCCCGATAAAGCTCTTTTAATCGCTGGAAAATCGCGCTTAAGGGCTATATTGATGACAACTTTTGCTATGATTTTTGCTATGCTCCCACTTGCTCTTTCAAGGGGTGCAGGCTATGAAGCTAATTCTCCTATGGCAATAGCCATTATCTTTGGACTTATAAGTTCGACTTTGCTTACCTTACTCGTAGTACCTGCACTTTTTAAATTTTGTTTTAAACTAGATAGCAAATTAAGAAAAATTTATGAGAGAGAAAAATTAAATTAACCAAAATGATTAATTTAATTTTTTTAAGTATTATTCTTATAAAGTGCTTTTAAGTTATCATAGGCGATTTGTATTTTTTCAAACTGTTCTCTTGCGTAAGTTTTTTCTATTGCACTTTTTCCTTGATGAAAATCAGGATGATAAAGTTTTACCAAAATCAAATATTTTTGTCTGATTTCACTAAGATCATTTTGCGGAGTGCATTCTAAAGTATTAAAATAATTACTAAAAAGCTTAGCTAAAGCATTAAATTTCCATTTCATATTTTCTTTATTGTGAATATTTTGGCGAAATTTTTTATACTCTTCGCGGTCAACTTCAAAATTCACGCAATATTTTAAATGCTCGCTCTCATCTGCAAAAGCTTCAAAAAGTTCAAGGGTATTCTCGTTTTTATATTCTAAAATTAGAATATTTGTCATTTCATTATATTCTATATTATGATCTTGAAAATAATTTCTTATATAAGTAATAAATAATTTTTCATTAGAGCTTAACTTCATCAAAATTCTACCCGCAACAAAATCAATCTTGATAAACAACATAGGCTTAAGCATATTATTTTGCTCAAAAATTAATCTAAAAGTTTTAAAATGAGCATCTTGTAAATTCTCTATACCTTCATTTGTGCTTTTACGATATTTTTGATCTAAAACTTTTAAGAAATAACGGCGCTGTGGAATTTCATTTTCTTCAAAAAAAGAAAAAATTTTATTTTTTCGTCCTATGACCTTTGTGAAATTTTTGGTAATCAAGTCTTTAAAATACTGAAATACGCTAATATCATCTGTATTAACATTGATAGTTTCTAAAGTTTGCACGATTTGCATCTATTTCTCCCATAAAACCTCATTTTCAAAAAGCTCTTTAGTGCCTTTTAAAATTTCATTGGGTGTATAATCGGCTTTATAAGATAAAGATTGACACTTTTTTACAAAATACCCAAGATAAATATAATCTAAGTTCATTTTTTTAGCTATTTGTATTTCATTGAGCAAAGAAAATTTACCCAAAGAAAAATACGAAAAATCAGGATCATAAAAACAATAAATGCTTGAAATTCCATCCTCTAAAATATCAATCAAATCAACACAAACGAGCTTATCTTCTATATAAAATGCAAGCTCATATCCAAAATTCATAAAACCATCGACATAAAGATTATAATACTGTTTAAAGCTTAAATCATAACGCTTCCAGTTCTTTTTTTCTTCCATAAAACGATGGTATTTATCATATAAAAACAAATGTTCATTGCTTAAATTGGGTGTTCTAAGTATAACTTTGGTGTTAATATTTTTATTTACAACCCTTCTTTCACTTCTTGAAAAATTATATTCATTAACTAAAATTCTAAGACTTAAACATTCATCACAATCTTTACAAATAGGGCGTGAAAAATACCTACCAAAACGACGCCAACCTCGTTTTATTAGCTCATTATTGATTTCTTTAGGGCAATTTTCAATGTATTTATACTCTATTCTTGAACGTTTATCCTTTAAGTAAGGACACTGATCTTCAAGAGTACAAAAACCAATCTCAAGCATTAAATTTTCTTAATATCTGTATTTTTGATAAATTCGGAAAATTCATCCTGTAGTTTTTCTTGCTTTAAGAAAATTTCTTGCATTTCCTTATCTATATTTGTTTCTTGATTTTTTTCGCGAATATCTTTAGCTAGTTTTTCTAAATTTTTTACACTTGCACCACTCTTGCTTGATTTCTTCGCTAATTTTGAAGTATTGGTGTTAGCTTGCATTTCTTTTTTAATACTTTTAAGACTGTCTAAAAAATCCATCTATTATTCCCTACTTTCTCGTATTTTTTTAAGCGTAGCAGCTATTGCAGCTATAACTTCTTCTTTATTTTCTTGATGACGATCTTCTGTTTTTTCTAATAATTCTTGCATATGTGTTTCTATGAAAGAGGTGTCTAAATACCCCCTTCTAAATTCTCTTGTTTTTGTAATGGCAATTAAAAATGGTATTGTTGTTCTAATATTATCAATCACAAATTCCTTCAAAGCACGCTCAAGTTTATTAACCGCTAAATCATAACTTGTTGCTTTAATAATAAGCTTTGCAAGCATGGAATCATAATAAGGCGGCACAGTATAGTCTTTATAAATATGACTATCAACCCTAACAGATGGTCCAAGAGCTGGGTAGTATTCTCCTATTTTTCCAGGACTTGGAATAAAATTTTTCCATACATTTTCAGCAGTAATTCTAGCTTCAATAGCAAAACCCCTAGGTTTAATATCGCTTTGTTCTAAGTCCAAAATTTCTCCTGCTGCAATACGAATTTGTCTTACAATAAGATCAATACCTGTAATTTCTTCAGTAATTGGATGCTCAACTTGAATTCTTGTATTCATTTCCATAAAATAAAAGCGATTATAATCATCAAGCAAAAACTCTATAGTTCCAGCATTTGTATAACCTACAGCCTTAGCAGCTGCCACAGCTGTAACACCCATGGTTTTTCTAAGATTATCTGAAATTCCAGGGCAAGGTGCTATCTCAATTACCTTTTGATGTCTTCTTTGAATAGAACAATCCCTTTCACAAAGATGGATAATATTTCCGTAGTTATCTCCTAAAATTTGAAATTCTATATGTCTGGGATTAACTACATATTTTTCCATAAATACTTCATCATTATTAAAGTATGTTAAAGCTTCTCTTTTGCAAGATTCAAAGGCATTTTCAAGATCTTGTTCTTTATGAACAACGCGAATTCCGCGTCCACCTCCACCACCTGAAGCTTTTAAAATAACAGGATAACCGATCTTCTCAGCAAAAATTTTAATTTCTTCCATGCTATAGGAATTTAATTTTTCAGTCCCTGGAACAATAGGTATGCCATTTTTAGCCATTAACTTACGAGCGATATTTTTATTTCCCATCTTATGGATTACTTCAGATTTTGGACCTATAAAAATAATTCCAGCATCTTCACAAGCCTTAGCAAATTCGTAATTCTCACTTAAAAATCCATAACCAGGATGGATCGCATCAGCACCACAAGCCTTAGCAATCTCGACAATACGAGCAACATCTAAATATCCTCTTATAGCATCCGTTCCTATGCGATAAGCCTCATCTGCGATTTTTACATGCAAACATTCACGATCAGGCTCTGTAAAAACTGCAACACTTTTAATATGTAAATCTCTACAAGCACGGATTACTCTAACAGCTATTTCAGCTCTATTTGCTATGAGAATTTTATGGATTTGATTCATAATTTGCCTTTTTTGTTATATTTTTATTGTTAATTTTAGCAAATTTTCCTTACAAAAACTTAGCAAAAAATTTAATGTATTTTAGTTATAATAAAACTTTTTAAAATTTTAATTCCAATAAAGAAAAGTTATAATTATAATGGTTGCTGATAAAAGATTATTTTATTTAAGTTGTATTTTAATCACCATAGGAATAGTATTTTCATACTCTCTTACAGCTTTTACTGTTCTTTTTCTTGACTATAGCGAGTTTCATTTTTTTATTCGTCAGCTTTTTTTTGGAATTAGTGGCATACTTATAATGTTTTTTATTTCTCGATTGGATCCTGATAAAGCACTTTCTAAAAAAATTATTTTAGCTATTTTGATTATTTCTTTTATCTTTATCATCATTTTGCCATTTTTACCTTCTGCATTAGCAACAGCTAGCGGAGGAGCTAAACGCTGGATACGCTTAGGCCCACTCTCTATCTCTCCTGTGGAATTTTTTAAAATAGGATTGATTTATTTTTTAGCATGGAGCTATACAAGGCGTATTGATGATAGTAAAAAAGCTATCAGACACGAGGCTTTAATTCTTCTGCCTTATTGTATCTTAGCTTCTATAGTTATAGGATATATTTATATCACTCAAAACGATTTAGGACAAAGTGTAATTTCTTTCTTTTTGATTCTAGCTTTAGCTTTTTTTGCAGGAGCTAGTAAAAGACTTTTTGCTTTTGGAACTTTAATCATTATGATGATAGGTATAATGGTAATTTTTAGTAACCAAAGAAGAATTCAAAGAATCGCTTCTTGGTGGGGGAATATACAAGATGCTTTTTTACCTATGCTTCCTGATTGGCTGGCAAATGCTTTAAGAGTAAGTAGCAACAGCGAGCCTTATCAAATTTCACACTCTTTAAATGCTATAGCCCATGGAGGAATGTTTGGCGAAGGCCTAGGACTTGGAACTTTTAAATTAGGCTTTTTAAGTGAAGTGCATACTGACTTTGTTCTTTCAGGAATTACTGAAGAAATAGGACTTTTAGGTCTTGGGGTTATTTGCTATATTTATCTTTGGATGATTTTAAGAATTTTTAGAATTGCAGGAAGATGTGAAGCTAAACAAGATTTTATTTTTTGTTCAGGCATAGCCTTACTTTTACTTTTTTCTTTCTTTATGAATGCTTTTGGTATTATTTCTCTTACTCCACTAAAAGGTGTAGCGGTTCCACTTTTAAGCTATGGAGGAAGTTCAATGTGGGCAATTTGCATAGGCATAGGATATGTATTAATGATTTCAAAAAAGGTTAAATTATGACAATAGCTTTAACAGGTGGTGGAACTGGAGGACATTTGGCCATAGTGCGTTGCTTATTAGAAAGTGCGATTAAAAAAAATATAGAATGTGTATACATAGGCAGTCAAAATGGTCAAGATAAAGCTTGGTTTGAAAATGAAGTACGCTTTAAGGAAAAATTTTTTTTAAGCTCTAAAGGAGTGGTTAATCAAAGCAAATTTAACAAAATCAGTTCTTTACTCCACACCTTAAAACTCTCCAAAGATTGTAGAGAAATTTTTAAAAAATACCACATCCAAGCCGTTTTTAGTGTAGGTGGATACAGTGCAGCTCCTGCATCTTTTGCGGCTTTATTCTCACATTTGCCTCTTTTTATACATGAACAAAATTCAAAAAGCGGCTCTTTAAATATGCTTTTAAAACCTTTCGCTACAAAATTTTTTAGCGCCTTTGAAAAAGAAATTAGCCCTTATCCTGTAGCAGATAAATTTTTTGATAATGCTAGGATTCGCAAAGAATTAAAAAATATTATTTTCTTAGGAGGATCACAAGGAGCTCAATTTATCAACAAACTAGCTTTAAATCTAGCACCAAAACTTCAAGAACAAAATATCAAAATCATCCATCAATGTGGAAAAAATGATTTTGAAAAGTGCAAAAAACATTATCAAAGCTTAAATATCCAAGCTGATATTTTTGATTTTAGTTTAAATTTGGAAGAAAAAATGAAAAATGCAGATCTAGCTATATCAAGAGCAGGTGCAAGTACTCTTTTTGAACTTTGTGCTAATACTTTGCCCACTATTTTTATACCTTATCCTTATGCAGCTAAAAATCATCAATACTTTAATGCTAAATTTTTACAAGATCAAGCTTTATGTCAAATTTTTATGCAAAACTCTATTAATCTTGATGAATTTTTTAAGTCAATATTAAAACTAAATCTAGAAAATATTTCTACAAGATTGCAAAATATAACCCAAAAAAATGGCGCAGATATGCTAATCCAAAAAGCTTTATTTGATAATTTGACTTTTATAAGATAAATATCCAAAGATATTTACTAAAATTCCAACAAAAACTAACATCAAAATAGCAAATGAAAAATTTTCAAATTTGTCATGCAAAAAACCTATAATCCATTGTCCTTGTGCTGCAATTAAATATCCAAAACCCTGAGCTAAAGCAGAAAGTCTCGCTGCTATTTGAGCATTAGAGCTTTTTTGTGCAATAAAAAGCAACGCAATGCCAAAAACTCCACCCCATGGAAAACCCATGATAAAAGCACTGATAATAATAGAAATTTTACTATCAAAAATAAAGAGCATACCAAAAGCGATCACATACATACTGCACAAACCTGCTATGTAAAAAGTATGTAAATTTTGTCTTAATTTTCCTAAAAGTAAAGGGCCAAAAAGAGACACTGGAGCTGCAACAAGTTGAGCAAATAAAACCATACTTGTAGAAAATTCTTTATCAAATCCTTTTTCTACAACAATTTGAACATACCAAAAAAACAAAGAATAAGCTAAAAAACTTTGAAATCCCATAAAAAGAGTAATTTTCCAAGTTGTTAAATTTATAAAAAGATTGATTTTTTTATGAGCTTTTTTCTTAATACGAAAAAATCTACCATTTTTAGCTTGAGGATAGTAAACTACTAAAGCTACAAAAGAAAAAATAGCCCAGAAAAACATAGCTCCAGCTAAATCAAATACACTAAGCAAAGGTATAGCTAAAGCAATACCCATAATCGAAGAAATACTCAAAACAAGACTATAAATTCCCATTATACTTGCCATTTTTTTTGGAAATTTTTCTTTAATAAAACTAGGAAGTAAAACATTTGCAATTGCTATACCACAGCCCATTGCTAACATTCCTAAAAATAAGCCATATACACCAAAATAAGAACGAATAATTTCGCCTAAAAAAATTAAAAAAATTCCAAAAACAATAGCACGAATAGGAGAAAAATACCCCACAATAAAAGAAATACTTCCAAAAGCTATCAAAGGAAGACTTGTAAGTATGCCTGCTACGGTTGAGTTTAAATAATACTTATCTTTAATAATATCAATAATAGGCCCCACTGCAGTAATTGGGGCTCTAAGATTAAAAGCTACAATAATAACAATAATAACATTAATCCAAAATATCTTTTTAAAAGAAGCCATAAAAGCCTTATTTGTTAAGTTCTACTTTGAATATTTTACCTTCTGCCATCTTAGGAATCCATAAAATATTACCTTCAATAAATATATCTGCAGGACCTTTCATCAAAGGAAGTTCAAGTTTTACAGATTTAACATTATCTAAATTATAAATATATCCATTTAGATTATTTCCCCAAGAACTTACCAATAAACCATCTTTATAAGGAACTATTCCATCATAAGATTCTTTTTCATTTTTAATTATACTGAGTTCTTTTGTATTTAAATCATAAGCCATTACAACACCGCCACTTACACCATCAGGATGATAACCAGTTATAAAAAGCTTATGTTTTTTTCTATCTAGATATAACCCATTTGGACCACCAAATTTTGCTAAATCAAGTTTTAATAATTCATCATATTGCTTAGTTTTTAAATCAACCTTTAAAATAAGCCCTGTGCCAGTATCGCTAACCAAAAGCGTATTGTCGTCTAATTTTTCTATGTCATTTAAAAAGATTGCACCTTTAATAGGTAAATTAAAAATTTCTTTTTTAGTTTTAAGATCAAAACCGCGTAAAACATCGATATCTACCACATAAAGAGTTTTTCCAATCTCCATCATGCCTTTTGGTGCATTAAGATGGGTTAAAAATTTATATTCTAGCACTTTGCCATTTTTATCAAGCTTAGAAATAAATCCATCATTATCTTTCGCCAAAGGTTCAAGTTTTTCTCCTACATTAGATACATAAACATAGTTTTTATCTACAAAAATACTTTCAGGGCTTTTAAAACCATCAAATTCTTGATATTTTAATTCACTTGCACCAAGCAAACTTCCAAGAAGCGCTAAACTTAAAACATATTTTTTCATATTTTCTCCTTTATTTAAAAATATTTTCATTAGAATTATATTTATTTAGATAAAAAAAATGTGCTAGTTTTTTGATAAAAAATACAAGTTTTTTGTTTTTTGATATTGCTTAGGAGTTTGCTCATATTTCTCTTTAAATCTTTCAATAAACCAAGCTACCGAAGAAAAAGCGCACTCATTAGCTATTTCATTGATATTTTTTTTAGAAAATTTAAGTAAAATCTTTGCTTTTTGCAACCTTTTTTCATCTAACCATTTTTTAGGACTTTGTCCAAAACATTTCTTAAATTCTTTAGAAAAAGTTGCTAAATCTAATTTCGCAAAATTAGACATTTCATTTACGCTTAAAAATTCTCTACCACAATACTCAAAAAGTTGGGAAAGATCAAGGCGAAATTCTTTTAAAATTCCTGATAAAAAACTAATAAAATAAATATTCTTATTTAAAAGCAAATGTAAAAAAATCTCTTCAAATTTCAAACTCACTATAGGATCTAAAATTTGCGTATTTTCTTCAAAATGCGGTGAAAAACTTTCCAAAATTCCTTGCAAAATCTTATCATTTTTTACCCAAAAAATTTCATAGTTTTGAAACTTTTGATCTAGTTTAAAAAAATCTTTATACTTATAAATAAGCTCAATTAAAAATGCATTGTCAAAAAAAAATAAATAAGCTTCATAAACTCCTTTACTAAGTCCTACATTGCTTAAAGTATAGCTCCCAGCTTTTAAAAACAAAGTTTCATAAGAGTTAATCTTATAATCTTTTGATGCAGTGTGTAAAATTTTATATCCTTTGCGAACAAAAGTTAAAAGATGACTTCCTACATTAACAAAAGTAGAATGCGAAGTATCCGTTTGTGTATATTTAGCAAAAGTGCAAGATTTAATTTTTTTATAATTGACACCTTTTAATTGCTTTAAATCTTCTGGTAAAGAAAGAATTTTATTCATCGTAAATTTTGCCTACATTCTAAAAGATACTTTTTAAGATCTTTTTCTTTCATTAAAATTTCACGCATGCAAACACCTACTACATTTATATCTTTAAAATTTTCTATATTTTGAGCATTGATACCGCCTATAGCATAAAGTGGAATTTGACTAAATTCAAGCAAGGATTTTAAAAAATCAATCCCTTTAGGTTCTAAACCCATCTTGCAAGAACTTTCAAAAATATGCCCTACAAAAGCATAATTTACCTTATAGCTCATCGCCTCTAAAAGCTCTTCTTTGCTATGGACTGAAGTACCAAGTATATGAAAATATTTTGTTAATTTAGGTTCTTTTCTTAGCAAAGAAAGCGGTGCGTGAAAATAACGATGTCCCAATTTTAAACACTCCCTATCAAAAAAATGCAAAAAACAAGTCACTTTTTGCTTTGCGCAAATGCTTAAAACTTCTTTTGCTAAGTCATAATACTCAAATTCGCTTAAATCTTTTTCTCTTAAAACTATAGCATCTACCTTAGCCTTAGCAAGTTTTTCAATCTGCTTTAAAAAGTCTATTTCTACACATTTTCTATCGCTTATGGCGATGATTTTTTTATCCCACATAGATACTATCGCTCATCACAGCTTGTAAATTGGATCTTTTAAGCATAGCTAAAATTTCATCTACGCTTCTATCATCTGAAATTTCAAACTGCTCATCACCCTTTTTCTCACCCTTATGCTCACCTATACCCACACTCACTCCTGCACTCATTTTAGTAGCACCAAGCTTGATAACCTCATCTCTAAAACCTATTCTTTCACGACTTGAAATGGTAATGCCCGCAAAAGGCAAAAAGAGTCTATAAGCACAAAGTACTTGCAAAAGGCGTTTTTCACTTACATCTTTAGGATGGATTTTGGCATTATTGATAATAGGTCTTAAACGCGGCACTGAAATAGAAATTTCAGCATGCGAATAAGCTTGTTGTAAAAAATGTGCATGAAGCGCCGTAGCAAGAGCGTCTTTTCTAAAATCATCTATACCCAAAAGTGCCGCAAAAGCCACTCCACGCATACCCGCTTTTAAAGCTCTTTCTTGAGCATTAAAGCGATAAGGAAAAATGCGTTTTTCACCAGCTAAATGAATTTTAGAATATTTTAGAGGATTATAAGTTTCTTGAAAAACAGTCACATAATCACAACCCTTTTCATGCAAAATTTTATATTCATCTTCATTCATAGGATAAATTTCAACGCCCACAACCTTAAAATACTCTCTAGCTATTTTACAAGCATTTGCTATATATTCTACACTTGCAAACTCCCTGCCCTCGCCTGTTAGCATTAAAATTTCTTCTAAACCACTTTTAGCAATGGCTTGCATTTCTTCGTGAATTTCAGCTTCATTTAGCTTAGCTCTTGCGATTTTATTACCTTTTTGAAAACCACAATAAACACATTTAGAATTACAATAATTTGACAAATAAAGTGGGGTAAAAAGAGAGATAGAATTTCCAAAATATTTTTGCTTGACTTTAGCGGATTTAAAGGCTAATTCTTCTATGAAATCTTCTGCTGCACTTGAAAGCAAGGCTTTTAAATGCTCTATGCTTAAATGTGTTTGATTTAAAGCATTTTTAACATCTTTAGCGCTAAATTGACTCTCATCATAGCTTTGAACTTGACTTAAAACCTTATTTAAAATTTCGCTTTTTATTTCCTGCATGTGAGGTAAATACTGCATATAATCTTGCATAATCAATCCCTTAAAAAGCCTGTTAATGGAGAACTTGCTTTAGCTTTACTCACACTTGCCAAACCTGCTAAAAAAGCCGCTCTTCCCGCATTTACTGCCAAAGAAAAAGCTTTAGCCATCAAGGCTATATCTTTAGCTTCAGCTATGGCTGTATTTACCATCACCGCACTTACTCCCATTTGCATAGCTTCACAAGCTTGTGAAGGACTTCCAATACCCGCATCTACAATGATAGGCAAATCAATTTCATTAAGCAAAATTTGTATAAATTCCTTAGCACATAAGCCTTTATTACTCCCAATAGGTGCTGCTAAAGGCATGATAGCCGCAGCTCCTGCATCACGCATAGCTTTAGCTGCGTAAAGATCAGCATGCATGTAAGGTAGAGGTGTAAAACCCTCTTTAGCTAAAAGCTCGCAAGCTTTAATCGTTTCATAATTATCAGGCAGCAAATACCTACTATCGCTTATCACTTCTATCTTGATAAGTTCTCCACAACCAAGCTCTTTTGAAAGCCTTGCAATGCGTAAGGCTTCATCGGCGTTTCTTGCGCCTGAAGTGTTGGGTAAAAGTGTGATATTTTTAGGGATATAATCAAGTATATTAGCAATTTCCCCTGTATTTGCACGGCGTAAGGCTAGAGTGATAATCTGTGCTTTAGCTTCTTCTATAGCTGATTTTATAAGCTCTAGCGAATATTTTCCAGAACCTAAAATAAATCTTGAATCAAACTCGTATTTGCCTATTTTTAATTTATCGTTTTTTAAATTTTCTTGCATTTTTACTCCTTATTTGCTAAAAGCTCTAAAACAAGGTTACTTTGATGTCCTGCGCAAATATTTACCCTTGGCGCCATAAGTCCATTTCCTAGCTTAGCACCATTTACCAAATCCCCGCACACATAGAAATTTTTAGCAATTTTTCTTGTTTGTATGCTGTTGCTATCACCATAGCCCGCAAGCCCTGAAGCACAGATTAAAACACTATCTTTGTAAAATCTATGAAAATTTTGCGCTATCATCGCTTTTGCGATAGCACTATCAAAGGCTTCACAAACTATATCTATATCTTTAAACAAAGATTTTAAATTATCCTCATCGATTTTTAAGGTACAAATTTCAACGCTGATATAAGGATTAATTTCGCTAATTTGCTCTTTTAAAGCTTCGGTTTTAAACTTGCCCAAATCACTTACACGGTAAGCTTGACGATTTAAATTACTAGGCTCAATCACATCAAAATCAATCAACTTTAAATACCCCACTCCACTTCTTGCCAAATTTATCGCTATATGTGATCCAAGTCCGCCTAAACCACACACCGCCACGCGCCCATTTTTAAGTTTATCGTGAAGCTTTGGAGTGTGTCTTGCTCTCATCATAGCATCTAGCGCATCTTTTGGAGGTAAAGTATTTCTTTCTATACAAAAAAGCTCATCATCTTCATTTAAAGCGATATTCTCTTTAGTTGCAAAACCATTGATAATCCAAACATCATTTTCATTTTTGCTGATATTTTCAAAAAATTCCAAACTTGTTTTAAAGTCTGTATCAAGTTCTTTGCCATTGAATTTTACTCTCATCATCCACCTCCTACAAAACTTACGATTTCAGCTTTATCGTTTTCTTTTAAAATCAAATTTTCAAATTCACTCTTAGGTATAATCTCTCCATTTAATTCCAAGGCGATAAGTTCTATTTTAAGACCTTTCTGTTTTAAAAAATCTGTAAATTTCAATTCCTTAAAATCAAGTTTTTCTCCGTTAATGATCATTTAATTCCTTTTGTAAATTTATAGTTTGCTTTATAACTTTACACATTTTAAGCAAATGCTCTAATTCTTCTTTAGAACATTCATAGTCATTGCGGTATTTTAGCCATTGTTTTATAACTTGATAACCTCCTATAGTAAATTGCCAAATTTCAGCACTTATAGGACTTATAGCCAAATCTTCATTTAAGATGATTTTATTTTCTATGAAGCGATCTTTTTCTTGATATTTTTTTATCTTAAAATTTGCTCTTTTATCTTCTTTTAAAAAGATAAAATCTATATCATCATCTAAATTTTCTTTAAACAAATGTAAATTCACAAGCTCTTTACCTAAAGTAACAAAATGATCAAAAGTCTTTTGCTCTACTTCAAAATCAATCCTAGCAAAACCTGTTTTTAAATACTCTAAGTATTTTGTTCTATATTTTGGATTGTATAAATTCGCATAGATAAAATACAAAATTTCCTCAGGGCTTTTGTCTTTTAAAATCTTATGATTTTCTTTATAAGTTAAAAATTCACTTGTAAAATTTGGAATTTTTTCATTATTAACATAAAGATAGAGTGGAGCTATATAAGCATTTTCGCTTGTTTTAGAGCTTATAATACCTCTTTCTGCTATATCGTTTAGAATAAAAGCATGTGCATAATAGTCACTATTTAATACCTTAGAAAAACAAAGTCCTAAATTTTCTTTGTTTAAAAAATATTGCATGATTTCATATCTAGGATAAGCTATAAAGCTTTTTGACTTATCGGTATAAAAAGTCCATCTTAGATCAAATGGACGATAAGCTATGCGTTCTATTTTTCCAAGATTATTTTTTATAGCATTAATAGAATTAGAAATTTTCCAATCCCTTGAATCTTTTAAATCATATTTTTTCGCCAAATCTAAACTATTTAAATTTGAAAAATCTTTTAAAATTTCTTCCATTTTATTTTTCATTAATTGTATAGCTACATTATCTTTTTGAGTTTCTATACCACTATTATAATTTAAAAATATAGCCTTTTTATCCCCTAAAGCCTTATCGCTTGCTAAAGCCCAAAAATCTTCATATTCTTCATTTTCAAATTCTTTTTTAATAAAGAAAAAATAAGGCTCATTTAAAACAAGCTCTTCCCATTTTATAGAATTTAAACCCTTTTGCCTTATATCATCTAAAAGAGCAAATTTTTCTTTTCTTGAAAAAATATCATTATCACTTGTGGAGTAGTAAAATACCTTAGCACCATTATTTACTTCATCTTTATACTTTACAAAAAAACTTATACAAACACCTATTTTGATATCAAAAACATTTTCATCATTTTTAGAGTCTTTGTCGCTTCCATGTAAATTTAGTATATAAATTTCATCAAAACTTTTATATAAACTTTCTCTCATTTTTCTATGAGTTTTGCCACTTATAAAAGAATTATTTGTGATAAAGCCTAAAAGTCCTTTCTTTTCTTCAAATAAATCTTTTTTGTTTTGCTCTAGCAATTTCCACTGTGCAAAACGTATAAATTTAATATAATCATCATCTAAATTTATCTTTGTTTCATTTAGACCTTGTTTGTAAGTTTTTAAAAGATCTAGTATATCCTCGCCTTTGTTTTTGCTTTTTGCATTATAAGGAGGATTTCCTAAAATAACAAGCAAGTCTTGACTGTGCTTAACATCTCTTGCTTTTTTCCACTCTGTATCTAAATTTTCCAAAGGCATAGACATATCAAAATTTGCAATTTTTTCTAAGTCCAAAGTATTATTAAGAAAAATTTGAAAATCAGCTTCGCTAAAATCCTTAAAACCATTTTTTCTTAAAATTTGTCCTAATTTTAATCTAGCTACTATATAAGGCACAAAAGAAAGCTCAAAACCATAAATATCTTTTAAAAATTTATTTTTTATGGCTTCATTTTTGAAAACTTCACTTTCTTTGGAAATAATCTTTTCAAAAACACTAGCCAAAAAGCTTCCTGTTCCTGTGGCAAAATCAAGCACTTTTACGCCTTGATCATTAAAGCCTTTGTCTTTATCAAATTTCGTTTTTAAAAGCTCATCTAATGATGAAACTATCATATCTACAACGCTTTTTGGGGTATAAAAAACACCGCCTTCTTTGCGTTTTTGAGTAGCCCTTAAATCATCATAAGCCTTTAAAAAATCTTCATACAAATATATACTTACACTTTCTAAGTCTTGATTTAAAATTTTACAAAGTGCGATTTTATCTATCAATGATAGAGTTTTTTTGATATTTTCTAAAGTATATTTAATATCTTGCGGAAGAGAAAAAGAAGGGATAGCAAAATATACAAATTCACTTAAAGTTCTAAAGGTACTTGGCAAAAATGAAATGAAATTTTCTATAGGAATTTTTTCTAAATCATAATCATCATTTTCTACATAAGAAACAAAAATCCCATATACTATAGCTTGAGCTAAGATATCGCAAAATTCTTCATCTTTTAAATCTATCTTTTCTATACTTTCAAAAGTGTCTTTTGTTTTTTGAAAAAATCTTCTAAAAGAAGAATTTGTATCGCTTTCATCAAAAGAAATTTTTAAAGCATTGCTTAAATAAAAACTTTGCGTACTTAAAACTTTTACTAATTCTTGTTTTGATTTTATAGTGGTGCTATTATCATCAAAATAAGCCTTAAGAAGATTTATAAATATACTTATATTTCCTTCTTTTAAATCAAGCTTATCATCTAGTAAATCAATATCAAAAACTACTTTTTCAAAAGAAAAAAGTATAAAGCGTTTATAGTTTGTAAAGATAATATTAGGTGAGATTTGTAAGTATTTACTAAGCTGTTTGCCTTTTAAATGTAAATTTAAATCCACATTTAAATTTTTACATTCTATGAAACCTACAAGATGATTATAGCTTAATTCTTTTTCTTTATCTATAAGCTTATAGGTTTTAAAATCAGGTCTTATAGAACCTTGTCCTTTTTCGCTTTTTGGCTCGTGAATAATTTTAATTTCTTTAGGTTTTAACTCATTAAGCAAATTTTCAAAACAAGTTCTAAAAGTATATTCATTATAATTTTTTGCTCCAAAAATTGCTTGAATTTCGCTTGTATATTTTTTAAATATATCCATAATTTTTCCTAGTTAAAATTTTCCACCAAATCCCTAAAAACAAGGCAAAGCTTTTCAAATTCTTCTATACTTACTCTTTCATCAATAGCGTGAATTCTATCATTACAAACCCCAAATTCCACCACCTTTACACCGTATTTTGCAAAATACCTTGCATCACTTGTACCGCCTTTGGTATTAAGCTCTGGCACTTCATGAGTGATTTTTTGAACGCTTTCATTCATTTTTTGAACGATTTTATTGTCGATATTTGTCAAAAAAGCTTCGCTTGATTGTTTTAGCTCTAACTCATAGTTTAAACCATGACAAATTTTTTCTACATAGCTTTTTACATCTTCTAAGCTTGTATCAGGAGAATTGCGTACATTAAACATAAGTTTTAAATCATTTGGCGTAACATTACACACCTCCATACCTCCGCGAATATCAGTTATAACGATTTTTGAAGGACTAAATTCAGCACTTCCAGGATCAAGATCAAAACCCGCTAAAAGCTTTAAAACCGGTGCAAAATCATGCACAGGATTGATACATTTTTCAGGATAAGCAACATGCCCTTGTTTTCCGCGGATTAAAAGCTTTCCATTGATAGAACCACGACGCCCTATTTTGATACTATCGCCGATTTTTTTAACACAGGTTGGCTCTGCAACCACAGCATAATCAGGTAGCATATCTCTTTCTTGCATCCATTCTAAAACAGCCTTAGTTCCATATATAGCTTCGCCTTCTTCATCACTTGTTAAAATAAGGCTAAGTCTAGCTCCTTTAAAATCCGCATTCTTTGCCGCATCTACAAAAGCCGCTACTCCACTTTTCATATCTTGAGCACCCCTTGCATAGATAAAGCCTTCTTTTTCCACAGGCACGAAAGCATCGCTACTCCATCCCTCGCCTGCAGGCACCACATCTACATGCCCACCAAAAGCTAAATGCTCACCTTCATCTTTAAATTTTTTAGTGAGTAAAAGGTTTTTAATGCCTTCTTTTTCTATAAAAAAAGCTTCAAAATCACTCAGTTCCATAGCGATGAAATTTAAAGTTCCATCATCATTTGGCGTAACAGATTTAAATTTTAAAAGTTCTATTAAAAATTCTTTTGCATTCATTTTTTATCCTAAGAAAGTTTTATATAATAAATTAAGAGCAAAATACTCTATAATTATAGCTGAAATTATATTGATTATAAAAACAACTTTTGCACTAAAAACATGACTATATCTTGCCACCACAAAAGCTAAAGCACTTACCCAAAAAAGTATAGCCACAATAAGCCCTAAAGTCATCAAATAAGTATGATCACTACTTAAAACCACGCTTGCAGCACTAAGCCAAAATCCTATCACAAAAGGATTTGAACCATTTAAAAAAGCTCCTTTAATATAACTTTTCAAAAGACTTTCTTTAAATTCTTTATGCTCTAAATTTAAGCTTTCTTTCTTTTTTCTTAGCATCAAATACGCCATATAAGTTAAAAAACAAAAACCAAAAATCGCCAAAGAACGCATAAAAATAACATTGTCTAAGAAATTTAAAAGCCCAAATTGAAGCAAAAAAAGATAAAGCATATCTATACTAAATGCTCCAAGTCCTACAGCTATGGAATTTTTAAAAGCTTTTAGCGCATAAGTTAAAATCAAAATATTTACAGGTCCAAAAGGCACACTCACTCCAAAGCCCAAAAAAACTCCACTTAAAAAAGAATCAAACATTACCATCTTTCATAAAATTTTCTATATCAAGTGCGATTTTATCAATAGCGCTTATAATATCTTCTATATAGATTTTATCAAAATACCGCTCTAAATTCGCATCTTTTTCGTAGATATTTAAAATACTTTTTTCGCACATTGAAGCATAACGCCCTACAGGCAAAACCGCCCCACTTGTGCCTATGCTGATAAAAAGCGAAGTTTGATTTAACAAAGAATAAAGCGTAGCATAAGCAGGAGCTTGCTCTTCAAACATGACTATATTGTGTCTTAAATCCTTGCTTTTGCATTTTGGGCATTGTTTATCTGTGATTTTTTCATAGCCTATATTAAAAATTTCTTCACATTTTAAGCAGCGAAGTTCAGGCAAAAAGCCATGCAAATGTACTACATCTTTACACCCTGCACGCTCTAACAAATCATCTACATTTTGCGTGATGACAAAAAGATTTTTACCCCATTTTTCTTTTAATTGTGCGATTTTTTCATGAGCATGATTTGGCTTTACATTTTGAAGTTGCGCTCTTCTTGCATCGTAAAAATCAAGTACTTTTTTAGGATTTTTTCTAAAACCTGTTGCGGAGCAAACCTCTATCACATCGTATTCTTCCCAAAGTCCATCATTATCTCTAAAAGTTTTAAGCCCACTTGGAGCAGACAAACCCGCTCCGCTTAATATCATAATGTTTTTCATAATCTCACCACCTTAGCGCCAAAACCACCTTGATTGATCGGTGCGTCATTAAAGCCTTTAACGCTTTTATGGGTTTTTAAAAACTCTCTTACCGCAAAGGCAAGCTTTCCTGTTCCTATACCATGGTAAACTAAAACTTCATCAAAGCCTGCAAGCAAAGCATCTGAAATAAATTTATCAAGCCTTGAAATAGCTTCACCACTCCTAAGCCCGTGCAAATCCAAGCTAACGCTAAGATTAGTCGGTTTTGCCACACTAATGCTTGTTTTTGGACTTATTTTAGGTGTAGGAGTGCTTTTTTTAAGCAGTTTTAAAGGCACACGAAGTTTGATCCCATCGCTTTCAACCATAGCATCGTTTTTAGAAATGCTTATGATTTTACCCTTAATTTTTTCATATTTTACAAAATCCCCCACACGCAATTCTTCGTTTTGCTCCATACTTGGCAAAATGATTTCTTTTTTAAGCTCATTGGCTTTATTAAGACTTCTTTGCTTATCTTTTGTGTCTTTAAGCTGTATAGTTTTTTTAGCTTCTTCTATGGCTTTGTGAAATTTAAATTCTAAATTTCTCAAACTCGTGCGAAATTCTTGTTCATTTTTTTCTTTTTGATCTTTTAAAGAAAGTAAAATTTCATCGACTTTTTGCTCTTTTTTCTCAACATTTTCAAGCTTAGCTTTTAGTTCTAATTCAAGATTGATATTTTTACCCACAAGCTCTTCTAAATTTTCTTTATCCTCGCCATAAAGCTTTTTAGCCTCGCTAACTAAATTCGGCGGAATCTGATAACGCAAAGCGGTTTCAAAGGCATAAGATTTTCCTATAGTACCTTTTAAAAACTCATATTTTGGACGTGAAAGCTCTTCATCATATAAAGCAGCAATGAGTTCAACTTGCTCATTTTTTGCTAAAAGCATGGCAAGGCGTTTGTGGTGGGTGGTGATGATGATTTTAAGATTATTAGTTATGAGTTTTGAAATTAACACACTATACAAACAAGCCGCTTCTTCAAAATCTGTTCCAAGCTCTATTTCATCTATACCTAAAAGCAAATTTTTCTTAGAAAAAAGTCTAGAAAAATGCAACATTCTTCCTGCAAAAGTTGAAATGTCGTTTTTAACATTTTGCGGATCTTCTATGATGGCATCAAATTCTTTAAAAGTACCGATTTTACTTTCACTTGCTTTTATATGCATAGGCAAAAGATGTTTAGCTAAAAATGCTGCGCTTAGCATGGATTTTAAAAGCATGGATTTTCCGCCTGCATTTACCCCTGTGATGATTAAAACTTGTTTTTTAAATTCCAAACTCACGCTTTTTGGATTTTTTAAAGCAGGATGAGCGAAATTTTTAAGCACTAAATCCGTACTTTGATCACACAAAACAAATTCAAAATCCCTTTTTTTAGCAAGCAAAACCCTAGCACTATAATGATCAAAAAGATCAAAGGCTGTATTGATAAATTTTAAAAAAGGTAGGTTTTTTGCTAAAAAAGCTGAGAAATTTTTAGCGTATTCATAATAAATTTCTTCTTTTTGATTTTTGATTTTTTCTATATCATTTTGCAAATTTTCAACACTTAAAGGCACGATATAAAAGCCACCGCCACTACTTCTACCTATGATTTTTGCTTTAATAGCGTGATTAAACCCGCCTCTTACAAGCAAGGCTTCAAGATTGTTTATAAGATGGATTTGTGTATCGATAAGATAAGGCATTAAAGCTTTTGTATAGCAAAATTTCTTAAACTCAGCTATTATGCTTTCATTTTTCAATCTTAAAGCGGCATTAAGATTTACAAGTCTTTCATCTAAACTTTCTTTTAACTCCCCTTTTTCATCGAAATTCAAACAAAGCTCCAAAGCCCCGCTAACAAATTCTATCTTTTGTAGCCAAGAGTCTAAATTTGTTCCTAGTTTTATTTTTTTTAACTTTTCAAAATAACGAAAAATTTTTACAAATTCAAAAATTTCATCTAAATGTAAAATTCCTTGCTTGCTTAAATGAACTAAGGCTTTATCAAGATTGCTAAGCTCTGGCATAGTAGGAAATTCCACCTCGCAAAGCTCATGTATGCGTTTAAAATGAAGATTAGAATCTCCTTGTAAAAAAATCTCCTTATCTCTTGCAAAAAGGGCTTTAAACTCTTCTAAATAGCTGTTTAAATCAAGCTTTGAGATTAATTCTTCTTTTGTATCATTCATCATTTAACCTACAATCTTTAATATCTATGATTAAAGAATTAAAACTTTGATTATTATCCTTTGAAATAAAACTTCCTGTTCCAAATTCATAATTAAAATACGCCTTAGAAACATTAATATCTTTACATAAAATATTTTTATTTTGATTAAAAGCTACGATAATATCTGTTCTTAAATGACTTTTTTGCGTATTTTCAAATTCAAAAAATACTGCTAAAACAATAAAAATCACAAGTAAAATACCAAAAAAAGGTTTGGTTTTTTTGCCTAATTTTTCACGCAAAGCAAAAGTGATTAAGGCTAAAATTAAAATAATTAAAAAATATAAAAAAACCCTACTCATTCTTTTGCCTTAATTTGTTGCTGATATCTCCTGCGCCAAAACCTATAATAAGCCCTTCTTCAAAAACCTGCCCCTTAGAAGCCACTAAAAATTTACCCTCTCTTTTAATATCTTCTACAAATAAAGCCTTAGGAAAAACTACCTTTAAATCAAGTTCTATAGGTTCTTCTCCTGCAGCATAAACAGGTAAAATTACAAGCTCATCAACACCTTCAAAAGCCTTTGCAAATTCCTTTAAATTTGCAGCCAAACGCGTGTAGCGGTGGGGTTCAAAGATAGCTGTGATTTTTTTATATCTACCTAATTTTGCGTATTCTTGTGCTGCACTTAAAGTCGCTTTTATTTCGGTTGGATGATGACCATAATCATCAATTAAAACCAAATTTTCATCAGCATGTAAAATATCAAAACGCTTTTTAATACCTTGATAATTTTTAAGCCTAGTTCTTATCGTTTCTATATCTAAAAAATTTAGAGCCGCCAAAATCGTCAAAGACGCATCAAGAGCTAAATGATATCCCATACCAAAAACCTTAAATTCACCCAAATCTTTTAACTCAAAACTTGTAAAAGGTTTGAAATTTTCTATACACATGGTGCAGTTTTTGATATCTTTGCTTGGATAAAGCTTGATTGACTCATTTTTATAATTTTTCAAAAACTCATCTTCAGCATTAATCACGCGAATTTTAGCCGTGTCTAAAAACTCCACATAAGCATGATGGAGTTTTGAAACTTCATTGCCATAATGATCTAAATGCTCTGCTTCTACATTGGTAACTATAGCCAAATAAGGATTTGAATTTAAAAAAGAACTATCGCTCTCATCAGCTTCAAAAACAAGGTTTTGGCTTTCTTTATAAATCATATTTGAACCAAATTCTTTTAAAATCGCTCCGATGATCACAGAAGCATCATCAAGCAAAGAAGCCAAAATACTTGAAGTTGTGCTTTTTCCATGTGCTCCTGCAACTGCAAAAACACGCTTATCTTCTAAAATAAGAGGCAAGGCCTCCTTGCGTGAAAGACATTTAATGCCTAATTCTTTAGCGTGTTTAAATTCAGGATTTTCTTCTTTAATTGCAGCAGAATAAATAACTAAATCTTTGTTTAAAATATTATCTTTATGATGAGGGATACTGACCTTAACCCCTTCTTTTTCTAGTTCTTTAGTGATTTTACTCTCTTTAAGATCACTTCCGCTAATCTTAAAACCTTTTTCTTTTAAAAATCTTGCTAAAGCGGAAATTCCTATACCGCCTATGCCGATAAAATGGATATTTTGCATCATTTAAACCTTTATACTTTAAAGGCTAAATTTTAGCACTTTTTTACTAAAAAGAAAATATAAACCTTAGCTTCTATCAGCTCTAGATAACTTTTATAAACTTATAAATCTATAAGTATAAATTTAATTTTTAAATTCTTTTATTATCTTATCAAAACCCCAAAGTTTTCTTGCTTCATCACTTTTTTTAGGCTCTATAATAAGCATTTCTTCTTCAGAACCCAATTTACTTTCTATCTCACCAAAAGCGTTGATAAACAGAGTATCGCCGTAAAAATTCCACTCATCTTTTGTTTTGCCTATGCGATTTACTCTTAAAATGCTTGTAGAATTTAAAAAAGCTCTTGTTTTTAAAAGTTCTTCCCATCTTTGTTTGCTTTCAAAGGTACAAGCACTAGGAACGATAACCAAATCAATTTTTTTCGCCATAATCTGTTGCCAAAAAATATCAAAATGTATCTCAAAACCAAAAAGCAAAGTACATTTTAATTTTTCATAATTAAAAGTAAAAATTTTTAATTCCGATGGAGTTTTGTTGCTGAAAAATTTTTCTTCATTCCAATGTTCATAAGGCATTAAAATTTGCTGTTCATAACTTTTAACACCATTTGGAGTAACTTTTAAGCAAAGTTTTTTATAACTTTTAGCTTCAACGCTAACATAAGGAGCGATGATTTCTAATTCGTATTTTTTAGCAAGTTTAATCAAGCTTTCTTTTTTAGCCTCGCTTTGTTCTTTTATCATATTTTTTGGCATGTGTAAAAGTTCTGTAAAAAAACTATTGATCACATATTCGCCCAAAACTACCAAATTTGCCCCATTGTCTTTTGAAGCTTTAAGATAATAATCAAGCCTTGACTCACTTAAAGCTAAAGTTGGAAACTGTAAAGCTGCTATTTTACTCATCGATTTGCTCCACTTCTAATTTTGCTTTTTCAAGCTCAAGTCTTGCTTTTTTGATACTCTCTAAACCTTCTTTATAAATTTTTACACTTTCATCTAAGGCAAGCTCTTGATTATTTAATTTTTCCAAAGATTCATTAGCGTGTTTTAAATTTTCTTCAAAACTCATTGATGATTAACCTTGTAGTTTGGTGCTTCATGAGTGATAGTAACATCATGCACGTGACTTTCTTTAAGCCCTGCAGTGGTAATTTCAACAAATTCAGCTCTTTTTTGAAAATCTTCTATATCTTTAGCCCCAACATAACCCATAGAAGAACGCAAACCTCCTAAAAGTTGATGCACCACGCTTCTTATACTTCCCACATAAGGAACACGCCCTTCTATACCTTCAGGAACGAGTTTATCTTGAGCAGTACCTTGCTGAAAATATCTATCCGAACTTCCCTTTTGCATAGCCCCAAGTGAGCCCATACCACGATAAGACTTATATTGTCTTCCTTGATAAGTAAAAAGCTCTCCTGGACTCTCATCTGTTCCAGCTAAAAGCGATCCTATCATAACAGAACTTGCACCTACGGCTAAAGCTTTTGCAATATCACCTGAATATTTAATCCCGCCATCAGCTATCACAGGAACGCCAAATTTATTTGCTTCTTCCACGCACTCATCAATGGCTGAAATTTGAGGCACACCCACACCTGAAACAATACGCGTAGTACAAATACTTCCTGGCCCAATACCTACTTTAACCGCATCTACTCCTGCTTCACAAAGTGCTTTTGCTGCGGCTGCAGTAGCGATATTTCCTGCGATAAGATCTAAATTTGGATATTTGGTTTTAATCGCTTTTACTGTATCAATAATACCCTTAGAATGTCCATGCGCAGAATCAAGCACAACAACATCAACGCCTGCCTCAACTAAAGCATCTACACGATCCATTTGCCCTACTCCTATAGCCGCACCCACGCGTAATCTTCCAAAATTATCTTTATTGGCATCAGGATATTCTTTGCGTTTTTTAAGATCTTTTATAGTGATAAGTCCTTCCAAGCGTCCTTGTTCATCAACTATAGGAAGTTTTTCTACTTTGTTGGTACTGAAAATTTTTTCCGCATCATCTAAAGTACAACCCTTTGGAGCAGTGATTAAAGGCATTTTAGTCATAACATTTTCAACCAAATTTGAAAAATCGCTCTCAAATCTTAAATCACGATTGGTAAGTATGCCTATTAGTTTCTTATCTTCATCTACTACAGGAACACCTGAAATTCTATACTCTGCCATAATTTCTAAAGCTTCCGCAACACTTGCTTTAGGACTTACAAAAATAGGATCGATAATCACTCCGCTTTCGCTTTTTTTCACTCTTTTTACTTCTCTAACCTGCGAGGCTATATCCATATTTTTATGAATCACTCCAAGTCCTCCAAGTCTTGCCATCATGATAGCAGCTCTGTGTTCAGTAACTGTATCCATAGCCGCAGAGATTAAAGGCATATTTAAAGTGATATTTTTTGTTAGTTTAGTGTGAATTTTTACTTCCTTAGGTAGAACTTCAGAATACCCAGGACGCAGTAATACATCTTCAAAAGTTAAAGCTCTTTTTACAATTTTCATCTTTCATCCTTAATTTTTAATCATTTGTTCTAAACTTAAAGCCCCATCTAACAAGGTTTGTTCATCATAAGCTTTGCAAATCAGTTGTGCTGATATATTAAGCCCTTCTTTATCTTTTGCAACAGGCACACTAATGCCTCCAAGTCCTGCTAAATTTACAGAGATAGTATAAACATCTTCTAAATAAGTTTGCATAGGGCTTTTTTGAGTATCAAATTTAAAAGCCGTTGTAGGAGTTACAGGCATAAAAATAAGATCACAATCTTGCAAAATTTCTTCATATTTTGCCTTGATAAAAGCTCGAGCTTTTTGTGCTTTGATATAATACGCATCATAATATCCACTGCTTAAAACAAAAGTTCCTAACAAAATTCTTCTTTTTACTTCTTCGCCAAAACCTTCGCTGCGTGTATTTATATACATTTCTTTTAAATTTTGGATATTTTCAGAACGCTTGCCATAACGCACCCCATCATAACGACTTAAATTTGCACTTGCTTCAGCTGTTGCGATGATATAATACGCTGCGATATCAAACTTAGAATCAAGCAAATTTTTATATACAATCTCATGTCCATTAGCTTTTAACATATCTATGGTTTTTAAAAGTGCGTTTTTTACTTCGCTATTTGCATCATTGACATAATTTTCAATCACTGCGATTTTTAATTTTTTATTTGCATTTAAATTTGAAGCGGTTTTGATAAACTCGATATTTGCACTCGTGCTATCCATTTTATCATATCCTGCGATCGCATCATATAAAATTGCCGCATCTTCTACATTTTGCGTTAAAACCCCGATTTGATCCAAACTTGAAGAATAAGAAGCCAAACCATAGCGACTCACTCTTCCATAACTCGGTTTAAATCCTACACAACCACAAAAAGCCGCAGGTTGGCGTACAGATCCACCTGTATCAGAACCTAAACTTGCTAAAGCCAAGCCACCCGCTACCGCAGCAGCACTTCCACCACTTGACCCACCTGGAACACGCTCAAAATTTAAAGGATTTAAAGTTTTTCCATAACAAGAACTCGCTGTTGAACTTCCCATAGCAAATTCATCCATATTGCAACGCCCAAAAGGAGAAAAACCGTTAGCCTTTAAATTAACAATCGCACTTGCATCATAAGGAGCGATATAACCTTGTAAAATCTTACTCGCACTAGTAAGCTCCCAGCCCTTTACACTGATATTATCTTTTATAGCTACAGGCACACCTTCACCTGAAACACTTAAGTCTTTATCTAAAAATTGTTCGATATAAGCACCTATTTTTTTTTCTTTTTTTGCTTTTTCATTGAGTTCTTTTTTTAAATTTTCAAGTTCTTCTTTGGAGTATTTTAAAGCTTCTTTTAAAGTTATCATTTATTTTCCTTTGTTTTTTTGATCAAAAATACTGCTAAAGCACTAAAAGCCAAAACCACCGCTATAGTTGCAATGATAATACTATTTGGAATCGGATTTTCTAACATTAAACCCCTTTTAAAACTTCTTCACATCTTAAACAAGGTGTTTCTTCATTTTTACTTTGAAGTTTCCAACATCTTGGACATTTACAAAGCGAAGATTTGGTGATTTTAAATTTCTCATTCTCTACTTCAAATTCAGCTAAAATTTCTTCATTTTCATTGCTGATTTGACTCACCATAAACCAATCGGCTAATTCCTCATTTGGGAATTTATTAAAACTAATGTTTAAATTTAATTCCAAGGTGGATTTAATGATTTTATCTTTTTTAAGCATATCAATTTGTTCAAAAAATTTCTCTCTAGCACTCATTAAAAATGTATCATCTATACCAAAATCATAATCAAAATCCTGAGTTAAACTCAAATCAAATACATCTTTTGCATCGCCTTTGATTAAAACATTAGCATGTTCTAAAGCCTCATCTACACTATAGCTTAAATTTGGAGCAAGTAAATTTAAAAGTTCTTTTGCTATCAAAGCCATAGCCACTTGAGCAGATTTTCTTCTTTGAGCATTTTCACTATCACAATAAAGTCTATCTTTACTGATATCAAGATAAATCCCACTTAAATCCACACTTAAGAAATTTAAAAGCAAACTAAAACCTTTAGCAAATTCATAAGCAAAAAATGCTTCTTTACTTGCTTTAAAAACTTTGGTTGCACGACTTAATATCCATTTATCAATAAAACTAAATTCTTTAACTTCTAAATCTTTTAAGTCATTTGTATTGGCAAGTAAAAATCTTATAGTATTTCTTATTTTGCGGTATTGTTCGCCCACTTGTTTTAAGATATTGTCTGAAATTTTTAAATCACTTGAATAATCACTTAAAAGTATCCAAAGTCTTAAAATTTCAACTCCATAGGTTTTTGCTACATATTCAGGAGCGATCACATTGCCTTTAGATTTAGACATTTTTTGCCCTTTTTCATCGGTGGTAAAACCATGAGTTAAAATGCTTTCATAAGGTGCGCTTTCATTGATCGCTGTACCTACAAGCAAAGAGCTTTGAAACCAACCCCGATGCTGATCACTTCCTTCTAAATACATACTTGCTCTTTTTTCTCCTGCATCATAAAGTCCGCTATTTAAAACTGCATTAAAAGTACTTCCGCTATCAAACCAAACATCTAAAATATCATATACTTTTTCTAAATTTTCAGCTTTATATTTTGAATTTGTAGGAATTAAATCTTTGATTTCAAACTCCCACCACGCATCAGCACCGTGTTTTTCAAAAATAGCTGCTACAAAGTCAAAAAGTTCATCATCAAAAATCACTTCTTTAGTGTTTTTATCTCTAAAAAAGGCTATAGGCGTTCCCCAGTCCCTTTGTCTTGAAATACACCAATCTGGGCGATTTTCCACCATAGAACCTATTCTTTTTACCCCACTTTGCGGATAAAAGGTTGTTTTTAAAAGTTGTTCTTTTGCACACTCTCTTAAAGTTTTTCCTTGAAGTTTTGGTTCATCCATTAAAATAAACCATTGTTTAGTAGCTCTATAAATCACAGGCTTATGCGTTCTCCAACAAAATGGATAAGAGTGTATAAATTTAGAAGAATGTAAAAGTTTTTCGCCTAAAAGTTCTAAAATTTTTTCATTGGCCTTAAAAATATGAAGACCTATAAACTCTTCAAGCAAATGAGAAGGCAAAAGCCCTTTAGCTCTTAAAGTTTCATCATAACATCCACTATCATCAACAGGCATTAAAACCTCAATGTCATATTTCAAACAAGCATAGTAATCATCTTCGCCATGTCCTGGTGCAGTATGTACAAGTCCACTTCCACCATCCATCAATACATGCTCGCCCATAATTAAAACAGATTTTCTTCCATTTAAAGGATTGATAGCTTCAAGTTTTTCAAATTCTTTTGCGTTTAATTCTTTTTGAATTTCTCCACTTGTAAGTCCTTTTTCTACCATACTTTTAAGTAAAGCACTTGCAAAAATCAAACCTTCTTTAGTGATCATATAATTTTCGTTAGGATTTAAGGCTATAGCTTGATTAGCCACCAAAGTCCAAGGCGTAGTTGTCCATATCACTGCACTTGCTTTTGAAACGCCTAATTTTTCACAAGCTTTTATATCCAAATCAAAAGCCACAAAAATAGAATAATCCTCTTTATCTTGATATTCTACTTCAGCTTCTGCTAAAGCTGACTTTGCCGCCCAACTCCAAAAAACAGGTTTAGAACGCTCACAAAGTAAGCCTTTTTTAGCAATCTCGCATAAAGTTCTATAAATCGCTGCTTCAAACTCAAATTTCATAGTCAAATAAGGCTTATCCCAATCCGCAATAATGCCTAAATTTTTAAATTCTTCTCTTTGGATATCTACAAATTCACTCGCATGTTGTCTGCAAAACTCACGAATTTCTTTCTTGCTTAAGCTTTTTTTCTTTTCTCCAAGCTTTACTTCTACTTGTTGTTCTATAGGTAAACCATGACAATCCCACCCTGGAGTAAAACGCACACTCTCACCTTTAAAATAATGCGTTTTGATAATAGTTTCTTTTAAAATTTTATTTAAAGCATGTCCTATATGGATATATCCGTTAGCATAAGGGGGGCCATCGTGTAAGGTAAAACTTTTTTTCGCATTTTTGCGATTTTCTTTCATTTTTTCATAAGCATAATTTTGCTCAAACCATTTTTTAAATCTTTGCGGTTCAAGTTCCGCTAAATTCGCCCGCATAGCAAAAGTAGTGCTGGGCAAAAGTAGAGTTTCTTTGTAGTCCATTTTTTCCACCTAATTTTTAATAATCTTAAATTCTACTCAAATTAGCTTTAATTTCTACTTTGTTTTTGGCTATAATTATAAGAAAAAAAGGAAAATTTATGAAACATTTGCTTTATCTTATAGGAGATGAGCTTACTATAAACGAAAAATTCAAAAATTATATTTATAGAACTTATGAAGAAAAATTTAAAGAAATCAACGAAATTCGCATACAAAATAAAACCGATAAAGATTTACCCTTTTTGCTTGAAAACCTCTTAAATCAGTATGATTTTATCACTTTATTTACAAGCCCTTTGCATTATGCGACTGTTGCTAAAATTTTAGCAACTTTAAATGATGATAATCTTATCTTAAAAGATGATACCTTGGTTCCAGATAAAGCAGAATTTAGTAAAAATAGCTTTGTGTGTAATTTTTCAAATTCAAAAATCAATGTCGTTAAAATAAATCCAAGCGAAAAATTACCCAATCTTCTTGGGCATATAAAATTAAATTTTGCATATTTTTGCATTTTTGGCATGGATGATGAAAGCGCTATATTGCTACTGCAAACCCTAACAAAATCTTATGAGATAAGTATAAAATCAACCAAGCTTTTAGATAATCTTGTGCTTATTAAGGCCACTTGCGCTAATTTTGGAAAACTTGATGGTTTTTTAAATAGCGTAAAAAATCTTTTTGGACAAAAGGTATTTTTAGGTAAAGATCCCATACATTTTATAAGCTCTAAACTTTTAGAAAAAAAATTAAAAATTTCTTTTGCTGAAAGTTGCACAGGTGGACTTTGTGCAAGCACCTTAACCAAAATTTCAGGTGTAAGTGAAATTTTTGAAGGATCTATTGTAAGTTATTCCAACCGCATCAAACACGAATGGCTTGGAATTAGCGAAAGCGTCTTAGAAAATAATGGCGAATACAGTGAACGTTGTGTTTATTTTATGCTAAAAGGTATTTTTAAAACAGCTAATCCTGATTTTGCGTTAGCTATTAGCGGAGTAGCTGGCGAAAAAGATGAGGGAAAAATAAAATCAGGCACTATTTATATAGGTGCAATGTTTAGAGATGGAACTTTTATCCAAGAAACGCTTTATTTAGATGGAGATCGTGAATTTATGCAAGAACAAGCTGTTTTGGCATCTTTTTGCTTACTTTTAAAATTAAAACCTGAAATTTTTGAAATTTAAAGGATTTAAAAATGAAAGAAATTAAGCTAAAAGAAGACTTGGAAAAAATTTATCCCTTGATAAAACAATTAAGAAATAACCTATCTTTGAAAGATTTTTTAGACAAATTCCAACTTGCTACACAAACTCAACATTATAAACTTTTTGCCTATGAAAATGAGGGAAGCTACAAAGCAGCTTGTGGAGTCATGCCTTTTAATGTACTTTATCATAACCATTGTCTTTATATTTGTGATTTTGTCGTAGATGAAGCTTTAAGAGGAAAAGGTATAGGTCAAGCTTTTTTGAAAAAAATCCAAATTTGGGCAAAAGATCAAGGATATGAAGAATTAGAACTAAGTTCAAGTTTTTTTAGAACACAAGCTCATGAATTTTATATCCAAAAAATGGGTTTTGAAAAATCCGGTTTTGTTTTTAAGAAAAATATCAAACTATAATATTTTTTGATTAAGCTTTGCATTTTATAATTAATATTATTATTTTTTGATTTTAAGGAATAAAATGAATTTTAAAGAACTAATTTCAAAACGCAGAGCTTGTAAACTTTTTAATGATAAAAAAATCAATGAAAAGGATTTGCATTTTATCTTAGAAAGTGGAGTCTTAGCCCCAAGCTCACATGGATTTGAGCCTTGGAAATTTGTAGTATTGGAACAAAAAGAACACAATCTTAAACTCTCAACTCTATGTTACAATCAACAAAATGTAGCAAGTGCGAGTCATAATATCATTTTTCTAGCAAGAAAAGATCTCCAAAGCAAAGATGAATTTGCACAAAAACAAGTGCGTCGTTTCTCAGGTTCTAGCGAAGAAAATTTTCAAAAAATTTTAGAAATTTACACCCATAAAACCAATGCAATGAATGATAATGAACTCTATCATTACGCACAACTTCAATGCTATCTTGCTATGATGCAAATGTCGTTAGCTGCAATGAGCTTAGGTATTGATTCTTGTATGATAGGTGGCTTTGAAAAAGCTAGGGTTGATAATTTTCTTAATTTAACTTATCCTTTTGAAACTGCTGTAATTTTATCCTTAGGATATAAAGCCCATGAACCAAAATATTCTACTCAACGCTTAAATTTTAATGAAGTCGTCGAATTTTACAAGGAAAAATAATGAAAAAAGAACTTGAAATTTTTAGCACAAGATATTCTTGTAGAAATTTTAAAAATGAAAAACTCAAAAAAGAGGATTTAAATTCTATTTTAGAAATAGCAAGATTAAGCCCCAGCTCCTTAGGACTGGAACCTTGGAAATTTATAGTAGCACAAGATGAGAAAAGAAAAGAAGAACTTTCTAAAATTTGCAATCAACAAAAACATGTAAAAGATTGTGCTGCATTAATTATCATCATTTCAAGACTTGATTTTTTGGATTATTTTGAAGAAAAACTTAGAAAAAGAGATATGAGTGAAACAGAAATTCAAAAACGCTTAGATACTTATATGCCTTTTTTAAAATCTCTAAATCAAGAACAAAAAATATCTTATGCAAGAGAACAAGCTCATATAGCTCTAGCTAGCATACTTTACAGTGCTAATGCTTTAAATATAGCAAGCTGCACTATAGGTGGTTTTGATAAAGAAAAGCTTGATTCTTATTTATCACTTGATATTCAAAAAGAAAGATCAAGTTTGGTGGTGGCTTTAGGATATTGCAACGATGAAAAAAATCCTCAAAAAAATCGTTTTAGTTTTGATGAAGTTGTAAAATTTATTTAAATTTTGCTTTTAAGCAAAATTTAAATAAAAATAAACTGATTCTTTTTTGTATTTTTACTAAGTCTTTGCTTAAATTTTATACAATTTTGATTATAATTTTACATTTAATTTCACAAGGCTTGTTATGAATTTACCTAATATCTTGGCGATTTTTAGAATGGTTTTAGCGCCTTTGCTATTTTTTTTATTAATTCATCATTTTGAAAATATTCATCAAAGTTGGATTAACTATTTTGCTGCTTTAACTTTTTCATTAGCAGCTTTAAGTGATTTTTTTGATGGATACATTGCAAGAACTTGGAAACAAACTACAAAACTGGGCGGAATCTTAGATCCATTAGCCGATAAAATGCTTGTTTTAGCAGCTTTTTTAGGGCTTTTACTCACAGGAAAAGCTAATGAATGGGTAATTTATATTATATTAGTAAGGGAATTTTTTATCACAGGTTTTAGAGTTGTGATGATCAGTGAAAATTTAAATGTCAATGCTTCTTTTGCAGGCAAACTTAAAACCGCTTTTCAAATGACTGCGATAGGATTTTTAATCATGGAGTGGATAGGCGGAGAAATTCTACTTTACATAGCTTTGATTTTAACTCTTTATTCTGGATTCGAATACATCTATACTTATACAAAAGCTCAAAAAAAAGGAGAAAAATGAGATCTTTATTGTTTTTAATTATTATTTTGATTTTAGGAATTAAATTTTATTCTATTGAATTTTTAGCAACTGTTTTAGTCATCTCATTTTTAATTTTCTTTCACGAATTAGGACATTTTTTAGCTGCAAGATCTTTGGGTGTAAAAGTTGAAGTCTTTAGCATAGGATTTGGAAAAAGTCTTATAGAACGTGAATTTAAAGGCACAAACTATCGCTTAAGTGCTTTGCCACTTGGAGGATATGTTAAACTTAAAGGACAAGATGATATGCGTCCTGGTTTTGAAAATCTAGACAAAGATAGCTATAGCATTTTAAGCCCCTTAAAAAAGATTTATATTCTTTTCGCTGGACCATTTTTCAACCTGATTTTAGCTTTTTTTCTTTATATTATCATAGGAAATTTAGGCTTAGAAAAACTTGCTCCACAAATAGGAAACATAGCGCCAAACTCTGCTGCACAAGACATAGGACTTCAAAAAAATGATACTATCTTAGAAATCAACGGTGTAAAAATTCAAAGCTTTGATGAAATTTCAAAACATTTAAGTTTAGAGCCTTTGAAAATATTAATCAATAGAGAAGGAAAAAATTTAGAATTTATTTTAACTCCAAAAATAGGACAAGGATATAATGACTTTGGGCAAATTATTGAAAAACCTCAACTTGGAATCAGTCCAAATGGGACAAGCACTCTTGCAAAACATCAAGGTTTAGAAAGTTTTAAATATGCCGCACAAGAAAGTTTTCAAGCTTCTACACTCATCATCAAGGGTATAGTAAAACTCATAAGTGGTGAAGTTGAAGCAAAAAATTTAGGCGGTATTATCACCATGACTGAAATTACCTCAAAGGCTGCACAAAATAGCTTTACTTTGCTTTTATTTATCACTGCTTTAATTTCTATAAATTTAGGCATTTTAAATCTTTTACCTATTCCTATGCTTGATGGAGGATATATACTTTTTAATATTTATGAAATGATTTTTAGACGCAAGGTTCCACAGCGTGCTTTTGAATACTTAAGTTACGCAGGCATGGCAATACTTTTAAGCTTAATGCTCTTTGCAACTTATAACGATATATCAAGGATTGCAGGTGAATAAAAAATTTTCCTACCCTATTCCAAATTTTACTGATAGAAGAAAAAGTATCATCTTTTGGCGCTATTTACGTTTTCAAGCAAGAAAAATTCTATATTTTCCTCAAGTAAGGCTTCTAGAAAAAACGCTTAATGAAGAAAAAAATAAACATTTAAAAGACTTTTTCTCTCAAAGACCCTATGCTTGCTACAATGCTATAAGAAGATTTTGCGATAAAAGTTTTAAAGCAAATGAACGCGTTAAAACACTTATTTATGATGTTGATAAGGGACTTACTTGTTTTAAATTTCTTCCCGAAGAACAAATGATTTTTTCTTTTGATGAAGATTTTGAGCTTTTTTTAGGATATAACCATAATGTTTACGAAGAAGGTTTTTGGGCTTTTTCTTTAAAATTTAAAAAATACACTATTTCACAATGTAATTTTTGCTTTACTTTAGAAAATAATCTTCTACTTTCTTGCATACAAGGATATAAATACAAAGATTTTAATCTTTTAGAAATTAATAAAATTTTAACTAAAAAATGTCATGGTTTGCGCCCTGTTGCTTTACTTATAGAATGCTCTAAGATGCTTTGTGAAATTTTAAAACTTCAAGCTACTTTAGGTATACATGAAAAAAATCAAATCCGTTCTCAAAAAGGAAAAGAAAAAGGATATTTTGTAGATTATCAAAAAATTTGGCTAGAAAATGGTGGAGAATTAATAAAAATCGATAAACACAAATACTATAAACTCCACCACTCGCAAAAAAACCTAGAAGAAATCCCTTCACAAAAACGCTCCATGTATAAAAAACGTTTTGCCATGCTTGAAGAAATCAAAGTAAATTTAGATAAGACATTGGATATTCAAGACTAATTAAGTATATTTTGATATAATCTAGTCTTGCTTTATGCAAAATCCTTGCTCATGAAAATGGGCTTTAATATCCATAAGGAGAAAAGATGAAACATTATGAGGTTTTATTTATCTTAAAACCAACACTTACCGAAGAGGAAGTGAATGCGAAGTTGGAATTCGTTAAAGAAGTCCTAACCAAAAATGGTGCAGAAATTGAAACTGTTGTTCCAATGGGCACTAGAAAATTAGCGTATAAAATCAAAAAATACGAAAGAGGAACTTATTTTGTGATTTACTTCAAAGCTCCTACAAACTTAATTGCAGAGCTTGAAAGGGTGTTAAGAATCACTGAAGAAGTAATAAGATTTTTAATCGTAAAATATGAAAATAAAAAAGAAATTGCAGCTTGGGAAAAACTAAGCCACGGGATTAAGCAATCTAAAAAAGAAATCAAACCTTTAGATGCTCCTGAAATTCAATAAGGAAAAAGATGTTTAACAAAGTTGTTTTGGTTGGAAATCTTACACGTGATATAGAAATGCGTTATGCACAAAGCGGTAGTGCTATTGGAGCTTCTGCTATCGCAGTAACAAGAAGATTTACCACAAATGGAGAAAAAAGAGAGGAAACTTGCTTTATTGATATAAGTTTTTATGGTCGTACTGCAGAAGTTGCAAACCAATACCTTGCAAAAGGTTCAAAAGTGCTTATAGAAGGACGTTTGAGATTTGAACAATGGAGTGATCAAAATGGACAAAATCGCTCTAAACATAGCATACAAGTTGAAAATATGGAAATGCTTGGAAATTCCAGCACTCCACAACAAGGTGGAAATTTTGGCAATAATAGCTTTTCAAACAACAATTATAGCGGAAACTATGAAAATCAAAGCTATGATCCTTATATGAGTGAAAATCAAAATTTTAATAAAGCAAAAGCAAACCCTGCTCCACAAAGAAACCAAAACCCACAACACGAAGAAAAATTAAAAGAAATTGATATCGATGTTTATGATAGCGATGATACTAATTTACCATTTTAAAGGATAAACTATGGCAGAAAAAAGAAAATACTCTCGCAAATATTGCAAATACACTGAAGCAAAAGTTGAATTTATTGATTATAAAGATACAGCAATGTTAAAACATGCTTTATCTGAAAGATTTAAAATCATGCCACGCCGTTTAACAGGTACAAGCAAAAAATACCAAGAAATGGTAGAAGTTGCAATCAAACGTGCAAGACATGTAGCTCTTATCCCTTATATAGTGGATAGAAAAGAAGTAATCAACAATCCTTTTGAAGGACTATAATCTTTTAAAAGCAAACTTGTAAAAAGTTTGCTTTCTTATACATTTATTCTCAAAATAAAATTAAACCAAAGTATATTCTAAGACATCACTAAAAGTATCAACAGCAATGATTTCCATATTGTCTCTAACCTCACTAGGAATATCTTTTAAATCCCTTTCGTAATTTTTTCTTGGGATTAAAGCTGTTTTTATATCTGCTTTATAAGCTGCAATTAATTTTTCTTTTAATCCACCTATTGGTAAAACTTTTCCTTTTAAATCTATTTCACCTGTCATTGCAACATCTGCTTTAACCTTTTTATCACTAAAAATAGAAGCAATAGCTGTGCTTATCGTAATGCCTGCACTTGGGCCATCTTTTGGAGTAGCTCCATCTGGCACATGGATATGAATATTATAACTATCATAAACATTAACTTTAGGATCGATAATTATTTTTTTAGGTATTTTTATTTTTCCTTCATCGATTAAAACTTTTATCATGCTAAAAGCAATTCTAGCTGATTCTTTCATTACATCACCCAAACTTCCCGTGAGTGTTAATTCTCCTTTACCTTTAATTTTTACAGCCTCTACTTTTAAAACATCTCCACCTACACTTGTCCAAGCCAAACCATTAACCTGACCTACTTGATTTTCTCCATTATTTTTTTCTATTTCAAAAACTTTTTTATCTAAAAATTCATTCAAATTTTTTGTATTAATAATGACTTTTTTAATATTTTCTAAAAGTAGTTTTTTAGCACTCTTACGACACAACTCTGCCACTTTGCGACGCAAATTTCTAACTCCTGATTCACGAGTATAATCACTAATGATTAACTCTATAGTTTCATCATCAATAGATAATTCATTGGATTTTAAGCCATGTTTTTTAAGCTCATCTGGAATTAAATATTTTTTCATTATATGAAATTTTTCACTTGGAGTATAAGAGCTAAGTTCTATAAATTCCATTCTATCTCTTAAAGGTGCAGGAATATTGCTAATATCATTTGCCGTTGCTATAAAAATGACTTTACTTAAATCAATATTAAAATTTAAATAATAATCCCTAAATTTAGAATTTTGCTCTGGATCTAAAATTTCTAAAAGCACCGCACTTGGATCGCCTCTAAAACTGCGATTTAATTTATCAATTTCATCCAATACAATTACAGGATTAATTTGTTTTGCCTCTATGAGTCCTTGGGTAATACGTCCAGGCATAGCGCCTATATAAGTTCTACGATGACCACGTAGCTCATTAACATCTTCAAGTCCGCCTAAGGCTATGCGAATAAGCTCTCTTTTTAAAGCTTTTGAAACAGAATTTGCCAGTGAAGTTTTACCCACGCCAGGAGGTCCATAAAGACAAAGTATAACTTTAGCACCATCTTTTTCTGCTATTTTTCTTTTTTCTAAAAGTTCCCTAACTGCAAAATATTCTTCTATGCGTTCTTTTGGTTTATTTAATGCATAATGATCATGGTTGAGCTGTTTTGAAACTTCTTTAATATCAAGTTTTTTCTTAGAAATTTTTTCAAAAGGAATATCTAATGCTGTTTCTATGTAAGTTTGAATCATCGATGCTTCAGAATTATCTTGATGAATGCGTTCGAATTTTTCAATTTGTTTTTTGATTTCTTTATAAGCGTCTTCGTGCATAAATTTCTTCTTTAACTCCAGACGCTTTTGATACTCTCTAACCTCATCTTCTTTTTGTGTGTCAGAACCAAGCTCTTTTTGAATTTGTCTTAATTGTTCTTTTAAAAAATATTCTTTATTTACCTTATCAATACGAGAATGTACTTTATTTTTAATTTCTTTTTGAATTTTATTGGCTTCTATTTCTTGGGCAATTAAATCTATTAATTTTACTAATTTTTGCTCAAGATCTGTTAAAACAAAAAACTCATAAGCAACTTGTTTTTTAATACGCACAGTATTTAAAATCAAATCACAAATCCTAGACGCATCAAAACCTTCTTCAATTGTTCTTAAAAGATCCGGAGAAAAATAATGACTAATATTTGCCAAATTTTTTACCTTCTCTTTTAAAACTTCAAGAAGCGCTTCTTTTTTAGTTCCTTCTAAAAAGTCTTCTTTTATAAGTTCTATCTTGGCTTCTAAAGGTTTATTAGAAATTTGCTCTATAATTTTACCCTTAGCATATCCTTGAAAAAGTATTTTCACCCTTCCATCAGGTAAAGGAACTTTTCGCATGATAGTCCCAATCACTCCACAATTATAAATTTCATCAAAATTTCTTCCATTTTCCAACCTTGAAGGCGCAACAAAAAGCATACTATCATTTTTAATCGCAAGATCTAAAGCTTTCATATTGGATGAATCGTTAATAAAAATAGGAGTTATCATAAAAGGATATAAAAATAATTCATCTTCAACCAATACTGGTAAATTTGCTGGATAATTTTGTATCTCTTCAATCTGCATTTATTTTCCTTGTTTATTAAAATCTTTCAAATATACTTCTATACCAAGGAAGCTCAGGTTTGATAATACTTTGCTGATAAAATTCACTTTCTTGAAGTCTTTGTTTATAAATTTGCGCACTTTCATCATGCCCTATGCGCTGGTATAGATTTTCTATAGTACTATTAAGATAAAAAACCGCTAAATTAAATTTTGTAAGCATTGTTTGAACCAAAGGTTCATATTCTGTATAAGGATAATCTTTCAAAAAAGTATCTATTTCTTTTTGGCTTTCAAGCATTAAAGCCTGATTACGATTTGGCACTGCAAATGCATCAAATTTTGCTTTAATTTTAAGATAACGAATATAATCAGCATTGCGTGAATTTCCAAATTTTTTATTATATTCATCTAAATAAAATTCAGCTAACTTATATTCCTCTTCATCCATATGAGCTTGTGCTAAAATAATTAAAGTAGTTTCCAATAAAGGATCGGCAACGTGCTCACTTGCCATACCATTATAATGATCATCGGCTTTTTCCAAATCCTTGTCCTGTAAATCTTTAATAATTTGCTTATACCACTCACTAGCACTAAGATTGTATAAACCTTCATCATTTTTCGTACTACACGCATTAAAAAAAACACTTAAAAAAACCAATAAAAAAATACCTTTTTTCATACTTCACCTTGATTTATATTCTCAAAAATCTATATTTTAACGATTTTATAATTATGTTCTTCTAAAATTATAATAAAATTAATTAAATAATTTAAAATTTTGGAATGATTATTGCTTATTTTATGTTAAAATATTAAACATTATAACTTGAGGAGAAAACATGACCCTAGCTGTTAAATGCCCTATCTTAGGTTTTGAAGAAACCAAAAATATGGAATTTTCAACTATCGATGAAGTATTTGTAAGACTTAAAAGTCTTGATGGTAAAGACTTTTCTTTTGTTTTAATTAATCCTTATTTGATTAGACCTGATTATGAATTTGATATACCAACTTATTATCAAGAGCTTCTTTCTTTAACACCTGAATCTAATATGAAAATTTTTAATATAGTAGCCATAGCAAAAAGCATTGAAGAATCGACAGTGAATTTTCTAGCTCCAGTAGTCATTAATCTTGATAATAATACTATGGTACAAGTGATACTAGATACAGTTAATTATCCGGACTTTTTTCAAGCTGATCAAATTGCTAATTATATTAAAAAATAATGCTCTATATACTTGCAAATGGAGCTATGGCAACAGCCTTAGCCTATGGATTAAAAGATGATTATGAAATTTGTATAGTAGGAAGAAGTATAGAAAAACTTCAAGCCCTCACCAAAGAAGGCTTTAAAACCTTACTTTACAAAGATTTTAACATAGAAGGTAAAGATGTTATTTTGGCTTTCAAACCTTATGCTTTAGAAAATATTGCCCAAATACTAAAAGGACGAGCACGCATCTTAATCTCTGTTTTAGCCAATGTTGATTTTGAAAAACTACAAACCATCAAAGCTCAAAATTATGTTAGAATAATGCCTAATACAGCAGCTAAATATAAGGCTTCAACTACACCATATATACTTAAAAACTCTCATTTTGAAAATGAAATTTTAGACATTTTAAAAACTTTTGGTTCAGCTTATAAATTAGATAATGAAATACAAATGAATGCAGCTATGGCGATTAGCGGCTGCGCTCCTGCTTTTTTAGCACTTATAGCAGAAAGTATTGCTAATGCTGGAGTTTATGAAGGTTTGTCAAAAGAACTTAGTCTCAATCTTACGCGCTCTTTATTTAAAAGCTCTAGTGCTTTACTAGAACATGAACATCCAGCTATTATCAAAGAAAATATTTGCTCCCCTGGCGGAGTTACAATAAAAGGCATAAAAATACTCGAACAAAAAGGAATTCGCGGAAGTTTTTTTGAAGCCATAAATGCTAGCAGCGCTAAATGAAAAAGGCTTTCATACTTATAGAAAGTATTAGTGCTATAACGATCATATCTTTAATTTTCATTGGCATTTTTTATTACTATGCTCAACTTTACAAAAACTATGAAAATTTAAATATTTTTGAAAGACTCTATAAACTTCAAGAAGAATTATATGAAAAGCCCATTTTTAAAACCATCATACTTCAAACTTCAGCCTTAAAACCTATAGTTTTACAAGAACAGTTTGTTAATGATGGTATATTTCAATTTCAAAAATTATACTTTCAAGATCAAAATTATAGCGTTTATTTTAAAGAATGAGCAAAGCTTTTACACTTTTTGAACTTATAATATCACTAATACTTTTTACTTTTATAACTAGCTTACTTTCAAAACCTTTAATGGATTTTTATCATTTAAATTTCACTGCTTTACATACAAACAATCTTATCACTCAAGCACATTTAAACTTGCTTAAAATAGAAAAATTAATACAAAATTGTATTAATATTACATTTTCACAAAATACATTAAAATGTCTTTTAAAAGATGAGTTAATTAGCCTAAAAGATAATAAACTTTATCTTATTAATTCTGCTCTTATTTTAGAAAATAATCATACACTTTATTCACCTCATTCTGATTTTAAAACACAACTCCAAAATAGAAAAGATTTATATAATGACAATGAGCATATTAGCTATGCTTATAAAATTAATAAGATTGAAAAAATATCCATCTTAGAAAATGGTATATCTACAAATTTTACAGGTAGTTTTATTCCTTTGCAAGCTCAATTAGTTATCAAATTGCAAAATGAAGAACTTATATATGAAATAAAGCCAAAATTTAATGAACAATTAAACCAACAAGGATTAATTTCTAAAAACATAAGCTCATTTAACCTGCAAAACAATAAATTAAAAATTTGCCTAAAAAGACAAACAAAATATTGCCTTGAAAAAAGAATTTTACTATGAAAAAAGCTTATGTTTTAATTTGGACAATTTTTTTAATACTACTAATAAGTCTATGGATGAGCTTGACCTTAAACATATCTAGCTACACTCCAAAAATAATCCAAGATAGTTATTACTACCTTCGAGCTCAAATTTTAAGTCACAATGCAACACAATTTTCTAAATATTTTTTATATCAAGCAAAGCAAGAAAATAAAGAATGTTTAGATAATATATATTTTAATTACGCAAAAGCTTTGATTAAAATAAAATATTTTTATCCTATTGCACAATGTGTTAATTTTAAATTTTCCAACTTCAATCCCGATGCAAATTTAAACAAAGATGGTGTTATTATAGCCCACATTAGCATTGCTTTAAATCGTGATAAAAATGTCAATGATGAAATTTTACTCACAAAAAGCATTATCATTTATCCCAAAGAAAATTTTTGGAATTTAAAAAATTAAACCAAAGTCTTAGCAAGCTTAACACACTCTAAAAGACTTTGATTTTCGCATATATAAAGATTTTTAAAATTTAAAAGCTTCTTTGCTGTGCTTTGTCCTATAACTACAACCTTATCTTCTTCTTTTAAGCTATAAAATTTTAAAAAATTTTCTACACTTAAAGGAGAGGTAAATATAAAAATAGCAGGATGAGTAAGTTTTTTGTCACCTTTTTTAAAAACATTTTCATAAACAATCACTTCATCTAAATCCACACCTGCATTTTTAAGATCCAAATTTAAAGTTGAAACAACATTTTTAGCCCTTAAATATAAACATTTTTGCGTTTTTAATTCCTCTTTAAATTCAAGAAAAAGATCTTTTCCATAAGCCTTTGATGGAATTTTAATCTTTTTAAAACCTAAATTTTTAGCGTATTGAGCTGTACTTTGTCCTACAGCGTATAAATTGAGTTTAAAATTTAAAGTGATTTTTGCATGTTGTAAAGCTTTTAAAGCATTTTTTGAGGTGCAGATTAAAGCATCATATAAATTTAAATCCACACTAAAATCGTAAAAAATAATCTCATTTAAAATAAGATTTTCCACCCCTTCAAAAGGAGTTTCATTTAAGAGGTAAATTTTCATAGATTTTACGCTTTAGCTCTTTAGCTGCCAAAAAAGCATCTTTAGCATCCATGATCGCCCTAACCACAGCCACACCGCTTAAATTTATACCCTTTAACTCATCAAGCACTTCTTTATCAATCCCTCCTATGGCTACAACCCCTATAGGGCTTTTATCACAAATTTGGCTTAAAAACTCAAGGCTTAAAAGCGAACTTTCTTTAGTAGGCGTTGTCTTAATGGCTCCACAACCTAGATAATTTGCTCCTTGTATGAACTCAAGTTGTTCTAGTTTTTTAAGGCTTAAGCCTATGATTTTTTCATCTCCTAAAAGCTTTCTAGCTAGTTTTACTTCTAAATCTTCCTGCCCTAAATGCACCCCATCAGCATCTAAGGCTAAAGCTATGTCCACTCTATCGTTAATCAAAAAAGGTATTTTATAGGCCTTGCAAAGTTTTTGTATCTTTAAACCTAGTTTATAAAATTCTCTTGCATTAAGCTCTTTTTCACGAAGTTGTATGATACTTACTCCACCTTTTATAGCATTTTCTAAAGTATTTAAAAAACACTCCTCGCTTTTATTTCCCTGAGAAGCAACTAAATAAAGGCTAAGATCTAATTTATTTTTCATCTAAAAACTTGAAAAAATGATTTGTAGGACCACAACCTTTTCCAAGATTGAGTGAATAATAAATCGCATTTCTTACATATTCTTTAGCCTCACTAACAGCATAAAATAAATCCTTGCCTTTAGCTAAATTACTAGCAATAGCCGAAGAAAGCGTACAACCTGTACCGTGAGTATTTTTAGTTTCTATGCGTTCGCCTTTTAAAATATAAATTTCTTTTCCATCATAAAGCACATCATTGGCATTTTCTTCACTATGTCCGCCTTTAAGTAAAACTGCCTTAGCCCCCAAGCTGCATAAATGCTTAGCTGCTTTTATCATCTGCTCTTCATTAGCGATCTTAAAACCGCATAAAAACTCTGCTTCAGGAATATTAGGCGTAAGAATGTCTGCAAATTTTACTATGGTTTGTTTGAAAAAATCACAATTTTCTTGCGGCATTAAAGCATAGCCATTTTTAGCAAACATTACAGGATCGATCACTACATTTTGAGGTTTAAACTCGCTTAAATTTTTAGCTACACAGCTCATTAATTCACAAGAACCTATCATTCCGATTTTAGTTGCCTTTGGCACTATATCTTCAAACACGGCAAGCATTTGTTCATCTACGCTTTGAGTAGGTATATCGTGCACAGAAATCACCCTTGCGGTATTTTCAGCTACCACACTTAAAACCACACTCATACCAAAAAGATTGTGCGCACTAAAGGTTTTAAGATCGGCTTGTATCCCTGCTCCACCACTACAATCACTCCCTGCTATAGTTAAAACAGGTATAAGTTCGCTTCCTTTTGCTTTCATAAATCTTCCTTTAAAATTTTGATCCATTCTTCACCCTTAGAGCTTAATTTTTGTCCTTTAAAACTCTGTTTTGCAAAAGCTACAATCAAAGCATGAAAAATTTGATAAAGTTCGTAAAGTTCGCATTTTCTCCCTAAAATTTTACACAAATTTTCTTGCTCACTCTCTATACCACTTTGAAAAAATTCTCTTAATTCTTCATAATTTTCAAACTCATAGCCCAAGCAAAAAGCCAAACGCAAACTATAATTATCTACAACCAAAATCTCTCTTTTGCAAAGATAATTTAAAATACTATCAACACTTTCAAAACCCAAACCTTTGATATTTAAAAGCCATTCTCTGCTTACATTTGTTTTAAAATTTTCTAAATTTTCATAAGTGTTTATGATACTTTCTACTAAGCCTTTTAAACGCTTGGCTTTAGTATTATAAAATCCGCTAGGCTTGATTAAAGTTGCAAGTTCTAAATTGGATAAAGTATTGATTTGTTCTAAGCTTACAATATTTTCTTTTTTTAAATTTTCTAAAGCTTTTAAGACATTTTTCCAATTTGTATTTTGAGTTAAAATCACAGAAATTAAAAGCTCAAATTCACTCAATCCTTGATTTTCAAGCCAATCAAAATCATGATAATTTAAATCCAAATTTAAAAGCTTGGTAAAAATTCGTGCTCCAGTCATTTAAAATTCTCCTTAAAAGCCAAATAAAATTGCTTTGCAGTACGACCACTTCTACTTGCTCTTAGAGTAGCGAATTCTTTAGCTTTAGCGTGTAAAAGCTCTTTATCACAAGAATAATCTTTAAAATAAAAATCTATCATCTTTAAATACTCTTCTAAATTTCCCTGATAAAAACTTAACCACAAACCAAATCTATCACTCAAGCTTAATCTTTCTTCGGCAGCATCGCTTAAATGAAGTTCTGTATGTGCAATTTGCGTATCAAGATTATCAGCAATACTTTCACTTAATAAATGCCTACGATTTGAACTCGCATAAATAATTACATTATTTGGGGCTTTTTCTATACTTCCCTCAAGTAAAGGTTTTAAAAATTTATAACTATCATCTCCTTTCTCAAAAGAAAAATCATCACAAAAAAGTATAAATTTAAAATTTTCTAATCTGATTTCATCGATGATATCTACTAAGGCAAATAAATCTTCTTTATTTAATTCGACAAGTCTTAAGCCCTGATCTTTAAATTCGTTAAATATAGCTTTAATTAAACTTGATTTTCCAGTGCCCTTAGATCCCCATAAAAGTGCGTGATTTGCTCCCTTATCTTGAATGAAATTTAAAGTATTTTCATAAAGTGCTTTTTTTTGACTTTCCATACCTACTAAATCTTTTAAAGTGATAGGATCGATTTCAAAAATAGGCTTTAAATAGTCTTTTCTTGCTCTATAAATTGCTGCATAAGTTTTATTCCAATCCATTTTAAGCCTTTCTTAAATGCGTCAAAATTGCCTCTAAAATATCATCATCGTCTTTGCTTTTTGCCTTGATGAGTTCTTTTTCATCATTTAAAGCAGTAAATTGAATATTTTGCTCATAATTGCTAATACTTTTAAATTTATTTAAAGCTAAAATTTTAATGATAATCAAAGATAAAAATTGCTTAGTATAAACATCAAGTTTTCCAAAGCGATCTTCAATTTCACCTTCGATCTCATAAACCTCATGAACCTGCTCACACTTGCTAAGTCTTCTATAAAGTTCTAATCTTAAGCGATCTTCGCTGATAAGCTCACTATTTAAAAAGGCATTAACATTGAGTTTTAAATCAAGTTTATTTTCTTTTTGATCCACTTCATTTTTACTTAAAGCATTAAGTTCATCTTCTAACATTTTAAGATATAAACTATATCCAATTTGCTCGATATGTCCACTTTGATCTACGCCTAATAAATTTCCACCGCCACGAATTTCAAGATCATGATAAGCCAAAACAGAACCTGCGCCTAAAAAAGAATTGCTTTCTAAAGAAACTAGACGCTTTAAAGCATCTTTTGTGATAGCATTTTTATCTTCGATTAAAAAATAACAATAACCTTGCTTATCACTTCTTCCTACACGCCCACGCAATTGATGCAAATCAGCCATACCAAAACGATCGCTTTTTTCTACTATGATAGTATTTGCATTAGGTAAATCAATCCCACTTTCTACGATAGAGGTACTTAAAAGCAAATCATATTCTTTGTTTTCAAATTTCAGCATTTCTTCTTCTTGCACCTTGGCATCGATTTTAGAATGTAAAATCAAAATACGCAAAGTAGAAAAAAGTTCTAATAAATGTTTTTTACACTGCTCTATACTTGCAATATGATTATGAATATAAAAAATTTGCCCACCACGTCTTAACTCTCTTGCTATAGCTTCTTTTAAAAGTGCGTCATCATTTTCTTTGACAAAAGTTCTTACATCCATTCTATCTTCTGGTGGAGTTTGTAAAACACTATAAGATTTTATAGAACTTAAAGCTTGATTTAAGCTTCTTGGTATAGGGGTTGCTGACATGGATAAAATATGTGAATTTTGAGTGATTTCTTTAAGCTTTTCTTTTTGCTTTACTCCAAATTTATGCTCTTCATCAATAATAACAAGAGCTAAATTTTCACATTCTACACTTAAAAGCGCATGAGTTCCTACAACTACACAAGCTTTATTTTCTTTTAAATTTTGTAAAACTTGTTTTTTTTCTGCACTACTTGTAAAGCGATCCAGTTTAAAAACCTCTATATCAAAAGGATCAAAACGCTTTTTTAAGGTTTTATAATGCTGATGAGAAAGCAAAGTTGTAGGCGCAAATAAAAATGCGCAAAATCCACTTTTAACTACTGGATAAATAGCATTCATAGCAACTTCAGTTTTTCCAAAGCCCACATCACCACTTAAAAGCCTATCCATAACTTTTCCACTTTGAAAATCTTGCAAAATTTCATGACAAGCTTTCTCTTGATCGCTTGTATAAATAAAACCCGCACTAGTTATAAAATCAGCTTGTCTACTTAAATCCACTGTGATTTTTTTTGCTTGCACTAAAGATCTTTTAGCTGCCATAATAACAATTTCAGAAGCTATGGCTAAAAGTTTAGTTTTTAATTTTTCTTTAAGTTTAATAAAGCTTGTTTTACCTAGTTTGTCTAAACTTGGAATAGATCCACTCACGCCCAAATATTTATCAATCAAATAAAGATTTTCCACTGGTAATAAAAGCTTATCAGAATTTTGATACTCTATAGCAACAAACTCTTTTTTTGCTCCGCTTATCACTATCATCTCAAGACCTAAAAATTTACCTACCCCATAATCTTCGTGTACTATATAATCCCCATTTTTAAGCTCATCTATAATCAAACTAGCTTTTTTTCTTGTTTTTTGTTTTTCTTTTTGATTTAAAGAAATGATTAGCTCTTCAGGACTAATAAGATTAAGCCTTAAATCACTTTTTACAAAATAGATATTTTGAGTATCTTCAAGCTCTAAAGCTTTAAATAAAGCTTCGTTTTTAGCTAAAAGTGTGATTTTTTTATTTTTATGAAATTCAAAAAAATCTTTATTGTAAGAACTTTGCAATTCTTTAAATTTTTTAGCTTGAGGTAAAATTTTTGCATTCACAAAACTTATATCTTTTTCATATTCGTTAATATCAAACTTTTCACAAGCTAAAAAATCAAGTTCTAAATAATCAAAAAAATCATCAATACACCAAAACCCTAAAGAATTGATATCATGTATTAAAGTATCACTTTGAAAATCTTCTAATTTGTCCTTAAAAATTTCATAATTTTCTTTGTCAAAATATTTTAAAAAAGGACAAATTTCAAAATGTTCTAGTTCGTTAGGAATAGACTTTTGACTTTGCAAATCAAAATATCTTATACTTTCAATCTCTTCGCCAAAAAGCAAAATTCTAATAGGATTTTCTTCATTGATACAAAAAATATCAATAATATCCGCACGAATTGAAATTTCACCTTTATCCTGAACTATATCTACAAATTCATATCCCAATCTTGAAATTTCATCTTCAAAACATTTCAAATCAAAATTTTGTTTTTTATCGATATGATAATTTTGCAAATGTTTTTTTGAAGGAAGTTTTTTTAAAACAGTATTTAAAGGAGAAATAAGGATTTTTTTTTCTTCTTCTTTATGATAAGCATTTAAAATCTTGCAAAGATCAAAAAGTTCTTTGGAAAAAGCCCTTAAATCATCTCCAAACTGCGCTCTAAAATCAGGTAAAACAAAGGTTTTTAAACCCTTAAATCGTGAAACTTGAGCGAGTAAATCTGCTTGTTTTTCATCTTTACAAAGCAAAAGTTCACAAATTTTTGGATTTTGTAGGTATTCATAAAATGAAGCTTGCATTATTCTTCGTTATTATTTTCAATAAGTTTGATAGTATCTTCTTTAATTTTACTAGTTCCATTAAAGCGACCGCCATTTTCTATAGAAATTTTTTGCGTTGAAATATCGCCATTAACAACTCCGCCCGCTAAAATTTCTAAACTATTGGCCTCAAGTTGCCCTTCAAAATACCCATTTACTACAATTTTATCTGCTTGTAATTCACCTTTTAAATTTCCATTTTTTCCGATAACCACAATGCTTTCAGAATGAATAATACCACTTAACTCTCCATCAACATGAAGCATAGAAGCAAAATAAAATTTACCCTCAATTCTCGCACCTGAAGAAATTACTGTTGTTTCTGAGCTAGAGCTGGATGTTGGGCTGATACCGCCTTTATTAAAGATTGCCATGGAACTCTCCTTTCTTGATTAAAAAAATCATTCATATTTTTTCTTTGCAAATTTAAAAAATACAAAGGTTCTAAAGTTTTATTAATAAACCTTACCTCATAGTGCAAATGCGGTCCCGTAGAAAGACCTGTATTGCCACTATAACCTATCAACTGCCCCTTGCTAACAAATTGACCTGCTTTGACTACTTCTTTGCGCATCATATGAGCAAATACTGTTTTAAAACCAAAATTATGCAATAAAATTACATTATAGCCATAGCCATTATCACTATAACCTGAAAATTCCACTACTCCACTTGCTGGTGCATAAATAGGAGTACCAATTTCTGCTCTTAAATCAATACCAGGATGAAATTCCCTTCTTTTTAAAAGCGGATGCTCTCTCCAGCCAAAATTTCCTGTAATGCCTTTATTTTCAATAGGCCATCCATTAGGAATTTGTCCCAAAATTCCAAGTTGCTGCTCATTGGTAAGCTGAAGATTATCAAGTCTTGCACTAATTGTAAGATTATTTTCTGCTTCTAAGCCCAAAGCCTCTTCAAAAGAAGCTATTTTATCTTCTATAGCTGCATACTGCTGAGTTTTTTCTTCTATGCTTTTTTGCATTTGCGAATTAGATAATTCCAATTCTTTGCTTTTTTTCAAAAGCTCCTCACGCTTTTCGCTGATATCGCTAAGTTTGCTATCGAGATATTTGATATAAAAACCACTAAAAACTAAAAATAAAACAATAAAAGCAATAGTATAAAAAACTATTTTTTTGATTATTTGATTTAAATAAAAATGTCTTGAACCGTTAATATCTGTAATGGTAATAGTGAATTTATTTTTTACCACACCACTCCTTTAAAAAATTTTCTACCAGCATAAAAGAACCAAAAACTAGATTTTTTTTATTCTCTTCTAATTTTACAAATTCTTTACATTGTATGCCTAGCTTTGATGCAATATCATAAATTTCATCATCGGCCAGCTTTCGTTCTGCACTTTTATATTTATATATTTGTATTGTATCAATAATAGGCTTTAATGTATTTAAAATTTGAAAAATATCCTTATCCAAATAAGCATTATAAATAAGATTTATTTTTTCTCCTTGAAATTTATCAAGCATAGCCTTAGCAGCCATGGGATTATGACCCACATCAACAAAAAAATTTGGAGAAATTTCTTGGCATCTTCCTTGTAAATTTAACTCTTGTAACTTTTTTAAAGCCTCTAAGGTTTTTTCTTGTGAAGTTAAAATTTCACAAGCCTTTAATGCAAGCTTTAAATTATGCTTTAAAAAACAAGGTAAAACAAACTTTTTACAATAAATCTCAAATTTTTCTTTCAAAAAAGGATTTAAGGAAGAAACTTGTAAATTAGCTTTTTTTAAAAAAGCAATTTTTTTTGCTAAATTTAAAACATTTTGCTCTTGCTCATCACTTATAAGTGCTATAGGCGCCATAACTTTAAGCTTGGTTCTTGCAATATCTTCTAAAGAATTGCCCAAAATTTGAATATGGTCAAATCCAATTCTTGTAAAAATATTCATTCTTCTTTCAAAAACAGAAGTAGCATCATATTCTCCACCCACTCCTGCTTCTAAAACAATGAAATCGCATTTTTGAAATAAAATCATAGCTAAAAAAGTAGCATATTCGAAATAACTTAATTTTTGCAAGTCTTGTTTAAAAATTTCTTCAAGTCTTATATGAGCTTGTTCTAATTCTTCATCATTTGCAATCTTACCATCAAGATAAAATCTTTCATTAAAACTGAAAATGTGCGGGCTAGTATAATGCCCTATTTTATAATTTAAATTTTCTAAAAGTTGGGTTAAATATCTACCCGTGCTACCTTTACCATTTGTACCTATAAGTTGAATTATAGGAATATTTTTAAAATATTTCTTATATTTTTCATACATTCTAAACATCAAAAAACGATCAATTTTATCGTAATTTATACTTTTTTGAGCTAAAAAATTCTCAACTTTCATTATGTTGTTCATTAACCGCTGCAATTTGCTTTATTAACTCATCTAAAATATTAATACTTGGCTTACTTTGCTTATCAAGATAAGCCACGTGAATTTTAGGAGTTATAATATCTTGCTTATAAATAAATCTAAAATTTTCTATAGTTTTAAGATTTGTATTTACAAGCTGTGTAATTTCATCTTTGCTTTTTCCTGGCGAAACAATCAAATAACTCTTTTCATCTATCATCCACAGTTCATCAAATTCGCTACAAGAATCTTTTAAAATTTTTTTAAATCGAACAAAAATTTCATTCAAACTTCCCATACCGTATTTTTCCATAATGAAACGGTAATTTACTATAGAAAATAAAGCTAAAGAATAATTAACTTTATACTTATTAAAATTTTCATCCATTTTATCAAGCTCTTTAAGAACACTCCAAGCCTCTCTCTCCTCTAAGCTTTGCGTGAATTCAATTTGATTATTTAAAGATGTAATTTTTTCTCCAAGTTGTTTAAATTTTAGTTTTAAATCCTCAAAACTAAGTTTTACTTCCCCATTTTCATCTGGTTTTAAGGTATTGATAAAATCCATATTTTTTTCATTCGATTTATTAAGCAAGACAAGCAATTCATAAATTTTTTTTAGATTATCATTAAAAAAATTTAAATTTTTTTGGACATACATATTATCAACCATTATACGATGATTTATAAATTCCATTAGTTCATTTTTAAAATTTTCTTCGCCTATTACAAAAGGCTTTTGTGTTAAATTTTGTATAAAACCTTGAATTTTTAAATCTTCTACCAATGAAGGATTTAAACCCAAGCATAATAATTCACTAAAGTGCTCATAACTACGCTCTTCAAGCTTGACTAAGAGTTTTTTAATCACGCTATCATAATCATCATATTTACTAATGCCATATTTACGAGCTTGTTCTTCTAAGTCATTTTCATCGTAATTTCTTTCAAGCTCTTTCCATTTTTTAGTAAGCAAGTAAATACTTTCACTATCCATAGTTTTAGAAATTCTAATCGAAGTCACCTTAGCCAAATCTCTTATTTTTTTATCCTTACTTATTTGCAAAGTTTTAGATATGGTATATAAAAAATCAAAAAATTCACTAAATTGTTTTCCGCTTTGTCTATTTAAAACAGAAATTAAAAAACTAATTAGTTCTTCTAAACTTCTTATAGTTTTAGAATTTAATTCTTGTTGATAAATCGGCAAAAGCAAGGTTTTGTATTTGTCAAGTTTAGCTTTATTTGAGCTTGTGATACCATATTTTAAAGATAATTCTTCAAAAATTTCCGTATAATTTTCAGGAGTTGGTTTTAGTTTTCTTTCTTTTAATGCAATTAAAGTTTGCTTTGCTATTTCATTAGTATTTGGAATCACGTTTTTGCCCTTTAATAGCAATTACGGAAATAAACTCATCAAATGCCTCGCTTGAAGCTGCTCGAATAGCCTCATACCTTGCAGAATCACTAATAATACTATTTGGAGAAATTTCAAAATTATAACTTCCACTTGTACTAAAAGCCTGACTTGAACCATCTTTAAAGACAACATTAAAATCTAAATTTAATTTAGCTTTATAACTAATAACATAGCCATTTTTATCATAAGCTAAAGGAATAAATTCTAAATTATTCATTTTAACATTAATTACATCATCTGCCTCGTGTTTTAAAGCAAGTTTACGCCCTAATTTTGAAATTACCATTTCTTTTAAAGTATCGGCAACATAGATACTATTTTTTGGATCTTGTTGACTTAATTCAACATTAACATAAACCTTCTCATCGAAAATATTATTAGCGATTTTTGATGTAGGAACATATCCACAAGCACCTAAAAATAAACCTATACAAAAAATTAAAATCTTTTTCATTTAATCACTAGATTAACTAGCTTTCCTTCCACATAAATTTCTTTAACTATACTCTTACCTTCAAGCCATTTAGCAGTATTTTCTTTTGCAAAAGCTAAAATTTCTTCTTTGCTCGCACTACTTGAAATTTCAAATTCAGCCCTTTTTTTACCATTAATACTTACAGCTAAATTTAAAGTATCTTTTACAAAAACCTCTTCTTTAAGTTCTAATTTTTTGAAATTTTTACATTTAAAAAGCTCCTCGCTAAGCTCAAAACAAACATGAGGAATAATAGGCTCTAAAATATTTAAAATAATATAAAAAGCCTCTTGCTCCAAAGCTTCATTTTTACAAAGCGCTAAAGCATTTAAAGCTTCCATGCAAGCTGCAATTAAAGTATTAAAAGCAAAACTTTGATGATAAACTTCAAAAGATTTTTTCAAAGCTTCATATACCTTTAATCTTGCATATTTTTCTTCTTTGTTTAAATTTTCTTGTTTTAATTCTACAAGCTCACCTTTTTTAACATTTTGCGCCCTATCATAAAGTTTGCAAATAAATCTATAAGCCCCTTCAACAGCATCATCATTCCATTCAAGCTCTTTAGCCGGAGGCGCAGCAAAAAGTATAAAAAGTCTTGCGGTATCAGCACCGTATTTTTCTATAATCTCATCAGGATCTACAACATTGCCTTTTGATTTTGACATTTTAGCACCATCTTTTAACACCATACCCTGAGTTAAAAGTCTATCAAAAGGTTCATTTTGCGTTAAATAACCCAAGTCTCTTAAAGCTTTTTGGAAAAATCTCGCATAAAGTAAATGCAAGATTGCATGTTCAATACCACCTATATATTGATCCACACTCATCCAATACTTCACACTTTTTTCATCTAAAGCTTTTTCCTGCCAAGTTTTCTCATCACTTGCAAAACGTGCAAAATACCAAGAACTTTCAAAAAAAGTATCTAAAGTATCGCTTTCTTTTTGAGCCTCTTTGCCACATTTGGGACAAATACAATTTTTCCAAGTTGGATGTTTATCAAGTGGATTGCCCTCTCCTGTAATTTGCACATCTTCAGGCAGAGTAATAGGTAAATTTTCTAGTTTTTGAGGTACTATACCACAGCTTTGACATTTAATCATAGGAATAGGCGCACCCCAATATCTTTGACGCGAAACACCCCAATCACGAATTTTAAAATTTACAACCCTTTTTCCTATATTTTTAGCTTCAAACTGAGAAATAATTTTTAATCTTGCCTCATTACAATCAAGATTATCAAATTCTTGACTATGGATTAATTTTCCTGATTTTTGCGTATAAGGTAAATTTTCTTGAGTTTGAATAACTTGTTTGATGGCAAGATTATATTTTGTTGCAAATTCAAAATCTCTTTCATCATGAGCTGGAACAGCCATAACCGCTCCACTACCATAATCAGCCAAGACAAAATTAGCCACCCATAAAGGAATTTTTTCTCCGCTTAAAGGATGAATGGCATAAATTCCTAAAAAATAACCTTCTTTTTCAGAACTTTGTCTTTCTCTTGGGCTTTGATTTTGAATAGCTTTGATTTTATTTAATACATCTTGATTTAATAAATTTTGCGAAAGCAAATTTTGAACAATTTTATGTTCTGGAGCTAAAGCGATATACGAAACTCCATAAATTGTATCTGCTCTTGTAGTAAAAACTTCTAAAGAACTTTCTTTAGTTTTTTGCTTGCTTTCTTCGTCTAAATTTAAAGAAAATTCCAAACCTTCGCTTTTACCAATCCAATTTTCTTGCATAGTTAAAACTTGATTAGGCCATTTATCTTTTAATTCTTCTAAATCTTTTAAAAGTTCCTCAGCATAAGCAGTGATTTTTACATAATAACCTGGCATTTTTTTCTGCACCACTTCATGACCACAACGCCAACATTTTCCGTCTTCAACTTGCTCATTAGCCAAAACCGTTTGATCTTGCTCACACCAATTCACATTTGCTTCTTTAGTGTAAATCAAACCTTTTTCAAACATCTTAATAAAAAATTCTTGCTCAAATTTTGTATAAAGTGGATCTGAAGTAGCAAGCATTCTTTTTTTAGAAAAAGAAAAACCTAAAGAAAAAAGTTCTTTTTTCATATAAGCTATATTTTCATAAGTCCATGACTTAGGATGAATTTTATGTTTAATAGCTGCGTTTTCAGCAGGCATACCAAAGCTATCAAAACCTATAGGATGTAAAACATTAAATCCTATCTTGCGATAATATCTTGCTAAAGCATCACCTATAGTATAATTTCTTACATGCCCCATGTGAATGCGTCCGCTAGGATAAGGAAACATCGATAAAATATATTTTTTAGGCAAATTTAAATCATCTTTTGGCTCAAAATATTCATTTTCATCCCAAATTTTTTGCCATTTTTTTTCTATTAAACTTGCTTCATAAGCCATAAATTCTCCTTACACTGTTCCTTTTTCATACATTGCACGATTGTGTTCTTTATCTTGTTTTCTTTTTGCTTTTTCAATTTCTTTATTTCTAAACTCAAGCACACTAAATTTAAACCATAATAATGTCGGACTTGCAACAAAAATAGAGCTTAAAGTTCCCGCTATAATACCTACAATTAAAGCCAAAGAAAATCCTTGTATCATTTCCCCGCCAAAGAAATAAAGTATCACAACGGTTGCTAAAGTTAACCCTGAAGTTAAAACCGTTCTTGATAAAGTTGCTGAAACACTTTCATTGATAATAGGTGCAAGTTCGGTTTTTTTACTTGTTTTAATGCCTTCTCTGATTCTATCAAAAATAATAATTGTATCATTCAAAGAGTACCCAAGCACAGTTAAAACAGCAGCCAAAGTATCTAAATTAACATCAATTTTAAATAAAGAAATTGCCCCTAAAGTAATCACAACATCATGAATTTCACTGATTATAGCCGCAAGAGCAAAACGCCACTCAAAACGCAACGCTATATAAATTAAAATTGCTATCAAAGATACAGCTATAGCCATAAGTCCTTTATTTCTAAGTTCATCACCTACTTTTGGACCTACCACATCAGCACGACGCACTTCAAATTTTCCCGTATCCTTTAAAAGAGTGCTTATATGCTCGCCTATATCATTGCTTACATTATCGTTGCTTCCTAAAAAGCGTATGGTTACTTCTTCATTGCTTCCAAATTCAGTTACAGATAAATTTTGAAAAGTTCCTTGTTTTTCTAAAATTTCTCGGATTTGTGTTATAGGACCTGCATTTTCATATTTAAGCTGAACTAAAGTTCCTCCGCTAAAATCAATACCATATTGCAAACCCCTATCCCAAAGCAAATAAATAGAACCAAAAAACAAAATAAAAGAAAGAGAAATAGCAGCAAAACGCATTCTCATAAAATCATAAATTTTCTTTTCGCTAAAAAACTGCATTATCTTCTCCTGTAACCAAACCAAAATCTTGTATTATTACTTTTTTCTATGCGTTGCATAAAATAATCAAACATTCCGTGAGTTCCTAAAATAGCTGTAATCATAGAAACGACAATACCAATTCCCAAAGTCACAGCAAAACCTTTAACTGCTCCTGTTCCATAGGCATAAAGTGCTACCGAAGTAACTAAAGAAGTGATATTTGAATCTATAATCGCACTCATAGCATTTTTATAACCTTGTTCTATACTAGCTCTTATATTTACTCCATCTCGCAAGAGTTCTCGTATGCGCTCATTGATAATCACATTTGCATCTACCGCCATACCCACAGTTAAAACAAGTCCTGCCATCCCTGGTAAAGTTAAAGTTGCTCCAAACATAGCCATAACAGCCACTACTACCAAAACATTAACCAACATTGCAATATTTGCAAAAATTCCTGCCACACCGTAATACATCATCATAAATATTACAATAAAAACCGATGCACCGATTAAGGCTATCATACTCATTTTAATACTATCAGCACCTAAAGATGGTCCTATACTTCTTTGTTCAAGTAATTTTACAGGCGCAAGCAAAGCTCCACTTCTTAAAGCTACCGCCACATCACGCGCTTCTTCTTGGGTAAAAGCTCCACTGATTTGCCCACTACCTCCACCTATGCGTTCATTGATAGATGGAGCAGAATACACTTTATTATCAAGTACAATAGCAAGACGCTTTCCAACATTTGCTCCTGTATAATCAGCAAATTTTTTAGAACCCTCGGCATTTAAAGTAAAATTAATTACAGGATAATTACTCTTATCACTAATCCCTACTCTAGCATCAGTAAGCATAGATCCATCTAAAATAGGTATGCTTTTTAAGGTATATTTTAAATTTGGATTTCTAGAATCAGACACTAAAATCAGTCCATAACTCGCAGCCTCAGCATCACTCATTGTAGAAGCTTGACCCATTTTAGAATCATCAACTTCCATAAGTTGCAAATGTGCTGCTTTTGTGATGCGTTCTTTTGCTCTTAGTTCATCTTCTTTGGTTTTAATCCCTGCAAGTTCAACCAAAATCTTATCATCACCTTGTTTAGCAACTGTTGGCTCTGCTAAACCAAATTGATCAAGCCTATTTCTTATGGTTTCAACTGCTTGCAAAAGTGCAAAATTTTCTATATTTTTTACTTCTTCTGAGGTAAAAGAAATTTTATAGTGCATATTTTCACTTTGTATATTAATTCCTTTTATTTCTTTAAGCAAATTTTCAACTTTTGCAATATCTGCATTATCAAGCAAAGTAAATTCTAAAATATCATCATGGGTATTTAAGCCATCATTTAAAATATTTTCTTTATTAAAAGAATAACTCAATGAAGATGCAATTGATTTTATTTTAGATTTTACAGCTTCTTCATTATCTACACCTAAGAGCATATAAAGCCCGCCTTGCAAATCAAGCCCTAAATTAATCTTCGCACCACGTTCTGACTGCAAAAAAGAAGGGAGTGAAAAAGCCACTCCAAAAATAAATACCGCTATAAAAATAATCAAGCGATAATTGATTTTAGAATTACGCATCAATTTTCTTTGCTATAAATTCTCTTGAAATTTTTGCAGTAACATTGTCTTCATTAAGCTTAACTTTGATAAAATCCTCCTCTGGTTTTACGACTTCACAAATAAGTCCGCCATTAGTGATGATTTTATCTCCTTTTTGCAAAGACTCAAGCATTTGTTTATGTGCTTTTGCTTGTTTTTGTTGCGGTCTGATCACCAAGAAATAAAAAATTGCAAATAACACTACAAGAGGTAACAATGAAGTTAAAATTGAATTTTCTGCCATATTTTTCCTTTATTCCAAAAAAATTAAACACTAATTCTATCATTTTTAAAATAATAAAAGTCTTTTTTATTGCAATTTTACTTTCAAATTCTATTTATCTATCATTTTTTGAAAATATTTTTACACAAACTATTAGCCCATTTTTAGCTATTTGGGGGTTAGTTTTACTTCTAAAAAGTAAAAATTCTAAACAATATTTTTGGATAGGTTTTTTTGTAGGGATTCTTTGGTTTTGGTGGATTGGTTTATCTTCAATTTATTTTAATCTAAACTATTTAGTGCCAATTATACCAATTATCATTGGTTTTATTTATGGACTACTTTTTAGATTATGTTATTTATTAAAATTTGATTTTTTAAGGCTTTGTGGAATTTTTTGCATAAGTTTTATTCATCCTTTAGGATTTGATTGGCTTAATTGGGGAATTTTTACAGTTTATGGTTTTTTTGACCCAAGTTATCGTGGCATTATTTGCATATTTTTAATAGCATATTTCATCTATGAGGGTTATATATCAAGATATTATAAAATAGCCATTGTTCTTATTTTATTCTTTAGTGGATTTCAATATAATGAAAAACAAGCTCAAACTCTTAATTTAAACTATAAACTCATCAATACTAATATCTCTCAAGATCAAAAATTTTTACAAGAAAATTTAAAATCAAATTCTGATATCTTAATTCAAGATATACTTCAAGCTATAAATGAAAAAAAAGAACTTGTAATCTTGCCTGAAACCGCTTTTGCTTTTGATTTAAAAAATACCAAATATGAGCTCATGCTTAAAGAATTATCTTATAAAATCACCATTATTACAGGAGCATTTCATGTTGAAAAAGAACATACTTACAATAGCACTTATATCTTTAAAAAAGGCAATGTCTATATTTTAAATAAGCATTTTTTAGTTCCCTTTGGTGAAGAAATTCCATTTTTTAAAGACTTAACAAAAAAATATTTTCTTAAAAATATTGAAGAATTTTCTAAAGGTCCTATACAAAGCAAATATAAATTAGATAATCAAATTATCACAAATGCAATTTGTTATGAAGCTACCAAAGAACAAAACTATCAAAATTCACAAATTATTATAGCCCTAAGCAACAATGCTTGGTTTAATAATAGCAGCGAATACAAACTCCAGCAACTCTTAATGAAATTTTATGCAAGTAAATATGGGGTTAGTGTTTATCATGCTACAAATGGCAAAGAGAATATAGTTATACTCCCTAAAAAGCTTTTAAATAAAGATTGGAAAAATTTATCCAAAGAAATATTTAATGATAAAAAATAATATTAAAATTTTAATTTTAAAGTAATTTAAGTTATTTTATATTATAATTCTGTCAAACAATATTTTGACTTAGAGGGGTTTTTACCCCAAAGCTAAATTAATTTAGCTTCCTTCCTAACTTTTATATTTATGGGGGATATTGAAAAATATCCCTCTAAGTCAAAAATTAATATAACCTCATTAATTCTTTATAATTATACAAGCCTTATTTAAGCTTGTATAATATTGTCAATTTTTTAAAGTAGCTTTTTAAACTGTTCTAGAGCATCAAGTTTTTCCCAAGGATAGTCCTTTTGTCCTACTTGCCCACGAGCTGCTACATCCGCATAAAGAAAAGTTTCTTTACTTGGTTTATCCAGATGAAATTTATCACGAATCCAATTTGGTGTTAAAGAGAAATTTTGCATAACAAAATCACTTAAAACATCGTCATTTACACTAGTATTTGTGCCCATACAATCCACGCTTACCGAAGTAGGTTTTGCAACACCTATAGCATAGCTAAGTTGAACAATACATTTTTTAGCAAGCCCTGCTGCAACTATGTTTTTAGCTAGCCATCTACCTGCATAAAGCCCACTTCTATCAACCTTAGTATAATCTTTGCTCGATTGTGCGCCACCACCTATTGGAGAATAACCTCCAAAACTATCTACTATAAGCTTTCTTCCTGTTAAACCACTATCATGCAAAGAAGAATGATTAACATATTTACCGGTTGGATTAATTAAAATTCTAGTTTTATTAGGATCAAAAAGTTCTTTTGGTAAATTACTATCTAAGATAAGTTTCATCACCAAAGATCTTAAATCTTCTATTTTCATACTTTCAACACAAGGTGCAGAAACTACTATAGTATGGATACTTTGCGGTTCGCAATTTTCAAAATTCGCCTTAGTACCATAATCAATAGTTACTTGAGTTTTAATATCTACTCCAAGTTCATGTGGATTTGCTTTTGCATAAGCATAAACTCTATCACATAGCATTCTTGCATAACTAATAGCTGCTGGCATGTATTCTTCAGCTTCGCAACTTGCAAAACCAAACATAATACCTTGATCACCTGCTCCTGTTTCGCCATCTTCTTGATCGACACCTTGATTGATATCAGGGCTTTGTTCATTTAAAAACACCATAACATCAACTTCATCAGGATGCAAACACTGCTCTTTACTAAAATGCCCTGCTCCGTCATAACCAATGTTTTTTAAAACATCTTTAACTAAATTATCGTAATCAGCTTTACTAAGCTTGTGATTTGACTTAACTTCGCCTCCTATCACAACCTTATTTCCTGCGACAAAAACCTCACTCGCCACCCTTGAATTTTTGTCATTTTTCAAGAGTATATCCACTATCGTATCAGCGATTATATCAGCGCACTTGTCTGGATGACCTGCACTTACGACTTCTGAAGTGAATAGATACATAAAAAGTCCTTTCATTTAAAATGAACCACAATTATATCCAAATAAACTTATCAAAGCTTGATAAATTAAAAATTTACTAAAATTAAGCAAAAGTTAGTTAAAATCAACTTCTGATATAAAAAATATTTAAAAGGTTTTTATGTTTTCTAAAATCATTCAAAGCTACGCTAAAGGCAACCTCATAGTTCAAATTTGTATAGGTATAGTACTAGGAATGCTTATAGGCATTAGTTCTAAAGAAATATCTGAAATTGCAAATTTACTCGGAATACTTTTTACAAGTGCCTTAAAAGCTATCGCTCCTATGCTTGTTTTTATTTTAATTTTAACCTCAATTTGCACTAAAGATTTTTCTCAAAGTGGTGCTAAGATCAAAAATATTATTATTTTGTATATAGTAGGCACCTTTCTTGCTTCAGCTTGTGCGGTTCTTGCTAATTTTTTCTTCCCTGTAAAGCTTGTTTTAGATGGAGTTCAAACCGCTATAAACTCATCTCCAACCCACATGAGTGAGATTTTCAAAGATCTTTTATTTAAAATTGTCGATAATCCTATAAATGCTCTTTCAAGTGGAAATTATTTAGGAATTTTAACTTGGGCAATAGCTGGAGGTATAGCATTAAAACACTGTTCTAACGAAGCAAAACAAGTTTTTATAGATATCAATGAAGGGGTTTTAAAAATTGTTGAATTTATAGTAAAACTTGCTCCTTTTGGAATTTTTGGACTTGTAGCTAATTCTGTAGCACAAACAGGAGCGCAAGGTTTACTAAGTTATGCAAAACTTTTAATTTTACTTGTAACTACTATGCTTTTTGTTACTTTTGTTATCAATGCCTTAATAGTCTTTTTTTATACAAGAAAAAATCCTTTTCCTTTGATTTTTATCTGCTTAAGGCACAGTGCATTTTTTGCTTTTTTTACAAGAAGTTCGGCAGCAAATATTCCTGTAAATATGGCACTTTGCGCCAAACTTGGCATAGATAAAGAATTTTATGGCATTTCTATACCTTTAGGAGCTACTATCAACATGGCAGGAGCGGCAGTTACTATAGCTATTTTAAGTCTTACTGCAGCCAATACCGTTGGTATAGAAATCAATCTTTTACAAGCCTTTTTATTAAGCATTATTGCTACCTTTGCAGCTTGTGGGGCTAGCGGAGTTGCGGGCGGATCTTTACTGCTTATACCTTTGGCTTGTTCTTTATTTAATATAGACTATGATATTGCTATGAAGGTAGTTGCCATAGGTTTTATTATAGGGGTTATTCAAGATAGTGTTGAAACTGCTTTAAATAGTTCTACAGATGTTCTTTTTACAGCAATTTGTTCTAAAAATGAATTAAATTACAATATCAAATAAGGTAAAAACATGCGTCATCTCATCACTACAAAGGATTTTAATAAAGTCGAAATTATGGAGCTTTTTAAAGAAGCAAGTGATTTCTTAGATGAAAAACCTAGAACTTTTCTTAAAGGAAAAAGTATCACGACAATTTTTTTTGAAAACTCTACACGCACCCTTTCATCTTTTGAAAGCGCTGCAAGAAGATTAGGTGCTAGGGTTTTACGCCTTGATGTTTCAAGATCAAGCTCTAGCAAAGGAGAAACTCTTTATGATACTGCTGCTAATTTAGATGCCATGAGTCCTAATGCTATTGTTGTAAGACACGCAAACTCAGGAGTTCCTTTAATATTAGCAAAGCATATGCATTGTCCAGTTGTTAATGGAGGAGATGGAAAACACGCCCATCCTACCCAAGCTTTGCTAGATTTATTTACTATTTATAATCATTTTCAAGGCGATGTCGAAGGTAAAAAAATTTGCATCGTAGGTGATATTAAAAATTCCCGCGTTGCAGCGTCCAATATAGAACTTTTAAGCAGATTTAATCTTGATATTACCCTAGTAGCTCCACCACATTTTATGCCTAATACCCATCTTAAAAAACATTATAAGCTTGATGAGAATATCATAGCAAATTCAGATATCATCATGAGTCTTAGAACACAAACAGAAAGACATAATAAAACCGTTTATGCTTCACTTAAAGACTATGCAAATGATTTTTGCATTCAAAAAAGCTTAGTAAAAGATAAAAAGCTTATTTTACTACATCCAGGCCCTGTAAATCGCAATATTGACATAAGCGATGAAATGATGAGCGATGAAAGGACTTTAGTTTTAAAACAAGTTAAAAATGGAGTGGCTATTAGAATGGCTGTTCTTAAAAAACTCATACTAGAAAATGAAGGATAAAAAATGTTAGAATGGGATTTAAGTGCTTTATTTCACAATAAAGAAGCATTGCAAAATTTTACACAAGATCAAATCCAACAAAGTTTAAATTTCAAAAAAAACTATGAAAATAAACTTTATACATTAAATGCTAATGAGTTTTTGCAAGCTTTAAAAGATTATGAAAATTTAAATCAAGCTCTTGGTAAAATCATGACTTATGCTTATTTACTTTTTGCTAAAAACACTCACAATGGTTCTTTTTATGCACAATACGAAGAAGAATGCAAAAAAATAGAAGAAAATTTACTCTTTTTCGAGCTTGAATTTTGCGAGTTAGCTCCTGAGAAAAGTCGAGAATTTACAACTTTTTGTAAAGATTATGATTTTTATCTTTCTAATTTATTGCAAAACAAACGCTATAATCTTAGCAAAAACGAAGAACGCATTATGCTTTATCTTTCAAATACAGGTGCAAATGCTTTTAGTAGACTTTTTGATGAAAGTATGAGTGCTTTAAAAATCCCTTTTGAAGGTAAAAAACTTAGCGAAGAAAAAATTCTAAGCAAAATGTATGATGAAGATAGAAAGATACGCAAAAAAGCTGCTAAAAAATTCAGTAAAGTTTTACAAAAAAATAGCAGACTTTTAAGTTTTATTATCAATATGATAAAAACAGAAAGAAAAAATATAAGCTTATTAAGAGGTTATGAAAATGCTGAAATTTCAAGACATATCAGTAATCAAATTTCACAAAAAAGCGTTGATTCTTTGATAGCAAGCGCACAAAAACATTTTAACTTAGTATCGCAATTTTACAAAAGAAAAAAACAAATTTTAGGCTATGATGAGCTTAAAGACTACGACAGATATGCACCCATAGGAAAAGAAGCAAGTTTTGATTTTAAAACAAGTAAAAATATTGTTTTAGAGGCATTTCAAGCTTTTTCTCCGCAATTTTATGATATAGCAAAAAATGCTTTTAATCAAGGCTGGATTGATGTTTATCCACAAGAAAATAAACAAGGGGGTGCTTTTTCACATTCTGCAACTTCTGATGCACATCCTTTTGTTTTATTAAACTACACCGATAAAAGGCGTGATCTTTTTACACTTGCACATGAATTAGGACACACCATCCATCAAAAACTTTCTTATAATGTAAGCTATTTAAATCAAAACACGCCTTTAACCACCGCAGAAACAGCTTCAGTTTTTGCTGAAATGCTCGTATTTGATTTTATTAAAGATAAGTTAAAAAAAGAAGAACTCCTATCTTTATATGCAAATAAAATCGAAGATATTTTTGCAACTTTTTATAGACAAATTAATTTTACTTGTTTTGAAAGACGCTTACATGCTCAAGAAAATGAACTTAGCACCGAAGAAATCAATAAAATTTGGATGGAAGAATCTCAAAAGATGTTTCAAGACAGCGTAAAACTTACAAAAAATTATGCTTCTTGGTGGAGTTATATTCCTCATTTTATCCATTCTCCTTTTTACTGCTATGCTTATGCTTATGCACAACTTTTAGTTTTAGCTCTTTATGGACTTTACAAAAGTAAAAAATGTGAAAATTTTAAAGAACTTTATATCAAAATGCTTTCTTTAGGTGGAAGCGTGAGTCCAAAAGAATTAGTAGGAATGTTTGGCTTTGATATAGAAGATGAAAATTTTTGGGAAATAGGCATAAAAGAAATTCAAAAACTCATCAATGAATTTATGGAGTTACAATCATGCTAGAAACAATCTTAAAAAATGAAAATTTTATCCATACCATGCAAAAGCATTGCTATGAAGTTATTTCACACCTTATAGAAGAAAATATAGAATTTTCCATAGTTGCAAATACAAATTTCATAGATTTTAACCCTGAACTTCCCAAAGAGCTTGATGTTAAACAAAATCCTTATGCTCTTTTTGCTCTTGGAGGATACACCTTTGAATCCATACAACTAAATAAAGATTTCATTCAATTTCACGCAGGTTTTGGAAATGATGATTTTGATAGTTTTGTAAAGGTTGATTTAGGAGCTATCACGCAAATTCAAATAGAAAATAGCATTTTATTTGTTAATTTTAGCCTTTATAAACGCGAAGATAGTAAAAATTTACAAAAATCTAAAAATATATTTTTAAATAATCCAAAAAATAAAGATATTTTCAAAAAATGAATCTATTTGAAGATTTAAATGATAGTCAAAAACAAGCGGTAAGTCACATTGATGGAGCTATGCTTATCCTAGCGGGTGCAGGTAGTGGAAAAACCAAAACTATCACCACTCGTCTTACTTATCTTATCGGTGAAGTAGGCATCCCCTCGCATAACACTCTTACTCTTACTTTTACAAATAAAGCAGCTAGTGTTATGCGTCATAGAGCATTAAATTTTCTACAAGGCAATCACAATCCTTTGCTTTGCACCTTTCATAAATTTGGACTTTTATTTTTAAAACTCCATTTTGAAAGATTGGAGCGTAAAAATAGTTTTATTGTTATCGATACAGATGATACAAAAAAAATAATTAAAGACTTAATCCATGATAAAAACAAAGATAATGTCTATGATATTATCAAATACATATCTTATTGCAAAAATGAAGGCAAAAGAGTAAGCAATGTCTTTGAAGATTTAAATTTACTAAAAGAACATAATTTTGAAAAATATCAAAATGAATACAAATTTGCCAACTATTACCGTGCTTATGAAGAATACTTATTAAAGCAAAATTTTGTAGATTTTGATGATCTTTTATTGCTAAGCAATCTCATTTTAGAAAATGATATAAATTTTGCCAAAGAACAAAGCTTACTTTATAATTACATTACAGTTGATGAGTATCAAGATACTAATACCTTGCAATATAAAATTCTAAAAAATCTATGTTGTATGCATGAAAATATCACAGTTGTTGGTGATGATGATCAAAGTATTTATAGTTGGCGTGGAGCAAAAATTGAAAATATTTTAAATTTTCAAAACGATTTTAAAAATGTTAAACTTGTAAAACTTGAACAAAACTATCGTTCAGTAGGGACTATTTTACAAGCAGCAAATAATCTCATATCTCACAATGAGCAACGACTTGGAAAAACTTTAATCTGCACTAAAGATACTGGGGAAAATATTAAAATATTAAAAAACGAAAACGAAAAAGATGAAGGTTTATATATCGCTCAAGAAGTAAAAAAATTGCTAAATTCTGGAGTAGAAGCTAAAGAGATCGCCGTTTTATTTCGAGTTAATGCACTATCAAGAGCAATAGAAGAAGCATTTATGAAGGAAAAAATTTCTTATAAACTGCTTAGCGGTATGCGTTTTTATGAGAGATTAGAAATAAAAGATTTAATCTCGTATCTTAGACTTATCTTAAATCCAAACGATGATTTGTCATTTAGGCGTATTATTAATCGCCCTAAAAGATCCATAGGAGAAAAAGCCTTAAAAAATTTAGAAGAATATGCAAAAAAACGTCAAATTTCACTTTTTGATGCCTTATGTGAAAGCGATGGCGGTGTAGGAATTTTAACAACAAAAAAAGCACAAAATGAAGCAAATATTTTTATACAAAATATTCACACTCTAAAAAGCTACGATAATGCAAAAAAAGTTTTTGACAATATAGAAGAATTATTTAAAATCAAAGATTATTTTTCAGAACAAGATGATGGAGATGAAAGAATCAGAAATCTTGATGAGTTTTATGCCAATCTAAGAGAAAAACTCAAAGAAGATCCCGAAGCTTCTTTAGAAGATCTACTTAGTGAAATTTCTTTATTAAGTGATCAAGATAATTTAGATGAAGAATGTGTTTGTTTGATGAGTATTCATGCTAGCAAAGGTTTGGAATTTGATTATGTTTTTATAATAGGCTTTGATGAAGGATTTTTTCCTTTAAATAGCGAAGAAAATCTCGAAGAAGAACGCCGTCTTGCTTATGTTGCCATCACTCGCGCCAAGAAATTTCTCACAATAAGTGTTGCAAATTCTCGTTTTTATCATGGTTCAAGAGCAAATATCAATCCTAGTCGCTTCTTAGAAGAAAGTAAATTAATCAATGAAAAATCAAAAAATCAAAATATACAAAAAACTAGTTTTTGCAAAGGAGATCTAGTTAAACATAAAATTTTTGGCATTGGCAGGGTTGTTGAAGTTAATAAAAGCGGAAAAGAGGAAAAGCTTAATATTAATTTTGGTGGCATAATGCGTGTAATCATGGCAAGCTTTGTGGAAAAAGCAGTATGAACAAGATCTTTGCAGCCTTTAAACCAAGGGGTTTGAGTTCTAATGCCTTTTTAGGCACTTTAAAGAAAAAATATAAAAATAAAAAAGCAGGATATTCTGGCACTCTTGATCCTTTCGCCAAAGGGGTTTTAATCGTTGCATTTGGACAATATACAAAACTTTTCCGTTTTTTAAAAAAAACTCCAAAAACCTATAAAGCTACTTTATGGCTTGGAGTTTACTCCTTAAGTCTTGATGATCAAAATATAAAAGAAATTAAAAATATAAAAGAATTTGACTTTGCAAATTTACAACAAATCATTGATCAAATGCAAGGAATTATCTCCTATACACCACCGCAATTTAGCGCCAAAAGAATCAATGGAACTCGCGCCTATGAACTTGCAAAAAAAGGTATAGAAGCAAATTTAAAACCTTGCCAAATGGAAGTATTTGATTGCAAGATTTTAAGCTATAATCATCCTTTTTTAAATATCGAAATCACAGTCAGTGAAGGTGCTTATATAAGATCTTATTGTGAACTTTTTGCTAGAAAACTAGGTATTAATGCGACTTTAAGCTCTTTAGAGCGCATTAAAGAAGGCAAATTTGTTTATAATAATGAGAAAAGCTTAAATGTGTTAAAATACATTAACCTAAAGCCAAATTTTATCAAGGATTTAAATAAACTCGAAAATGGTGCTAAAATTTTTGTCGAAGAATTAGAATTTCATGATGAAGGAGATTATTATATTGAAACAGAAAAATATTTTAGCATAATTAATATTAAAGAAAATACAGTAAAATATCTTCTAAATAAGGTTGAAAAATGTTAATATTATCAAGAAAAGAAAATGAAAGTATAATTATCGGAGAAGGTATAGAAATCAAAGTCGTTCAAACAGGGAAAGGATATGCCAAAATAGGTATAGAAGCTCCAAAATCCCTTATGATACTTAGAAAAGAACTTGTTCAACAAGTAAAGGATGAAAATTTGCATTCTGTTGTTCAGAATGATATTAAACTTGATGACTTAAGCAAAAAACTAATCAAATGAAAGCTTACGCTAAAGCAAATATTTTTTTAAAACTTACCGGTTTTGACTCAAGAAAATATCATCTTTTAGAATCACGATTTATACTTTTAAAAGATCTTTTTGATGAGCTTGAGCTTATTGATAAAGAATCAGATTCTAAAAAAGAATTTGAAATCATTAGTAATTTTAAATGCGAAAATAATATTATTCAAAAGGCTTATTTGCTACTTTCTAAAAGATATAATAACGAATTAAAAGAATTATTTAGTAAAAAAAGCCTAAAACTCACAAAAAATATCCCAGTATGTGCTGGACTTGGCGGTGGAAGTAGCGATTGTGCGAGTTTTTTACTGCTAATGAATGAAACCCTAAATTTAAAATTAAACCTACAAGAACTTATAAATTTAAGCATGCAACTAGGAAGTGATATTGCCTTTTTTTTAAGTGGCTTTCACTCTGCTGATGTAAGTGGCTGTGGTGAAATTATAAAAGAATTTGAAGATGACATACCTAATTTAAAATGGACTTTTCCACAAATATCTTGCCAAACTAAAGCTGTTTATGATGAATTTGATAGAGGAATATTTGACTTTCAAAAAAACAATAATCAAGCGCAAATCTACAAAAAACTCAGCACAAAAGAGTTGTTACAAAATTTTAAAAACAAAGAATTAAATGATTTATTTACTCCTTGTGCAACTTTATATCCTAAAATGAAGTCTTACTTACAAGAAGATTTTTTTCTAAGCGGTAGCGGTAGTAGTGTTTTTAAGGTTGATCGATGAAAATTATTGCGAGAAATAAAAAAGCTTTATTTGATTATAGCATCATAGAACGCTTTGAAGCCGGAATTGTCCTTAAAGGAAGTGAAGTTGTAGCCTTAAGAGCAGGAAGAGCAAATCTTAAAGACTCTTTTGTTCGCATTATAAAAAATGAGATTTTTTTACTTAATTCTCATATTTCATTGCTTCATACTACACATTCTTTCTATAAACACGAAGAAAGAGGTGCTAGAAAGCTTTTAATGCATAGAAAGCAAATTGATAAATTATTAGGTAAAGTAAGTATAGAAGGATATACTATCGTTGCATTAGATCTTTATTTTAACACAAAAAATAAAGTAAAAGCTACCCTTGCTTTAGCTAAAGGGAAAAATTTGCACGACAAGCGTGAAACTTTAAAGAAAAAGCAAGCCGATTTAGAAGCTAGAGCTGCTATGAAAAATTATAAATAAAGGAAATTAAATGAAAAAAATTTTAACCCTATTTTTAATAAGTTTAGCATTTTTTCTTAATGCTTGCTCCAAAGAAGAAGAAATTCAAAATGATTTCATGTTTGAAGAGTATCACAAAGGAGATAAAATAGTCTTAAATAGTGTAAATGGTGGAAGCAAAACTTTAATAAGAACAGATAAAGGTTTTGTGGTAGAAGGAGAGGAAGGAAAAGTTCTAATGTTTGATTTTTTTGGCACTTTTTGCACCCCATGCAAAGAAGAAGCTTTAGATCTTAGCAAACTTTGGAAAAATAATTCTAGCAAATTTATCATTATAGGACTTACACATTTTGAAGATGTTAGCGATGAAACAGTTAAAAAATTCGCGGATGATTATGGTGCTTACTATTTTCTAAGCAATGGCGGTTCTAATGATCGTATTATTGCTCAAATTTTAAAAGATATAGACTATCAAAATATGGAGCAACTTCCTTTTAAAGTTGTTTTAAAAAATGGAATTTATCAAAAAATAAGCGATTACTGGAATAATAATGCTCCAACAAATTTTTATCTTGGCAAAATTCCAACAGAACTCATGCAAGAAGATTTAAATAAAATCTACAAAGGAAAATAATGCCAAAAACCCAGACTCTAGAGCAGACAAAACTTAGTGAACCAAAAATGTATAAAGTTATACTCTTAAATGATGATGTAACAACCATGGATTTTGTCATAGAAATTTTGATGAATATTTTTCATCAAAACCTTGAAAAAGCAAGTCAAACAATGTTAGAAATTCATCACAATGGTTCTGGAATTTGTGGCATTTACACTCAAGAAATAGCTCTTTCAAAACAAAAAAAAGTTATAGATGCGGCTAAACTTGCTAATTTTCCGCTACAAGCAAAGGTAGAAGAAGAATGAAATACCAAGAAAATTTACAAAAATATCTTGATAGTGCCAAAAATCTAAGCTTAATAAACCACCATGAATTTGTTACCTGTGAGCATGTACTGTTTGCATTACTAAAACTAAGCACTGATTTTAAGGATATATTTAAAGAATTTTCAGATGGAGATCTTGAACTTCTAGAAACTGAATTAAAAAATTACATTTCTCAAAACAATCAAGTTATTAAACAAGAAATAGAACCTACAATATCTATTGTTTTAGATGAAATCTTACTTTCATCTAAAAATAAAAATAATGAAATTAAAATTATAGATTTTTTAGAAAAGCTCATACAGGATTCAAGAAGTTATTCTAGCTATCTCTTAAAAAAACACAACATAAATCTTACCAAAATTCAAGAACTTCAAAATCATGGAAATATACAAAATTTAAGCAACCACACAAGTGATTTAACACTTTTAGCTCAAAACGGCAAGATTGATCCTTTAATAGGAAGAAAATTTGAACTTGAAAGAATGATGCAAATTCTTTCACGTCGCAAGAAAAATAATCCTATTTTAGTAGGAGAAGCAGGAGTTGGCAAAACAGCCATTGTAGAAGGATTAGCATTGGCTATTGCGGAAAAAAAGGTGCCTAAAAACTTACAAAATGCAAAAATTTTTAGTCTTGATATGGCTAGTATACTTGCGGGAACAAAATACCGTGGAGATTTTGAGAAACGAATTAAAGAAATTTTAAATGAACTTGAGAAAATACCGAATGCTATTTTATTTATTGATGAAATTCACACTATAGTAGGAGCTGGAAGCACAGGAGAATCTCATGCTGATTTTTCCAATCTTTTGAAACCGGCTCTAAGCAATGGAACTTTAAAATGCATAGGTGCAACAACTTTTATGGAATATAAAAATACTTTTGATAAAAATAAACCCCTAAGTCGCCGTTTTGCTAAAATAAATGTAGATGAACCAAGCCAAGAAGAAAGCTTGCAAATTCTGAAAGGATTAAAAAACAAATATGAAGAATTTCATCATATAAAATTAAACGATGAAATTCTTCAATATGCTGTAATTTGGGGTAAAAAATTTTTTAATGATAAATTTTTACCTGATTGTGCTATAGATCTGATCGATGAACTTGGTGCTTCTTTTGCTTTAAATCCAAAAGCTAGAAAAAATGCCAATTTAAAAGATTTAGAAAATGTTTTAGCAAAAATGACCCACCATCACAAAATGTTTGAATTCGATCAAAATAAAGCTTTAATGAATTTAAAAACAAATTTAAAAGCAAAAATTTTTGGCCAAGATGAAGTTATAGATAGCCTTGTTTCATCACTTAAGCAAAGTTTCGCAGGATTTAAAAATTCCAATACACCACGCGGAGTGTTTTTGTTTACTGGATCAAGTGGAGTTGGAAAAACAGAACTTTGCAAAGCTTTAGCTGAATTTTTAGGTTTAAATTTAGAACGCTTTGATATGAGTGAATATGCAGAAAAACATGCTATAAGTAAACTAATAGGATCTCCAGCTGGATATATAGGTTTTGAAGAGGGTGGACTTTTAAGCAATGCTATTCGCAAAAATCCTTTCAGTCTTGTTCTTTTTGACGAAATAGAAAAGGCTCATCCTGATTTAAGCAATACCTTTTTACAGATTTTTGACAATGCCGAGCTCACCGACAATAGCGGTCTTAAAGTAGATTTTAAAAATACAATCATTATTATGACATCTAATCTAGGACTTAAAGAAAGCAATGAGCTTGGTTTTTTAAGTAAAAATGAAGAAAAAAGTAATCGTGCTATCAAAGACTTTTTTGCTCCAGAATTTATTAATCGCATTGATAAAATTTTACATTTTAATGATTTAAACGATGCTATACTTGTTAAAATTATCGAAAAAGAACTTGATGAAATTTCTAAAAATTTAAATAATATAAAATTATCAGCGGATGATAAAGCTAAAATTTATTTAGCTAAAAAAGCCTATAATAAAGAATTTGGAGTAAGGCTTTTAAAACGCATAATTTCTGAGGAGATAGGAGAAAAAATCAGTGATGAAATTTTATTCGGAAAGCTTAAAAAAGGCGGTATAGCTAAAATCAAACTTGGTAAAAATGGAAAGCTCGAATTTATATTCTAAATTACTCAATGCACCTAAAAATGCTCCTGTATTTTTAAGTCAAAATTTAGAAGCTGATTTTATTGTAAAAGCTTATACTTTTGGTCTATTCCCATGGACAAGTAAACCTGTAACTTGGTGGTGTCCAGATCCTAGATGCATTTTAATTCCAAATCAAATTCACATCCAAAAAAATATGAAAAAATTTATTAATCTCTATCAAATTAAACTTGATTATGATTTTTTAAAATTAATTACATTATGTCGCGATACACGCTCTCAAAGCTGGATAGATGATGAATTTATTACCACTTATTATAAGTTATTTACCCAAGGCTATGCGCATAGCCTTGAACTTTATGAAAATAATGAACTTATAGGTGGAATTTATGGTTTAATTTTAGGCAAGGTTTTCTTTGGTGAAAGTATGGTAAGCATTAAAAAAAATGCATCTAAAGTTGCCATGATTAAACTTTGTGATTTATTAAAACCTTATGATTTTATCATAGATTGTCAAGTTTATAACCAACATTTAGAATTCATGGGTGCTCATAATATTTCTAGGAAAGAATTTTTAAATATTTTAAAAGAAAAATGCAATCAAGAAAGTGGTTTTAAAAATTTTAAAGATTTAATGACTTAAAAAATAAGCGTGAAAATCACGCTTATGACATTGCTTTAGCAACTTCAGCAGAGCTTTCACGAATTTTCTCCATACATTCTCTTGCTTCTTTTGCAAGTTCAACACTCTGATTAACATCCTCTAAACCGCTTTTAATACTCTCAACCACTTGTGATGTAACATTACGAATAGAATTAATCGTAGTGGTAATTTCATTAACTGAATGCCCTGTTCTTTCAGCTAAATTTCTTACTTCATCAGCAACAACAGCAAAACCTCTACCATGTTCACCAGCACGTGCTGCCTCAATAGCAGCATTTAAAGCAAGCAGATTAGTCTGATCAGCAATATCACTAATAGTCTGAATAATAGATTTAATTTCATCTGATTGTTGATTTAATGAGGAAACAAGATTTGAACTTTGAGACATCATATCAGCAATATTCTGAACATTTGAAACAGTGTTTTCAATTACACGATCTCCATCTTGAGTAAGATTATCATTTTTTTCTGCAAGTTCGCTTATGAGGCGAAGTTTTTCTTGATCTTTTTTAACTTGTTCGCTTATATCTGTAGCAAATTTAATAACCTTGTAAATTTTTCCATCATCATTTTTAACCGGATTATAACTTGCTTCAAGGTATACTTTTTTATTATTTCTTCCGTATCTTATATATTTACCTGATTGAAATTTACCCTCTCTTAAATCTTCCCAAAATTGAACATAGTCCTTAGAGTGTCTATAATTAGAATCACAGAACATACTATGATGCTTTCCTTTAATCTCATCAATATTAAAATCCATAGTTCTTAAAAAATTTTCATTAGCCGTAATAATAGTCCCATCAGGTTTAAATTCAATAATAGCCATAGAACGATTAGCAGCAGCAATAGTATTTCTAAGATCAAGCATTTCATAATGTCTTTGAGTTATATCATTGGCAAATTTAATAATTTTATAAACATGACCATTATTATCACTAATTGGAAGATAATTTGCTTCTAAATAAACATCTATCCCTCCCTTAGCTATACGTCTAAAAAGACCAGTTCTAGCTTTTCCATCTCTTAAATCTTTCCAAAAATCACTATATGCTGAAGAATTAACAACTTCAGACAAACAAAACATACTATGATGCTTGCCCTTGATCTCTGAAAGGGAGTATTTCATAGTTATTAAAAAATTTTGATTTGCCTCTAAAATAACGCCATCGGTGGTAAATTCAATTACCGCCATGGTATTCCCAATAGATCTTAAAATATCTCCTAAACCATTACACTTTTTTTCAAGTTGTTCAATTATTTCAGTATTGTTTTTCTTAGCACCAAACATAAAACTCACCTTTTTAATAATAAATTATTTTAAAATTATATCATATTTATATAGTATTATTTACTTAAAATTATATTAATTTATAAGTTAAATATATCTTTTAAACCTACAATAATCATCTTAAACCCCATAGCAGCAATAAATACTTGTGCTATACGAGAAAAAACATGTAAAATCAATTTTCCAACTATTTTTTCTATAGTAGCTGCAAAATGAAAAAGTATAAACATAAAAATAAAAGCTATCATTACTCCGCCAAGAGCAACATCAAGCCCACCATCTTCGGCTATAACGATAATACTAGCTAAAGTTCCAGGCCCAACAAGCATAGGAAATGCCATAGGTATTAAACTCTGTCTTAAAATTTCCTTATCATCCATATCCTGATAAGAACTAAAATCCTTAGTTGCAATTTTTGTTGAAAAAAGTAAATTTTTAATAGCCATTATAATAAGGACTAAGCCACCAGAAACCCTTAAATCATCTAATGAAACTCTAAAAATATAGTTCATAAATAAAGATCCTGATAGTAAAAATACCAAAACTATAGTAAAAGCTGTATAGAGAATAGTTCTAAAAAGTTTTTTTCGAAGCATTAAAGGCAATCCATCACTCATAGCCAAAAATTGAGTTAAATTACCAAAAGGATTTAATATGGCAAGTAAAGTAATTGCAGCAAAGAACATCAAATAAAGCTCAGAACCCATACTAGAAAACACTATAAATCCTTAGCTTTTACAAATTCCAAAGAAATAGAATTTACACAATGTCTTACATTTTTAGCAGAAAATCCTTCTCCTTCAAAAACATGACCTAAATGTCCATTGCAGTTTGCACATACAATCTCGGTTCTAATCCCATCTTTATCAGGAATTCTTTTAATAGCCCCTCTTATTTCATCATCAAAGCTAGGCCATCCACAACCTGATTTAAATTTATCTTCGGATTTATAAAGCGAAGCTCCACATTGCTTGCATTGATAGATTCCTTTTTCATAAAAATCATTATATTTCCCACTAAAAGGAGCTTCTGTTCCTTTATTTAAAATTACTTTTTTTTCTTCTTCATTTAATTCTTTCATGATCTACCCTTGTAAAATAATTTTTATATTATATAATTAAAATTTCAATTTTAAATGATAAATTTTTATAATTTTCAAGAAAGTTTTAAATGCAAAAAGAATTTTTTCAAGAACTTCAAAATATTTTATATGAAAAAAATACAACTATAAAATTTCACTCTTTTCAAAATTTTTATGAAAACTTTAAAAGCCACAAATTTATTTTTAATCACGAGCATCAAAGCATTTTCAAAAAAAATACATCGCAACAAATTACCTTACTTCATCCTACACGTATAAGAAGACCTAAATTTGTCAATTCAACTCATGCACTTGCTAAAATAATTCATTCAGTCGCTCATATAGAATTTAATGCAATTAACCTAGCTTTAGATGCAAGTTATCGTTTTAAAAATCTACCTTTGCAATTTTATTATGATTGGCTGGAGGTAGCAGATGAGGAAATTAAACATTTCAAACTTTTAAATTCAGCACTTGAAGAACTTGGTTACAAATATGGAGATTTTCCAGTGCATGATAATTTAGAATCTGCTCTAGAAGCTACAAAAGACTCTTTAAGCTTTAGAATGGGAGTGGTTCATAGAGGTTTAGAAGCTAAAGGACTTGATGCCAACCCCTTTGTTGTTCAAAAACTTGAGAGTTCCAATCATTCCATTAAAAATCTTTTAATGGAATATCTTGAAATTATACTTAATGATGAAATAAAACACGTTAAAAAAGGAGATACTTGGTGGAAATTTTCAAATCAAAATAAGTGTGATTTTATCGAGCTTTGCAAAACGTTTAAACAATTCTCTCTTGCAGGAAAAAAACTTAACATTCAAGCAAGAATCAAAGCTGGCTTCACTCAAGAAGAATGCGAAGTTATTGAAAAATTTTACTCTTGATTTTTTATTTTAAATTTTGAAACAATAATGGTATATAAAACCCGAATAATTCCATAAAGCACATACAAGCTTGCTAAAATTACTAAACTTTCAAGGGGGTAAAGATATAAAAATGAAAATATTATAATTAAAATAATCAAAACTTTTAAAACACTAGAACGATTAAAATCAAGCTTTTTAAAGCTAGGATAGCGTATATTACTTACCATTAAAAGCCCTAAAATTGCTTGAAGCACCAAAAAAACTACGCCATAAGGCTTTAAAAAATCATAACTGATAAACGCATAAGTCCATATAGCACTCACAACTGCTGCAGTAGGTATAGGAAGACCTATAAAAACAGAAGGTTCATAAGTACCCGTGGTAACATTAAATCTCGCCAAACGAATAGCTCCAAAAACCACAAAAAAAGCTGTAATCAAAGATCCAAGTTTTCCAAAATCATAACCTATAGCCATATAAAAAAGAACCGCTGGAGCAACTCCAAAAGCTACTAGATCAGCTAAAGAATCAAATTCTACTCCAAATTTTGAAGTGGAATTTGTAAGTCTTGCAACACGGCCATCAAGCCCATCGCAAATCAAAGATAAAATAATATAAATCAAAGCTGTATAATAATTTCCATGTATTGAAGCTATAATAGAAATAACCCCTAAAAAAGCTGAAGCAGCTGTAAAAAGATTGGGTAAAATATAAATTAATTGCGGTCTGTTATTCATTATTTTTCCTTACGCAAAATAGCCTAACAATGAACCTGCTTTAATTTCATCATTTAAGCCTATATGAATTCTAGTATCTTTTGGTAAAAGTAAACTTATAGAGCCATTAATTAAAAAACCCATTCTATCTCCTGCTTTTAAATCATGAGAAATATTATCGAGCTTTAATTTTCTATCAAAAGAACCTGCATAGATTCGCAAAGCTATCGTTTTATTCTCTTTAACTTTTGCCAAAATAAAAACTCTTTGATTCATCATTTTTGCAGATTTTAATTCACTGCACAAAAAAAGGCCATGTCGTAAACGAATATCTGTTATAGACATTGCAAAAGGTGTATTAAAATTTCCAGCATCATAAAGAGCATTTTTAATAGTAATTTCAACACATTCACCCAAATCTTTATGATGAATATTTTCTATTTTAGTAACCCTACCATCTATAGGTGCAAAAATAGCTTTTTCATCACTACAAACAAGTTCTCTTTTAGGCACTCTAAAAAGAAAAATACAAATTACAATTAATGTTAATAGCAAGATGGAAAAAGAATAAAAAATCCACACAAAAATAAAAATCAAGCTTAAAATAATAAGACTTAAATATCCATCTTTTGCAATAAAATCTTTCATTCTTCTACTTTAACTTCAGTTTTAACTTCTTCAAGTTCTTGTAAACGACTTGGTAGACTATTTTGATCCTCAAACTCTTTAATAATCTCGCGCACTTTAGTACCTTCAATAGTTTCTTCTTCATAAAGGGCTGCAACCATAGTCTCAATCGCTCCTTTATAAGTATTTAAAGTATCTTTAACATCTTTATAGCGTTCATCTAAGGTTTTCTTTACATAATCATCTAAAGATTCTGCCATCTTTTCAGAATAATCTTTTATGGTTTGTCCACCACTTAAGAAAGTATTTCTTTGTTTTTCAAGCACCATAAGTCCTGCAATTTCACTCATACCATACATAGAAATCATAGCTTTTATGATATCGGTTGCTCTTTCTAAATCATTACTTGCACCCGTTGAAATTTCACCTATAAACACTTCTTCAGCTGCACGACCACCCAAAAGTACATCTACTTCAGCGATAAGTTCATGTTTTTGCATTAAAAATTTATTTTCCTCAGGAGTATTTAAAGTATAACCTAAAGCCGCAAGACCACGCGGAATCACAGAAACCTTACTTACACGTTTTGCACCTTTGGTAGTTTCAGCGATTAAAGCATGACCGCATTCATGATAAGTAACAATTTTCTTTTCTTTTTCATTAATACGACGTGATTTCTTCTCAAGTCCTGCTATAGCTCTTTCAACAGCTTCAACTAAATTATTTTGTTCTACATATTTTTTAGAATCCCTACCTGCTAAAAGTGCCGCTTCATTAATAATATTTGCAAGATCAGCTCCTGCAAGCCCTGCGGTTAAGCGTGCTATGTCTTCTACCTTAACTTTTGGGGAAATTTTGACATCTTTCATGTGCACTTTTAAAATATCACACCTACCTTTAAAATCAGGTTTATCAACTAAAACTTGTCTATCAAACCTTCCTGGTCTTAAAAGCGCTGCATCTAAAACTTCTGGGCGATTTGTTGCTGCTAAAACAATAACTGGGGAACTTTCTGTCCCAAAGCCATCCATTTCAGCCAAAAGCTGATTTAAAGTTTGTTCTCTTTCATCGTTTCCACCCATCATGCCACTTGCTGCACGACTTTTACCAATAGCATCTATTTCATCTATAAAAACAATAGCGGGAGCTTCTTTTTTTGCATTTTCAAACAAATCTCTCACACGAGAAGCACCTACACCCACAAACATTTCTATAAAAGAAGAACCTGAAACACTAAAAAACGGCACATCAGCTTCACCTGCAACTGCTTTTGCAAGCAAAGTTTTTCCTGTACCTGGAGGCCCAACAAGTAAAAGCCCTTTTGGAATTTTAGCTCCCAATTTAATATATCTTTCAGGATACTTTAAAAAATCTACAATTTCTTTTACTTCTTCTTTAGCTTCTTCAACACCAGCTACATCGCTAAATTTTACTTTAGGTTTTTCTGAATTTACAAGCTTCTTAGAACTTCCTATACCCAATATAGAACTTCCCATATTTTTTTGCATACGACTTGCCAAAAACATCCAAATACCAAAGAAAATAAATACTGGCAAAACCCATGAAAAAAGTATATCTGTAAACCAATTTGTTTCAGAATACGCACCATAAGCGATATTTTTACTATCTAGTAAACTCACAAGCTCAGGATCATTAACTTTTTTTGCTGTATAAACAGTATTGTGAGAGCTTGAAATCGCTTTGATTGTTGTTTGTCCTATGCTAACTTGATTGATTTGTCCACTTTCAATAAGCTTTTTTAACTCAGAATAAGGGACATTTTTATTTACTTCATTGCCATTCAATGCCCCGCCAAAAGAACCATTGCCATCAAAAAATCCCTTAAAAATAATTATCATTACAATTGCAAAAATCGCAAAAATAAAAATGGGATTTTTGTTAAAAAAATTATTACCCTGCGGATTACCCTTATTATTTGGGGTATTATTATTCATTGCTTATCCTTTTTATTATTTTTATATACAAAACTACACCACTCATTGATTTGCATTTCATCAATGAGTTTCAAATCTTGAAATTTTTCTTTAATTCTTGTTGAATATTTATCTAAAATTCCTGACAAAATAAGTATAGCATTATCTTCTAAATGGTTTTTAATATCTTTTTCTAAAATTAAAATCACATCTGCAATGATATTTGCAACAATTAGATTATATAAACCATTTGCTTTATCTATAGATCCACACCAAGCCTTGTGAAAATCGACACCATTTAATCTTGCATTTTCCAAAGAACTATCAATAGCCAACTCATCAGTATCACAAATTTCAACATTACAGCCAAACTTTGCCATAATAATACCCAAAATTCCACTACCACAACCAAGATCTAAAGCTCTTAATTTACTTTTAGAAAATTTTTGTAAAAATTTTACACAAGAATATGTGCTTTCGTGATGTCCTGAGCCAAAGGCTAAGGCTGGATTAATCTTTATATTTATAAAATTCTTTTTTTCTTCTTGCCAAGTGGTATGGATGTAAACATTATCCACTAAAATAGGTTTTATGCCTTTTTTATATTCTTGTATCCAGTCCTTGTTTTCTTTCTCTACAAGACTTAAATTAGAAATAATTTTATGGTTTAAATTGAAAGTAGTTGTAAGTTTTTGAGCAAATATTTCAAGTGCCCATGAAAGCTCTTCTAAACTTTCATGGGATCTAATGTAAACACCATTATCTTTCTCTTCTATGGCTTCTATACCTAAATCAAAAGCAAAATCAAGAAATAAATTTTTATACCGCTCTTCTACGATAAAGAACAATTCGTAATATTTTTTTTGCATTTAGAATTTTAAAAATCAGCCTTTACTCAGCTGCACCTTCTCCACTTCCTGTTCCTAAAACATCTTCAAGTTTTTCCTTTAAAACTTGTGGAGTAAAAGGTTTTACAATATAGTTATTTACGCCAGCTTTTAAAGCAGTAATCACTTCAGCTTTTCCGCCCTCAGTTGTAACCATGATAATAGGCATATCTTCATATTTTTTCTCTGCTCTTACTTTTTTTACCAACTCCAAGCCATTCATTTCTGGCATATTCCAATCTGTAATTAAAACTTTTACATCTTCATTTTTAGTTAATAAATCCCAAGCTTCAACGCCATGCTCAGCTTCTAAAACATCATCGTGTCCAAGTCTTGTTAGGGTATTTTTAATAATCCTTCTCATAGTAGAACTGTCATCAACAACTAACAATTTCACAATTTCGTCCTTTCAAAGTTTTTATAGTTTTATTTTACCCTTTTTAGCCTTATTAATCAAGCTAAAAAATTTTAAAAAACAGCATTATATCATCTTTTACTTAAATTTTTACTCAAATATTATTATTTTTATACTTAACCGTAAATAAATATACACTTAAACCCAAAAGAAGTAAGCTCACTCCACCGATAAGATAAATCGCATAAATCATCTGAGAAAGATCACCAATAGCAAGTTTAAATACCAACATCAAAGCTTCTATAGCTAAAGCAATGATAATAGAACCTAAAAATCTCACCATAGTTTTTTGAATTCCACCTTCTTCTTTTTTTGTCCTTCCTAATACTTCTTGTTCGATCAAAGTTTTTGCCAAATCAAAAATGGCCAAAGCTAAAGTTATAGCAATAGTACTTTCAAACATATGTTCTATACCTATAGCTTGATTATCAAAAAGACTAAAAAAACCTTTTTGAAATAAAAAACAAGTAATCACAAATAAAACTAGTGCGAAACAAAAATATACCAAACGACTAAATTGAGTAAAAACAAACTCAAATTTTCCTGCTTGAATAATCTTTAAAATATCTTCAAGCTTGATATCAATACAAACAACAAAAAGTAAGTTATTTTTATCATCGTAAATTGGCATAGAAGCTGTCACGCAAAGTTCGTTGTTTAAAACTGAAGGATAAGGATCGCTCAAAACACATCGTCTTAATTTTACAGCTCTATAAAAATAAGAACGAGTACTTCTATCCTCACCCTGTCCTATTTCATGAGCCTTATTTAAGGAAATCGCATTTTCTATTTGCATGCCTGAAATATCTAAAATATACAAAGCATCAAAAACAACAACTTCATGAGCTATTTTATCCAAAGCTATTTTAATCGTTTCAAGGTGAATATCAGGAAGTTTATTAGGCAAATTTCTTGTTAAAATATAACTCATATAAGCTCTAGCACGATAGCGATTATCTTCAAATCTTTGTATATCTTTTATATACATTATACACCTTCTTTATTGTGTTTAAATTCAGGTACAATCTTTAATAAAGCCTCTGAAATATCTTCACATATTTGTAAATTTTCTATCTCTTTATTAAGCCAATCAAGATCAACCTTCTCATTCTTTGCTACAAAAATACTCTCATATTGCGTTTTAGCATCATTTTCATCAATTAAAAGCTCTTCATAAAGCTTCTCACCTTTTCTTAAGCCTGTGATTTTAATTTCTAAATCATTGCGATTAGAAAGCAAAAGCATTTTTTTAGCTAAATCTATGATTTTCACAGGCTTACCCATATCCAAAACAAAAAGTTCTCCCCCTTTTGCGATAGCTCCAGCTTGTAAAACAAGTTGCACTGCCTCAGCCACAAGCATAAAATAACGCACTATATCAGGATGTGTTAAAGTTAAAGGCTCATTATTGGCAATTTGTGCTTTAAATTTCGGTATCACACTACCACTAGAACCTAAAACATTACCAAAACGCACACAAGCAACTTCAAAATTTTCATCACTCATACTTAAAGTATAAAGCTCGCAAACTCTCTTAGTGCAACCCATAATATTTGTTGGTCGCACTGCTTTATCTGTACTTATCATCACAAATTTAGCTACTTTATTTTCTTTAGCACTGTCACATAAAATTTTAGTTCCTAAAATATTATTAATTACTGCTGAATGTGGATTTTGTTCACAAAGAGGCACATGTTTATAGGCGGCTGCATGTAAAATAAGCTCAGGTTTATAAGTTTTTAATACCTCATCTAAACTTTGCTTATCTAAAATACTCAGTAAAATAGGAGTAATTTTTTCTTTATATAAATTTAAATCATCATTGATCTTATAAAGATTATACTCACTATGATCAACCATAATAAGATGCTTAGCGCCAAATTTAATACATTGTTTACAAAGTTCACTGCCTATAGTTCCACCTGCCCCACTTACCAAAACTACCTTGTCTTTTAAAAAAGCTGCCACAGCACTATCGTCTAAATCTTTTGGTTTTCTAGCAAGCAAGTCTTCTATACTAATATCTCTTGCTTCGTTTCTTGTAAAAGAAAATATTTTTACATCGCAAATACCATAAGCTACAAGTTCTTCAAAAAGTTTTTTAAGCTCTTCTTGTTCAAGTCTTAAAGCAATAATGGCAGTTTTTACCCCTTGTTCTACATAAGATTTTATTTTTTCTTTTTCTTCTACAACAAATTTATCACAATAAGTCCCTATAAGCTCTTTTCTCGCATCAACCACACTCACAGGAAAAAGTCCCAAAGAACCTTCTTTTGCACCTTTTAACAAATGCAATGCCTTAGAAGTTGCCCCTACTACAATACAAGGAGTTTCTTCTTCTTTCATTCTAGAAGGTTTAAAATCCACAAGCATTCTTTTGCTAATTCTTAAAGTACCTATAAACATATAAGAAAGAACAAAATCTATCACAATAGCACTTCTTGGAAAAGGATTAAAAAAATCACTAAAAAAATAAAAAATAAGAAAAAAACAAAACTCAGCTAAAAACAAAGCAATAAAAATTTTTCTTGCTTCATTGAGAGAAAAAAATCTCCAAGCTACTTTATAAATTCTAAAAATAAACAAAAATGAAAGTTTTAAAATAAGCAAAATAATAGCAGAAACCATCATACCATGATAAAAAATACTCGGAATATCTCCACTAAATCTCAAAGAAAAAGCCAGATAAACACTAAGTAAAATTAAAACAATATCTGAAGTTAAAAAAAATGCTAATCTTTTGCTTTTATAAAAAATCATTTTAAGCCTTTATGCTCTTTAAGATCAGTTTTGAAATTTCATAAACATCATCTTTACTCATCGCCGTACCACTTGGCAAACAAATTCCTTTTTGGAAAAATAACTCACTATTGCCATTAAGATAAGCCTTAGCTCCTTTAAATACTTCTTGAGTGTGCATAGCTTTCCATAATGGTCTTGTTTCTATTTGTTCATTTTTCAAATCTTCTATGAGTTTTGAAATTTTTGGATGTAAAGTAATATTTTTTTGACTGATATTTATATCTTTTTGACAAGCATTAAGTTCATTTTTATCAAAATCAATCAAAGCTGTACTTAACCAACGATTACTTCTTGAATTTTCTAACTCATCTAAAAAGCTAAAATGCTCTCCTAAAAATTCTTTATACCACTCATAAATTTCTCTTTTTTTAAGCACTCTTTGCTCTAAAACCTCCATTTGTGCTACACCAATAGCTCCTAAAACATTGCTTAAACGGTAATTATAACCATAATCTAAATGTTCATAATGCAAACAATTTTCCCTTGCTTGAGTGCTGTAAAATCTTGCCTTTTCAATCTTTTCTTTATTTTTTCCTATAAGCATACCTCCACCTGAAGTGGTGATGATTTTATTACCATTATAAGAATAAGCTCCAAATTCTCCAAAAGTTCCTAAAGCTTTATTCTTATAAAAACTTCCTAAAGCTTCGGCAGCATCTTCGATTAAAACAATGTCATTTTCTTTGCAAATTTCAACAATTTCATCCATTTTTGCAGCATTACCATAAAGATGAGTTAAAATCAATGCTTTTGGTTTTTTTTCACATTCTTTAATAGCAAGCTTTAACAAATCTACATCGATATTATAAGTTTCATCACAATCTATAAATACAGGTTTTGCTTTAAGATAACAAATAGGTGCTACTGAAGCGATAAAAGTAAAAGAAGAAGCCAAAACAATATCATCTTGTTTTACCCCCGCCACCCTTAAAGCTAAATGCAAAGCCGCTGTAGCTGAATTTAAAGCTAAGGCATTTTCACTTTTGCTATAATCTTTTACACTTTGTTCAAAGCGATTTACAAATTCACCCAAAGGTGCTATATAATTACTTTTGAAAACTTCTTCTATGTATTTTAATTCATTGCCGCCCATATGCGGAGGAGAAAGAAAAAATCTCATGATTTATCCTTTGTATAAAACAAAATTTTTATAAATTGACTCTATTTTACCTAAAAAAATTTACAAAGAATCAAACAAAAATCTTTTTATAATCATTTCATATTTTTCTTTTTGCAGGCACTCCCACAAAAACACCTTTTTCATCTTGACTTTTAACCAAAGTTGCTCCACCACCCAAAATACTATCATCTGCTAAGCTTAAATTAGGCAAAACACAAGAATTAATCCCTAAAAAACAATTTTTACCGATTTTTACATTACCTGCACATTTAGCCCCCACACTCACATGAGAAAATTCCCCTATCATGCATTCATGTTCAATCACACTTGAAGTATTTAAAATCACGCCTTTTTCTATTTTGGCTTTAGCATTAACTACTACATAAGGCATGATTAAAATTCCTGCATTTTCTTCCACACTTGCACTAGGACTTATAAGCGCGCTTTTATGAATAAGATTAACGATTTTAAAGCCATTTTCTGAAATTTTTTGATAAATCTTTTTTCGAATTTCATTGTTTCCTATGGCTATAAAAAAATCATACTTAGGCAAGGTGCTTTCAAATTTCATTCCTTTAAAATCATCTAAAAAAATACATTCTTTATAACCCATATTTTTAGCCACATCTTCACAAACAAGCCCATGACCACTAGCACCATAAATATAAATTTTTTCAGTTCTTGCCATTAAATTTCTCTGTTGTAACATGGCCTTCTTTGCTTACCCCACTTCGTTTTAAAACCTTTAAAGCCGTTAAAAACATGATTTTTAAATCAAGCAAAAAAGAAATATTTTTCACATAATACACATCAAGTTCGAATTTTTTCTGCCAAGAAATAGCATTTCTGCCATTTACCTGCGCCCATCCTGTTATACCTGGACGCACTTTATGACGCAATTTTTGCTCTTCATTGTAAAGGGGTAAATACTCAACCAAAAGAGGTCTAGGCCCCACAAAACTCATATCCCCTTTTAAGACATTAAAAAGTTGCAAAAGCTCATCCAAACTTAAGCTTCTAACAATTTTTCCAAAAGCTTTTAAGCGAAGTTCATCGCTTAATAACTCACCCTTCTCATCTCTTTCATCGCTCATGGTTTTAAATTTATAAATTTTAAAAATTTTTTCATCTAACCCAGGGCGATTTTGAATAAAAATCACACTTCCTTGAGTGATTTTTAAAAGCAAAGCAGTGATTAAAATCACCGGAGAAAAAAGCACTAAAAGCACTAAAGCTAAAATAAAATCAAAAATTCTTTTAAAAACTTTTTCATACATTCTTAATTACCCTATCATAAAGTTTTAAATAACGCTGTGCGATATTATTTTCATCGTATTGTAAAGCATCTTGGGCGGCATTTTTAGCTAAATTTAATCTTAATTTTTCATCTTCTAATAAAAGTGAAATTTTTTCGCTTAAATCCTTAGCATTTTTTGTTTTTGCCCAAAGTCCATCATAAGCATTAGAAATAGCCTCTACACAACCTTCGCAGTCACTTACCACTATAGCCTTACCACAAGCTTTTGCCTCCAAAACACTTACAGGAAAGCCTTCCTTATAACTTGGTAAAACAAAAATATCACAATTTTGTAAAAGCTCGACTATATCACTTCTAGCACCCAAATAATGCACCACACCCGAGTTTAAAAACTCCAAACTTGCACAAGAAGGATTTTCATCTCTTCCACCAACTAAAACAAAATTTGCTTTGTCTTTTAGCATAGCAGCACTTTCATAAAATTCTTTTACACCTTTATGCCATAAAGCTCTTGCTATCATAAGCACAATGGGTTTTTTATCTATGTTTAAATTTTTCCAAAAAAGCTCTTTTTTTTCCGATTCTACATAAATAGGAAAAAATTTTTTTAAATTGATCCCTACGGATTTTATCACACAAATTTTATTTTCCTTAAGTCCTAAATTCCGCATAAACTCGGCATTACTTTCATTGACAAAAATAAATTGGTGTGCAAATTTAAAACTTAATTTATAAAGATTATTAATAACAAAACGCACTAAATTTGCCTTAAAACCTTGATCTATATAAAAAGATCCCAAGCCTTCTACCAAAGCAAAACGATAAGGAATTTTTGCCCATTTTGCTGCTAAAATTCCAAAGGTATTGCTTTTGTGTGCCGCACTTTGAATAAGATCAAGATTTAAATTTTTCAAAACCTTAGCAAGATAAAAAAAATTCTTTAAAACCACAAAAGGATTTAAACTAGCTCTTGAAAGCTCATAAACAATTACTTTCAAGCCAAGATCTCTAAGTTTTTGCGTGTATTCATCTTGCGGCACTATAACAAAAACTTCATCTTTTCTATCTTTTAATGCTTTTATAATAGGCATTCTAAAATGATAAATACTTGCTCCTGCATGTGATAAAAATCCTATTCTCATTTTCAACCCTTAAATTTTAAGTTTAAAAACCTTAGCATCTCTAGAATTAATCACCAAGTCAAATAATTTCTTATCATAATTTCCTAAAAAAAACATTTGCACATAAGCACTATTAAACATGGTTTTATCCATTAAAATAAATTGTGCATAAGGAATAGCACTATCCTTTAAATAAAAAATATAAAACTGAGCCTTATCATCAATTGGAGTGATTTTGTATTCACCTTGTTTAATAGAATTAATCTCTACGATACTATTTACAGAAACCACATTATCACCTATTTTAAAACTTCTAAAATCATCGCTTAAAACCACTCCGTTGCTAAGATAAATTTCTCCATTTTTAACATCAAGTGGATAAGCTGTGCTAAAGGTAAAAGGTTTATCCAAAACTCCTGTATCTAAATTAATAAAAGAAAAACTAGCCACCGTAGAAAAAATCAAAGACATTCTAGCGGGCATATAAAGATAAATATCACGAGTTTTTGGTGTATCGATTTTAAAATCAGGTTTTGATAATGAAGCTAGAAACAAATCCACATTGCTTTGATTATAATCTTTCATCATAGCTTGTAAAATGTCTGTTTTTAAAATATCATTTTGCGGAGCATAAAAGCTTTTTTCTGTATATTCTACACTAAGCCTTGCCATATTAGCTGCAGCTTGTTCATCTTTACTTAAAGCAAAAGAAGGGAAAAAATTATCCTTGCCTAAATGCTTTCCACCATCTACTAAAGTTTTCACATCGCTATAATAACGCACAGGATAACCATAATCCCACCAAGTTACCACATAATCTTCTCTATTGGCTATATTTTTTAATTGATTTAATAATGATGCTTCATTTTGAGAAAAAACAGTTGGGGCTTTATAATTATAAATATGAACAAGTACTGGAGCCAAGGTTAAAATGATTGCAAAAACAATAAAAACATTTGAAATCAATCGACTATATTTTTTAATCATTATAGCTTTAAACTCACCCAATAAAAAACCAAATCCTAAAGCCATTACAGGCACAGCATAGATAGTAAATCTAAGTCCTCCTTTTAAAGCTAAAAATCCAAGCACTAATATAGGTAAAGCTATAATCATACTTTTATGTTTTTTCAAAAGCCACACAAAACCAAACAAAGAAAACAAGAATACAATTTCACTACCACTAATTCTTCGCATAAATTCACTAAGATCTACATTTTCAACTTCTTGTATGGTTTGATTAACATTAAAATACATAAAACCTTGTGTTAAATTCACACTCTCATCACTTCTAAAAATATAAAATTTAAGCTGATAAAGTATAGGATCAACCCCACCACTTAAAATCAAAAACACTAAAGTTGCAATACCCAAAATTCCTATAATCATAAAATTTAAGCGTTTTTGCTCTAAGGCAAATAAAGCAAAAAGTATTACCACAATAGCACTTTGATAAAACCATGTTATATTTGAAAGAGTAAGAGAAGACAAAATCACAGCTATATAAAAAATCTTTTCTTTTCTATGAAAAATAAGTGTATAAATTAAAAAAAGTCCAATTAAAGCTACATTTAAAGTATAGCTTGAAGGATACCACCAAAGATAAATTCCTATAAATAATGGTAAAGCAATCAATGAAAAAAAGTCTTTTTTTAAAATCATTCTTACCATAAAAAATAAAATAAACATAGGTAAAACAATCACCAACATATCTGTATCATAATACCCACTCATAGTGCGATTATAATAACTGTTTGCTATACTTGCTAAAAGAGCAGCTACAAAGCCCATTAAAGGACGCTTGTATTCATTGGCAAGTAAAATAATAGGAATCACCACCAAAGAAGATAAAAAAGTACTCATATATAAAATAATGCTTTCGAAAGAAAAAGGCGTGATTTTATAAAGCCAATAAGTAAGCGTGGATAAAGAAGATCCATAATAACTTAAATCATTAATCTGATGAAAACCTGCTATCATATCTCTTGCACCCTCAGCAAAGGCATAGCCATCATTTGAAATGATCATCAATTGATTATTGAAAAAATACTCATTAAACTCGCTTGCCCACCAGACCCAATAAAACCTGCAAAATACACTAAAAACATAAGCCAATATAATCATCGCAAACAAAACTAAATAAGGTTTTTTTAAATACTCTTTTTTCAACATCTTTTATCCTAATAAATATTTTAAAGCATCGCGTGCAATTTTTATTTTATCAAAGGCTTTAGCCCTAGTTTTAGCTTTGTTTTTATACGCTTTTCTTAATTTATCATCTTCAAGCATAGTCTTTAAACCCTGAAACATAGAATTTTCATTATCCACTTCTACTAAAAGTCCAAATTCATCATCACCAAAAAGCTCACGTGCGCCACTTTTATGATCAGTACAAACCACCGCACAAGAACAAGCTAAGCTTTCAATTAAAACATTTGAAAAACCTTCAAACACAGAAGCAAAAGCAAAAAATTCACATTTAGCCATGTATTTATAAGGATTATTATCAAATCCTAAAAGCAAAACCTTTTCTTCTAAATTTAACTCTTTAATCAAAGCTAAAAGCTCATCTTTAAGCACACCTTCACCCAAAATCACAAGCTTTAAATCTGTTTTTAATCTCGCATAAGCACGAATTAATAAGGCATGATTTTTACCTTTATCAAGCCTGCCTACACTTAAAATAAATTTATCTTTTAAAGCTATATCTTCAAGAGCTTTTTGCTCTATGTTTTCTAAATCGATAGCATTGTATAAAATTTCACATTTTTTTGGATTTATATTAAAATTTTCTACTAAATCTTCTAAATTTCCCTTAGAATTAGGTAAAATTAAGTCTGCCTTAGGATAAAGTAAAGAAATCAAAAATTTATTTGCTAAAGAATTAAAATTATTTTTCACATACATTACGCTTGGTGTAGTGCATTCATTGATCACAAGACGGGTTTTATTCCCAAACACTTTTGCCATTAAAGCTATATAATTAGGACGATTTAAAAAAACAAATTCTGTATCAATGCCTAAATTTCTGCAAAGTTTTTTATATTTTAAAGCCAAAAAAGGTAGTTTTAAAAATTTCAAAATAGGATTTTCACTAGGTTTTGAACATTCTAAAAAATGAATTTGACACTCTGGAATTTCATAAGAAATTTTATCATTCATCAAGATCAAATGCACTTCAAATTTCAAACTTAAAATAGGCAATAAAGTCGCCACAACTCTTTCAGCACCACCACTTCCTAAAGAATAAATAAAAATGCCTAATTTTTGCATAAAGCCACCCGAATTTTTGATAATTTTTCAATCATATTATTTGGAATTATACTTAAAATGAGTAATATCAAAGCAGGAGCGTTGATTTTTATACTCAGGCTTTTAAACAAACACTTATAAAGAGCTTTATAATTTTTTGCAAGTTTTGCATAATAAGCTGCCATTTTATAATAACTCGCACAAGTTTTTTTATAATCTTTATCCTTACTCATTCTAAGTTCATTTTCTAAAATTTTAGCAAGCTCTAAATATCCCAAATACACCCTATGAGCATTTTTACTCGCCCCTAAAGTCACGCTATCTTGCCTAAAAATCCTATAAATCCTAAAAGCCTTATGGATATAAAAACTTTTTTCCTTGTATAAATTTACCCAAAGCGTGGCTTCATTGCCATAAAATTCTTCATTAAAACGCTTGTTTTCAAGTAGAGATTTTTTAAAAACAGAAAAAAACTCTCCGCTAAATTTAGCCATTAAAAAATCTTTTTTAGAAATTTCACTATCTTTTTCCAAGCCCTTGCCGCTAAATTCCTTGCTTAAATTTCCTTCTTTTTCTATCAAACAATTTCCAAAAACATGAGCATGACCCTCATTTGCTTTTTGCATCAAGGTACTTAAAGCCCCGGATAAAAGCTCATCATCATCATCTAAAAAAGTTACAAACTCGCCACTTGCTTGATCTAAGCCATTGTTTTTATTGCCATTTGGACCTTGTTTGTAATTTTGATTTAAAAAATACTTAATGCGATCATCATCTTTTTGTAAATTTTGCACCACACTTTTAGTATCATCACTAGAATTATCATCGCTTACAATAATTTCTAAATCTTTAAAATCTTGATTTTGTATGCTTTTAATAGCCTTTTCTAACAAAACTTGACGATTAAAAGTTGGTACTATAACAGAAAGTTTAGGCATTTTTAACCTCGGCTATAAGCTTAAGCCATTCTTCTTTGATATGAGAAATTTCAAAGTCTTTACACCTTTGTTTGGCATTATTTACAAGTTCTTTTCTAAAATTTTCATCATTTAAAACAAGTTCAAGTTTTTTAGCAAGTGCTATTTCATCATCACAACCTACCAAAAGCCCATCATGATTATCTTTGATTAAATCCTTAGCACCATTATAATAAGAACTTGAAATTCTACAAACCTCAAAATACAAACTTTCAATTAAAACCGTTGGCAAACCCTCTACAAAAGAACAAAGGCAAAGCACTTTTGCTTTTTCATAAAGAGCCTTGACATTTTCAACGCGTCCTAAAAAATCAACTTTTATTCCTAAAGATTTTATCTTGTATTCAAGTTCTTGCCTTAACTCTCCATCTCCTGCTATAACAAATTTATAATTTTCTTGCAAATTTTTATCCAAATGTGCTATAGCTTTTAAAAACATTACAGGGTTTTTGTTGTGATCTAAACGCCCTATAAAAAGAACCAAATTTTCTTTTTCAAAACTAGAATCAAAAGGAATTTCATCGCTAAAATGACAAGGGTTTAATAAAAGCTTAACCCTTTTTACAAATCTTTCATAATACACCTTATCACTGCTTCCAAGCACACTTAAAGCATCACAAAAAGGATAGCTTACCCTTCTTAAAAAACGCCAAGTTTTAGGTTTTAAATACGCTTCATTGCTATGCTCACTTATAATGAGTGGAGTTTTAAGTCCTATTTTCGCAATAATACAAGCAATATTAGTTGTATCCAAAAAAGAAATAAAAACATCAGCCTTACTTTCTTTCAAAGCCTTTCTTAAGGCAAAAAATTTCTTAAAACGACTTGCGATTTTATGATAAAGCGTGTCAAATCTAAATTGTTCTAAACTTGTAACTTTAACTTCATTTTCAAGCTTATAAAAAGATTCTCCTGCATGAAATTTAATAATACTTACTTCATGCTCTTTGCAAAGCGCATTAGCTAAGGTTACTAAAACACGCTCAGCGCCTCCTGAATTTAAAGTTGCGATAATAAAGCTTATTTTCATCATTTCTCCTCTTTAAGCTTACCATGTTCTAAATGATAAACCTTATCACATTGCGTTATCGTAGAAAGGCGATGTGCGATAATAATCATGGTTTTATCTTTAGAAATTTTATAAATTTCATCCATGATTTTTGCTTCACTTTGAGTATCAAGCGCAGAAGTTGCTTCATCAAGCACTAAAATTTCAGGCTCTAAATATAAAGCTCTTGCTATAGCTATGCGTTGTTTTTGTCCCCCGCTTAAATTACTCCCTCCATCGCCCACTTTTGTTTGCACTCCTTGAGGTAAATTTTTTATAAAATGCTCTAAATTTGCTTGTTTGATAACCTTGCTAAGTTTGTCTTCATCAACCGCGTCTCCAAAAGTGATATTTTTAGCTATACTGTCATTAAAAAGATAGATATTTTGTGGGATATAGCCTATTTTTTGGCGATAATTTTTTGCATTACTTGCATTTAATTCTTGCTTATCAAGTAAAATTTGCCCTTCTTTTGGTTTTAAAAGTCCTATGATAAGATCTACTAAGGTGCTTTTTCCACAACCACTCTCCCCTATAAAAGCGATTTTTTCACCTTTTTTAATGTTTAAATTAAGATTTTTAAATAAATATTTTTTTCCCTCATAACCAAAGCTAAGATTGCAAATTTTAAGCTCTTGATTAAAACTTAATTTTCCCTCGCCCAAATTTTCTTCTTCTTGTCTTAAATTTTGATAAATAATATTCAAAGAAGAATGATAATAAAGCAAATCATGATAACTTGTGATAATACGATTTGCGCTTGGCATTAAGCGATAAAGCGCTAAAACAAAAATAGAAATCGTGGATAAAATACCTGAAATATCACTTTCATTTTTCAAAACCAAAAATACCACGATAAAAACAAGCACACAAAAACCTATTCCTTCAAGATAAATTCTAGGCACCGCAGCTACGCTTTCATTGGTAATATTTGCTTTAGAAAAAGCTTCACTTTGTGCTTTAAAAAGACTTAATACTCCATCTTCTTTAGTTTTAAGCTTGATAAATTTAAAATTATTTAAATTTGTATTTAAAATTTCGAAGAAATTTTTCATCGCTTCTTCGCGTCTTAGTCCTGCTTTTTTAATGATAGGGCTTAAAATTTTCACTAAAATAAAGGCATTTAACACCATAAAAATACTTAAAAATAAAGTGATTTTATAATTAATCAAAAGCATTAAAGCATAAAGCAAAAGCACTACAAAAATTTCACTCATCAAAAGTAAAAATGATGAAATCATAGTGCTTAGATTATAAACTTCCCCTGTAATGGACTTTAAAATTTCAGATTGATTTTTTTGAGTAAATTTTTCATAATTAATATTTAAAAATTTAGAAAAAACCTTATAAGCGATCGCATGATAACGTCCTTTAGAAAATCTTGCCAAAAGATGAAAATAATACGCATTTAACAAAGCTCTAAATACATAAAAAACAATAAGCCCCACTCCAAAATAAACAATGATTTCAAAAACAGGGATATTAAGATATTCTTTTAGGCTGATTAAATATTTATTACGATCAAAATAAGAAAAATCACTAGCCAAAGTGATAAAAGGCATTACCAAAGAAATCGCAAAAGTTTCTATAAAAGAAACAAATACTGAAAAAACAAGCAAGAAAAATAAAAAATTTTTATCTTCCTTGCTTAAAATAAAAAAAAGTTTTTTTAGCACTGTTTTTCCCAATCAAAAGCAGATTTACAAATAAGCTCTAAATCATCATATTTAGGCTGCCAAGAAGTAAGATTTCTGATTTTACTTGCATCAGAAATCAATACACTAGGATCACCCGCACGGCGTGGGGCAAGTTCTACTTTAAAATCCACTCCGCTAACTTTTTTCATCGCTTCAATCACTTCTTTTACGCTAAAACCATGTCCATAACCTACATTAAAAACATTGCTTTCATTCTCTTTTAAATAATCCAAAGCCGCTAAATGCGCACTTGAAATATCATCTACATGGATAAAATCTCTTATACAAGTACCATCTTTTGTATCATAATCATCGCCAAATATGAAAAGTTTATCACGTTTTCCTGCAGCACATTCAGCTGCAACTTTTATAAGCAAAGTCGCTTTTGGATAGCGTTGTCCTAAAGTATAATCCATACAAGCGCCTGCAACATTAAAATATCTTAAAATGCAATGCTTAAATTCAGGATTTGCCATACTTGCATCACGCAAAACCTCTTCGCTCATAAGCTTACTACGCCCATAAGGATTAATAGGTGCTAAAGGGCTTGTTTCGCTCACAACGGGAGTTTGTGGTTCGCCATAAGTGGCTGCCGTTGAAGAAAATATAAATTTATTCACTCCAGTTTGCAAACAAGTTTCGATGAGATTTGTCGTATTAACAGTGTTGTTCATATAATATTTTAAAGGGTTTTGCATACTTTCAAAAACTTCAATGCTTGCTGCAAAATGCACAATAGCGTCAAATTTTTCTCTCTCAAACAATGCTTTTACGCCTTGAAAATCACTTAAATCTTGTTCAAAAAATTTAAAAGATCTTATTTTTTGCAAATCTTCTATTGCGATTTTAGAACCCTTAGAAAGATTATCTAAAACACAAATTTCATGATCTGTTTTTAAAAATTGTCTTAAAGTATGAGAACCTATATAACCTGCACCACCGCTAATAAGAATTTTCATCATCATTCCTTTTTTCTAAAAATGTCAAAAATAAATTTTAATATATTTTCTTAAATACTTAAGATTGAACTTTTGAAATTTCACTCTCACAAGCTTTTGCAAAAACTTCTGTATAAGAACGATCTGATTTTTTTTCACGCAAAAAATCTCTCATATAAGAAAGAAAATCAATGTAATCTTCTTCACTAACATTACCTTTAATAAGTTCATATTTTAAAAAAAGCATATAGGTATTTAAAACATCACTTTCGCAATATTCGTGGATTTTTTCAATTTCATTTTCATAAAAAAGTTTCATCACCTCATCGCCATGCACATCATATTTTCCTGGCAAACCCATCATAGAACAAAGTGTATCAAGCTTTATTCCACGCCCATTAGATCCTAAGGATTCTAATAAATCGCAATGTTTTAATTCTGAAAATCTTGTTTTATAATTATTCCATTTATCGCTTTGAGTATCTAAATAAGTTGCTGCTTTTAAATTGTATTTTAAAGCCCTTAAAACAAGAACAGGCATATCGAAATTTTTACCATTAAAGCTGACTAATTTTGGCTCATAATTTTCTATAAAATTGAAAAAATTCTCAATCATTTCTTTTTCATTTTGCCCATCAATTTTATTTACTTTGATAAATTTTCCAAAATTATCACTTAAAACCGCACAAATACTGATGATTTTATGATAAGGCAAAGGCAAAAACTCACTCCCGCTTTGTTCTTTTTGCCACTGAAGTGCTTTTAAACTTACCTCCAAATCACTTCCTTCAAAACCTAAAGTTTTGCGGATAAGCTCAACATCTGGCACACTCTCACAATCAAAAACACAAATATAACCTTCATTTTTTGCCATTTTTTAACCTTTTTTTAAATAATTTCGCTAAAATCATAGCAAAAATTTTAAAATATTAGGCTTTTAATGAAAATAGCAATTGTTCGTTTGTCAGCACTTGGTGATATTATCCAAAGTGCCGTGGTTTTGCAATTTATCAAAAATTTTAAAAAAGATATAGAAATTCATTGGTTTGTAGATGAAAAATTTGAAGGTATACTTAAAAACCATCCTTTAATAGACAAACTCTATGCCCTGCCCTTAAAAGACAAAAAAATTTTAAAAAGCCTAAAAATTCTTCTTAAAGCAAGAAAAAACAACTATAATGCAGTAATAGATCTACAAGGGCTTATAAAATCTGCTATTGTAAGTCGAATTTTAAGTAGAAATAATTTTGGTTTTGATAAAAATAGTCTTAAAGAAAGTTTTGCTCATAATTTCTACAACCAAAAACTTGAGTTAGATTACAATGAAAATGTATTTGTAAGATACTTAAGTCTTACCTCCTTTATGTTAAATACTGATTTTAATGTCAAAAATTTAGCCTTTAAACAAGATATTTTTAGCGTAGATGAAAATTTAAAACAACTCTTAAACAATAAACTCAAGCTCGACAAAAACGAAAAAAACATACTCATACACGTGGGTTCAAGTGTAGAAAATAAAATCTATCCTAAAACCAAACTTGCTATACTTTGCAAACTTTTAATCAATGAATTTCAACAAGCAAAAATTTGGCTCGCTTGGGGAAATGTAAAAGAATACGAATTTGCCAAAGAGGTTTTAAATCTTAGTGGTATTGATGAAACACATATAGAATTAGCACCAAAATTCAGCCTTGAAGAGCTAATGGCTTTTACAAAAATGATGAATCTTATCATAGGAAATGATAGCGGCCCAACACATTTAGCTTTTGCTTTAAATAAGGCATCTATTACGATTTTTGGTGCAACACCAAGCTACCGCAATGCTTTTCAAACTCATATCAATAAAATCATTGATGCAGGTAAAAAAATCCAAAATACCAAGCATATCGATAAAAGTGATTTTTGTATCACGCGTATAGAAGAAGAAGATATCTTCAAACTTGCCAAAGGCTTACTTAATGAAAAATAGTGATAGAATATATCTTAGTCTTTATTATATTTTGAAATTTTTTGTTACTTTTATGCCTGAGTGTATCTTGCATTTTTTAGCTTTGATTGTAGCAAGAATCACTTTTTATCTTAACAAAAAACATCGCAAGATCATCGATATAAATTTGCAAATCTGCTTCCCTCAATACACTCAAAAAGAACGCGATAAACTATCTTTGAAAATTTATGAAAATTTTGCTCAATTTGGAATTGATTGTTTGCAAAATCAAAACACCACCAAAGAAAAAATTCTCAATAAAGTGAATTTTATCAATGAAAATTTTCTTATAGACGCTCTAGCTTTAAAGCGTCCTATTATCTTCACAACTGCACACTATGGAAACTGGGAAATTTTAAGCCTTGCTTATGCGGCTAAATATGGTGCGATTTCCATAGTGGGAAAAAAGTTAAAAAGTGAAATTATGTATGAAATTTTAAGCCAAAGTCGTACTCAATTTGACATAGAGCTTATTGACAAAAAAGGCGGTATAAGACAAATGCTAAGTGCCCTAAAAAAAGGGCGAGCTTTGGGAATTTTAACTGATCAAGACTGCGCAGAAAACGAAAGCGTAAGATTAAAATTTTTTAACAAAGAAGTGAATTATCAAATGGGAGCAAGCCTTATCGCACAAAGAAGCAATGCTTTGATCATCCCTGTTTATGGCTATAAAGAAGGTGGTAAATTTTGCATAGAGTTTTTTAAAGCAAAAGATTCTCAAAATGCAAGTTTAGAAGAACTGACACTTTATCAAGCACAAAGTTGCGAAGAAATGATTAAAAAAAGACCTTGGGAATACTTTTTTTTCCATAGACGCTTTGCAAGTTATAATCAAGGAATATACTCATGAATATTTCAATAGTAATACTAACTTTTAATAGCCAAAAACATCTTCAAGAAGTATTGCAAAGTGTTAATTTTGCCAATGAAATTATTTTAATAGATAGCGGAAGCACAGATGATAGTTTAATAATAGCAAAAACTTTTAAAAACGTGAAAATTTTCCATCAAGATTGGCTTGGTTTTGGAAAGCAAAAACAATTTGGAGTTGAAAAAGCAAATAATGACTGGATATTTGTTTTAGATAGTGATGAAGTTTTTACCGAAGAATTAAAAGAGGAAGTATTGCAAATAATTAAAAATCCATCATTTAAAGCATACAAAGTAGCAAGATTAAATTTTTTCTTTGGAGAAGCAATAACAAAAATGGGGCTATATCCTGATTATAACATAAGACTATTTCATAAAAAATATGCCAAATTTAATGAAAGAGAAGTTCACGAAAGCATAATCTGTCAAGAAAAAATAGGGAAATTAAAACATCATTTTTTACATTATGCTTATGAAAATATCGAGCAATTTATAGATAAACAAAACAAATACTCAAGTCTAAATCCTAAAAAAAATAACCTTCTTAAAGCTTTAATAAATCCTTATTGGACTTTTTTTAAACTTTATTTTGTAAAATTAGGTTTTTTAGAAGGCAAAAGAGGTTTTATCATAGCAAAGCTTTATGCACAATATACTTTTTGGAAATATATTAAATAGGAGTGCAACAATGAAAGGCATTATTTTAGCTGGAGGTAGTGGAACTAGGCTTTATCCTAGCACATTAACTTTATGCAAGCAACTTTTACCTATATACGATAAACCAATGATTTATTATCCTATATCTGTTTTAATGCTTGCAAAAATTAAAGAAGTTTTGATTATTTCTACTCCAAAAGATATTGATAGATTTAAAGAGCTATTCAAAGATGGTTCTTTTCTTGGAATGCAAATTCAGTATAAAATTCAAGAGCGTCCAGAAGGTTTAGCACAAGGACTTATTTTGGCGCAAGATTTTATTCAAAATGATGATATTGCATTAATTTTAGGAGATAATATTTTTTACGGACAAGGCTTTAGTGATATTTTGGAAAATGCAAAAGATGACTTAAAAAAAGGGTTTGCTAGTATTTTTTCTTATCATGTAAAAGATCCAGAAAGATTTGGAGTGGTAGAAATGGATCAAAATGGAAATGTTTTAAGCCTGGAAGAAAAACCCAAAAATCCAAAAAGCAACCATGTGGCAACTGGTTTATATTTTTATAATAATGACGCTATAGATATTGCAAAAAATATAAAACCAAGTGCAAGAGGAGAACTTGAAATAACAGATGTAAATATAGAATATTTAAGGTTAAATAAGCTAAAATCACAACATTTAGGAAGAGGTTTTGCTTGGATTGACACAGGAACTCACGATAGTCTTATAGAAGCTAGTTCGTTTGTGCAAACCATAGAATTAAGGCAGGGTTATAAGATTGCCTGCTTAGAAGAAATAGCCTACAATAACAACTGGATAGATAATGAAATCCTAGAAAAAAGAGCATTGTTACTTTCAAAAAGTAATTATGGTCAATATTTATATAAAATACTTAGTCAAGGAAAATAATGTATATTTTAGTTACTGGCGGAGCTGGTTTTATAGGTAGTAATTTTTTATTATATTTTTTTGAGAAAAATCCAGATGCTAAAATTATAAATTTAGATTTTTTAACATATGCTAGCAATATATCAAATTTAAATAAATTAAAAAATAATCCTAATTATGTATTTATTCAAGGAGATATAAGTGATGTTTTTTTGGTTAATGAAATTTTCAGTAAATATAAAATAAATGCGGTTATAAATTTTGCAGCAGAATCACATGTAGATAATTCTATAAAAAATCCAGATATTTTTATAAAAACAAATATATACGGAACTTGGAATTTATTAAACTCAGCTTATAAAACTTGGTTTCTCGAACCTTTTCTTAAAAAAGACGAATTTAAACAAAGTTTCTTTTATCAAATAAGTACAGATGAAGTTTATGGATCTTTGGGAGAAAATGGAAAATTTACAGAAGATAACGCTTATGCTCCAAATTCCCCTTATTCAGCTTCAAAAGCAAGTGCTGATATGCTTGTTAGAAGTTATCATCATACTTATGGATTAAATGCTGTTATTTCTAATTGTTCTAACAATTACGGACCTTTTCAGCATGATGAAAAACTTATACCCACTATAATAAGAAATGCTTTAAATGAGATTCCAATTCCTATATATGGAGATGGTAAGAATATAAGAGATTGGCTATATGTAAAAGATCATTGCGTGGCTATAGAAAGTATTTATAAATATGCTTTTAAAAAGATAAAAGAAAATAATAGCTTTTTTGATGTATTTAATATAGGAACAAATGAAGAATGGCAAAATATAGACATAGCTAATAAAATTTGTTCTTATTTAGATAATGTATTGCCAAAAAATACTTCTTATAAAGAGCAAATTACTTTTGTAAAGGATAGAGCAGGTCATGATAGAAGATATGCTATAGATTCTACAAAATTACAAAAAACTATAGGCTGGAAAGCGCAAGAAAATTTCAATAGTGGTTTAGAAAAAACTATAAAGTGGTATATTGAAAAGTATAAGGGGTGATATTGAATTATCAAATTTTAAATTTTAAACTTATAAATAGTAAAAATTCAACATTAAGTGTTCATCAAAAAGATGTAAATTGCCCATTTGAAATTAAAAGAATTTTTTATATATATGATTTTTTAGATGATTCAATAAGAGGCGAACATGCTAATTTAAACTCAGAATTTATTTTTATAGCTTTAAATGGAAACTGTGAAATTTCAATAGATGATGGACAAACAAAACAAAAAATAATATTAAATGATAAAACTAAAGGTTTATATATAGATAAGATGATATGGAAACAAATGTATAATTTTTCTAAAGATTGTATTTTATTGGTATTAACAAATACTTACTATGATGAAAAAGAATATATTTATGATTATAAGTATTTTTGCGAATTGAAAAATAATATGGGGGGGGGGTATGCTATAAAAATCATGCCTTAAAAGTGGCATGAAAAGTTATAAAATTTTAAAGTTAGATGCCATAAAAGATGATAGAGGTAAATTAGTAGCTTTAGAAAGCAATAAAGAAATTCCATTTGAGATAAAAAGGGTGTATTATATATTTGATACAGATCCAAATTTTCCAAGAGGAGCACATGCACATAAAAATTTAGAGCAAGTGCTTATAATGATGAGTGGTTCTTGTGATATAATACTAAATGATGGAAAAAATTGTGAAAAAATTTGTTTAAATCGTCCTGATATGGGTCTTTATATAGGTAAAAATATATGGAGAGAAATGAAAAATTTTTCTTATGGAGCAAAATTGCTAGTTTTGGCAAGTGATTTTTATGATAAAAAAGAATATATAAGAAATTATGATGAGTTTTTAAGGAATATTAATGATACATAAAATGTCAGATGTACAAAGTAGTAATATAGGTAAAAATACAAATATATGGCAATTTTGCGTAGTTTTACCTAATGCTAAAATAGGAGATAATTGCAATATATGTTCTCATTGCTTTATAGAAAATGATGTTGTGATTGGAGATAATGTTACGATTAAGTGCGGGGTTCAAATATGGGATGGTATAACAATAGAAGATAATGTTTTTATAGGGCCAAATGTAACATTTTGTAATGATAAATATCCAAAATCAAAACAATATCCAAAAGAATTTTTAAAAACTATAATTAAAAAAGGCGCGAGTATTGGTGCAAATGCTACTATTTTACCAGGTGTGGTTATAGGAGAAAATGCAGTTGTAGGGGGGGGGCTATCGTTACAAAAGATATTGCAGCCAATACAACTTATTATTGCAAAATTATCTAACTCTTTATGCAAAACAAAGTTATATTATCATGATTAAAATATGTATAGCTGGAAAAAACAATATTGCCGTTAATTCATTACAGTTTATTTTGAAAAATTACTTTGAAGCAGATCAAATTGTTGTTATACCCAATAAAAATGACAAGGGCATAAACTCTTGGCAAAAATCACTATTAAAATTTGCCTTAGATAATAATATAAAAATTGTAACTTTAGATGAAATATATAATATTGAACAAATAATATTTTTTTCTTTAGAATTTGATCAAATTATTAAAATAGAAAATTTTAAATCAGACAGGTTGTTCAATATACACTTTTCCGCTTTACCTAAGTATAAAGGAGTTTTTACCTCAATTACACCAATTTTAAATAATGAATTGGAATCTGGAGTTACTTTGCATCGTATAGATAACGGCATAGATACTGGAAATATTATTGATCAACACTGTTTTCCAATCGATATTAATGATACAGCCAGAGATCTCTATTTTAATTATTTAAAATATGGAGAATCTATCTTTAAGAAAAATATACAAACAATTATAAATAATTCATATAAAGATCTTAAACAAACCAACATCAATTCAAGTTATTTTTCACGAAAAGATATAAATCTTGTCCATAAAATTAATTTTAAAAAAACAAGCTTTGAAATACATAATCAAATTCGAGCATTTATTTTTCAAGAATATCAACTTCCCATTATCAATAATAGTAAAATTATTAAATCTATTTTAGCAAACGAATTTATAGGATATAATGTCTTTGAAGAATTTGAAAACTATTTTATAATTTCAGGTATTGATGGATTTAAAATTATCGCTCAAAAATTAAATAAGTTATAATATTACAAGGATAAAGTAATGGCAAAAATTTCTATTCTAACCCCATGTTTTAATCATGAAAAATATGTGAGTTATTTTTTACAAAGTGTTTTAGAGCAAAGTTTTAGTGATTTTGAGCTCATTATAGTGGATGATTGTTCAAGTGATAATAGCACAAAAGAAATTCAAAAATTTAAAGATCCAAGAATAAAACTTATAAAACATGAATTTAACAAAGGTATAAATGCGACATTAAATACAGCTTTTGAAAACTCAAATGGAGAATACATAGTATTTTGTGCAAGTGATGACATATTAGAAAAAAATGCTTTAGAAATTATCTATAAAACATTTAAAGATAATGATATTATAGCTGTATATCCAAATTTGATTTGTATAGATGAAAATAATGAAATTTTAGGGAACTTATATCCATTAAAACAAAGAAATAAGGTAGAATTATTATATTATTTATTTATGCGATACAACTGCTTAACATCAGTTGGATTATCTTTAAAAAGAGATGTTTTTGAAAAATTATATCCTTTGCCAAATTCAATGTGCAACTATCAAGATATGAAGATGCATATTGATATATTAAATATTGGCGAAATTAAAATACTTGAAACACAACTTATAAGATACAGAAGAACTAGGGATAAAACAAATATAAGTGCTCACAATAGTATTACAACAACTCGAGAAAACCTAGAAACAGAAATGCTCTTAGATACTTACTTAAAATTTGATAATATATTTTTATTAGAGCAAATTTTTCATAAAGAAATAAATAAAACAAATATAAAACCTTATCAAGAGACATTGCCTTTTTTTTTAGGAATAATGGCTTTAGAATCTGAAAACATATATAAAAAATATTGGGGTTATCATAAAATAATGGAATTTTATAAAAATGATGCTAATGCTAAAATTTTATATGAAAAATATAATTTTACATTTAAAGACTATCTACAATTAGCAAAAAAATGCGATACAGGGGATATTTTTATAAAAAAATATAGAAAATATAAAAAAATGTTTAATTATACAGCTTTATTATTAGGTATAATTGCATTTATTTTAATTTTTAATTTTATAATAATGGAAATCAAATGATAAAATTTTTAGACTTAAAACAAATAAATGATAGATTTAATACTGAATTTATAACAAAATTTAAAGAAATTCTAGAAAGTGGTTGGTATATACTTGGAAAGCAATGTGAAAAATTTGAAAATAATTTTGCAAAATATTGTGGGGTTAAACATTGCATAGGCGTTGCAAATGGGCTTGATGCTTTAAGATTGATCATAAAAGCTTATGACTTTAAAGAAAATGACGAAATCATAGTTCCCGCAAATACATACATAGCATCAATTTTAGCTATAACTGATAATAAATGCAAACCTATACTGATAGAGCCTGATATCAATACTTACAACATAAATCCTGATTTAATAGAAGAAAAGATCACAAAAAAAACTAAAGCTATCATGGTTGTTCATCTTTATGGTCAAGTTTGTGATATGGAAAAAATTCAGTTGTTAGCTAATAAATATAATTTAAAAATTATAGAAGATTGTGCTCAAGCACATGGCGCTATTTATAAAGATAAACGAGTTGGAAATTTGGGAGATGCTGCCGGTTTTTCTTTTTACCCTGGTAAAAATTTAGGTGCTTTAGGGGATGCTGGGTGTATTTGCACCAATAATGATAATTTTGCATCTAAAATTAGAGCTTTAGCAAACTATGGCTCTCATAAAAAATATGAAAATTTATATACAGGATTAAATTCTAGATTAGATGAGATACAAGCTGCTTTTTTGGATATAAAATTAAAATATTTAGATGAAGACAATAATAAAAGAAAAAATATAGCAAATTTTTATCTACAAAATATAAAAAATGAAAATATTATATTACCTAGTAATAAATTTGATCATGTTTGGCATCTATTTGTAGTCAAAACAAAACTTAGAGATAAATTACAACACTATCTAAATAATCATGATATTCAAACTATTATACACTATCCTATCCCTCCTCATAAGCAAAAATGCTATAAAGATTTAAATCATTTACAGCTACCCATAACAGAAAACATCCATCAAGAAGTTTTGTCATTACCTATATCGCCAACCATGAAAGAAAATGATTTTAAAAAAGTGGCTGATATATTAAACAAATGGAAAGTCTGATAGATCGCCCTCTCCATTTTATTCGCTTATTCTTTAAAAAATTTCAAGAAATTTTTTATAGTATTCCCAACTATTAATAATATCTGGTCTATGCTCTTTTATATGTTGTAATTCATAATCCAAAATATTTTTAATTTTTTTTCCTAAATCTTGATGCTCCTTTAAATAATTTAAAACATCTTCTTCTTTTACCATATTTTCAAGTCTTTCATTCGCTTTTTTCTCTAAAATAATCATAAATTTTTCAAAATATTCTCTAAGATCATTGATTAAAGCTTTATCATCTTTAATAATGGTCCAATTTTTACTTTCTATATTAATCGAAATTTTATCAAATAACTTGCTTTTTGTATTTACAAGTTCTTTTTTTATATCAATTAAATCATCTTTTATCTCATTATAATGCTTATCATTGTCTAAAAATACTTTATTTTCATCAGATACTATTATCAAAATATCATTATTGACAATAAGTCTATAAGGTAGTAAATAATACAATTCATTCCAAAATTTCTGCTTAAATTTATATTCATCATTATCATTTGGTTCTTTAAAATTAAGCTCTTTAGCAAGAGTTTTTATAGTGGCAAATGCATTATCTTTTGAAATTGATTTCGTGTCTACATATAATATATTTTTGTTTTTAATCAAGTTTATATTTGAAAAATAGCTAAAACTTAGCTCTTCGTTTACGATAAAATAGATAGATGATAAATCAGGTTTTTTAAGATTAGCATTATGTCCATTTTTATCTGTATATCTTATTCTATCTAAATTTTCAAATATATCTTCATTTATATAAAAATTTTTTAATTCATTTTTACCAAGTTCTTCAATCTTATAAGAACCATGATTAACCATTGTTTTTAATCTAGATATAGGATCTCTTGTTAAAATTACAACAGGCTTATTTTTATTTAAAATTTTACTTATATGCTTATATTTTGGCTGCATACTTTGATACCAAGCTATTTCTACATAATAATTTTTTTTATTAAAATTCTTATATTCTTTATAATAACTATAATTATTCTGATATAAGACAAAGTCATCTAATTCACAATATTTTAAAAAACTTTTAAAAGCCCAATGCCCACTTACACCATAACTAAATAATATAAATTTATAATCATCTTTTAAAGGTTTGCAAAATTTTAATAAATAAGGAGTAAAAATATTGATATTAAATTTTTTCTCATATTTAGTGTATATTTTATTTTTTTTATATTTTATAAATTCAGCTATTCCTTGTTGTTTGATTATTTGTATGGATTTCGATTTTTTCATTGATTTTCCTTTATGTATTTTTTTAAATATAGCAATTTTTCTTTAGTTACCATATCAGGTGATATGATATCTTTATATTCTTTGATACTAAAATCATCTATGGGAATTAATTCTATCTTATTTTTATCTAAGCTTCTCTTAAAATATGGAAAATGATAATTTAAAAATTCTGTTTGATAAATTTTTAACTTTTTTACATCTAAATACTCTATACAATACCTATCTTCATGCATACTTTCCTGCCATTTAAGATGATTATTTTTTATCAACCAATGATCATTACTCTTATTGTTTATTATAGCATTAAGATTTTTATACTTAACTATAAAAGCATCTTCATCATTTATAAGAAAATCCATTTTAGAATAAACCACTATATCATAATCTTTTTTAGGTATATAAAAACTTTTGTATAATCTTTTAGCATCATAAATATGATCAACATCTATTTTTATAAGCCATTCTCCTTGTGGAATAAAGCTTGCAACATAATTATAATAACTATAAAGTTTATTTTTTTCACTTTGCGGATTTTCAATTTGTACTTCATAAGGGTATTTTACTGGTATAAAAGAAGGATACTGTTTGCAAAATTCTAAGATTATCTCTTCGCTTCCATCATTGCAATCATTATATCCTATAATCCCTCTTTGTATAGCCGGAAGTATACTTTTTAACGAAGCTTTCAAAGTTAATGCTTCATTTTTTACTCTTATATAAGCCCATGGATTTAAAGGTGATTTTGGATTTTTAGATTTTTCGTCAAAATCAAAAAATCCTTTGTGTTTAGATTTTATAATGTGATTTATTTTATAAAAATGTTCATTATCATATTTTTCTATATTATCTACTATATCTTTTGGAATATACGAATTTAAATTATCAAGTTTTATTTGCATAAATTGATTGAGTAATTTTTCTCTAATTATTGCCCTTATATTTTTATTTGGTATAAACAAGCATGCAATCTTCGCTAAATATTTTTTTAAATAATACGGATAATATATCATTGTCATAACCTTTTTTATTTATATTATAGTATAATTTTATCTTATAAATTATTATGATAGGTTTTTATTTATGAAATTTTTTATAATCAATTTAAAAATAGCCAAAGATAGAAAAGAATATATGCAGAATTTATGTTTAAAGCATAACTTAGATTATGAAATCATACAAGCTGTTGATGGAAAAGAGTTGGATAGTGATTTTGTAAAAAATATTAGTGATTTTTCTTTATCGGAAAAATATTTAGGTAGAACTTTAAGTCTTGGTGAGATAGGGTGTGCTTTATCCCATAAAAAATGTTTTGAAAGAATGTTTGAGTTAAATTTAAATGAGTGTTTGATATTGGAAGATGATGCTTATTTTGATGAAAAATTAAATTATATTTTAAGTTTAAAAGATAAATTTCCAAAAGATTTAGAATTATTCCTACTTGGTCATTATAGGCAGGTTTATTTAGACGATGGATTTCGTATAGAAAGCCCATTTTCTTTAAGATATGATTATAAAATAGATGATTTTTATCATGCAAAAAGATTAGTTGGTGGTGGCAATGGAACCCATGGATATTATATCAATAAAAATGGTGCCTTAAAAATGTATAAATACTTAGAAAAAATAATATTTCCATATGATCATTGTACTAGTAATGATAATATAATAAATGTATATGCTTTATATCCTGTTGTTATAACTACTGATGAGATATTTGGAGCCCAAACTTATGTGCAAGATGATAATAAAAGAAGATATAGAAAAAGAAGTAAAATTTCAAAATATATAAAAAAGATAAAAAATAAAATCATATTTTTTATACCTAGTTTAAAAAAATTGAGAAAATATGAATAATTTTGTATTATGTAGCTTGTATTTTATTTATTCTGCATTTTTCTTAAATAAACATAGAAGAATTATAAAAGGTAAGATCTTACATCAAAAAGAACATGAGAATATAGCTAATTATTTGGAAAATGCTTATATAAAAAAATACTTTGAAAATAAATTAGATGACATACAGATAAAAAAAACACGGAATATAAATGGTAAAAAAATAATATGGCAATTTTGGTATCAAGGTATTGATAATGCACCTTGCATTATAAAAAAGTGTTTTAAATCTGTTCAAAAATATAAAGGTAATTATGAAGTTGTTTTACTTGATAAAGATAATATAAAAGATTATTTAATATTTCCTGATTTTATTTATCAAAAAATTGATGATAAAAAATTTGGAGAAAAAACGATAACTATTTTTTCTGATTTATTAAGAGTTTCTTTGCTCAATAATTATGGTGGAATTTGGCTAGACGCTGGTATGTTTTTAAGCGGAGAAATTCAAAAAGAAATTTTAGATCAAGATTTTTTTATTTTTCATAGATCTACAAAAAAACCGCAAGATTACAAAAATTGGATAAATTTTAATTATAATTTTTTTTCTTGGGATGAGAAATTTAAAGTTAATATTGTAAATGGTTTTATATTATCAAATAAAAATAATGAGATTATGAAGATAATGCAAGATATATTGATTAATTATTGGAAATATGAGAATAAATTAGTATATTATTTTATGTTTCAAATATTGTTTGACACCTTAAAGAAAAAGTATTTAAATTTAAATTTATACATAACAAATGATACAGATATTCATCTCTTGCAATATCATGCAAAAGATAAATATAGTGATAAATTATGGAATGATATAAAAAATAAAACAAGCATACATTCATTAAAAATTTTTAAAAAAATTAGAAAACATTCCATGATAGATAAAATATTATTTAAGGATACAATATGATCGATAATGAAATTACGATAGTAACAGCTTTTTATGATATAGGTAGAAAAGATATTAAAAATTTTGAAAGAGATAATGATAAATATTTATCTTATTTTGATTTTTTAGCAGGTATCAAAAATAAAATGATTATATACACCCAAGAAAATATAAAGGAAAAAATTTTAGATACAAGAAAAAAACATAATTTAGAAGACAAAACCATAATAATAACCAAAGAATTACAAGAATTTGATGAGCAAGGTTATAAAAAAATAATAGATACTTTTAAAAACTATGATCAAAGTATAAATAGAAAAAATCCAAACAATATAGAATGTATTTCTCCTATGTATTGCTACCTTATGTATTTAAAACCTTTTTTTGTATGTGATGCTATACAAAGAGGTTTGACTGATGAGAATATAATGTGGCTTGATTTTGGTTTTAATCATGGAGGAAATTTTTTCGTAGATAAAGATCAATTTAACTTTTATCTACAAAAACAAAATAGTATAGATGAAAATAAAATTAATCTCTTTTCAATAAAAAATGATGATAAACAAACTTTAGCAAACATTTACTTTTCCATGGAAACATTTTTAATGGGTGGTATTATATTCGCAAAATCAAAAAATTGGCTCTTATTTAAACATCATATGCAAAAATGTATAAAATATTTTACCTCATTTGGAATAATTGATGACGATCAAATAATGCTTCTATGGTGTGCTAGAAATTATCGAAAAAATTATAACATTATAAAAGTTTATTTTTGGTTTGATTCTTTATATCATTTTATACCACAAAATATTGCAAAAAAATTAAAAATAAATACAAATCAAATTAAGTATTATAAAATAATCAAAGAAAAATTAAAAGAAGATTTTAATAATAAAAATATAAAAAATATATTTATAAATTTAATTAAATATTGCTATTTTAAATTTATAAATAAAAATCATAAAGTATTATAAAGCTAAATCTTATTTGCTCTCATACATAAACTCTTTTCCTCTCTCTCTAAAACTTCAAATAATTTCTGATGAAATTCATCAAGTAAAAACTCTCTGGAGAGTCTTTTTATGATTTCATTACTTTTCTTTTTATCTTGATAATTTTGATTTAAAATTTCTTGATTTTTATTCTCATATCTTCCATTTGGATTAAATTCATAATGATAAATGCAAGTTTTAAAAACAGCTATTTTCTCACAAAACATAAAATAAACATAACAAAAAAGCACATCTTCGCCATAGCTCAAACGCTCATCTATTTTAATTTTTTTAAAACTTTTTAAGATGATATCTTTTCTAAAACACTTAGCCCAAACCGACCAGCAAAAATGCCTTTGTTTGCTTAAGAATTCCAAAAATTCCTTTTGATTAAAAAGCTCATCTTGTTTAAAACGATAAAATTGTTTGGTTTTTACCCTATGCACAAAGGCATCAAAACAAAGCAAATCAAAACCTTTTTTCATCTCTTTAAACGCTATTTCACAAGCATCAGGTGTTAAAAAATCATCACTATCTAAAAACATTATAAAATCAGATCTAGAATGCAAAACTCCCAAATTTCTACTTGCAAAAGTTCCTAAATTTTCTTCATTTTGAAAGATTTTTATCCTTGGATCTTTTTTGGCGAACTCTAAAACTATATTTAAACTATTATCTTTACTTTTATCATCGATAATCAAAATTTCAATATCTTTTAAAGTCTGATTTATACAACTTTGCAAAGCTCTTAAGATAAAATCATAAGAATTAAAAAGCGGGATTATGATAGAAAGTTGTGACATATTTTTCCTAAATTTTGTTAAAATAATAAAAACAATTCTATCAAAGTTTAGGAAATTTATGAAAATTTTTATACATCTTCCCACTTGGCTAGGCGATGCAGTGATGGCTTCACCTGCTTTATACACTATAAAAGAACATTTTAAAAATGCCCAATTTATCCTTTATGGCTCTTTGGTTTCCACAGCACTTTTTAAAGAATTTCCTAATTCTAAAATCATCATAGAAAATAAACAATCTCGCTACAAACAAGCCCTATCTTTACACAAAGAACTTGGTAAAATTGATCTTAGCTTTGCTTTTAGATCTGCGTTTTCTTCTAAGATTATCTTACATATTCTTAAAACAAAACAAAGATATTTTTTTGACAAAAATAAGCACAAAGAAGAACATCAAGTTTTAAAATATCTTTATTTTATAGAAAACTCACTTAGTATAAAAGCTCATTCTAAAGACTTAAAGCTTCCCTTTAAGCTAAAATTTCAAAACCCTCTTGTCTTAAAAAATGGTAAAAAAATTCTAGGACTCAACCCTGGTGCAAGTTTTGGAAGTGCAAAAAGATGGGATGCGAGTTATTTTGCTAAAGTGGCTTTAAATTTCAGTCAAAGTCATGAAATTTTAATCTTTGGCGCAGGAAAAGCCGAACAAGAACTTTGTAATGAAATTTATCAAATTTTAAAAGAACAAAACATAAAAGTAAAAAATCTTTGCAATAAAACCACCATCAAAACCCTTTGTCAAAATATCGCTTTTTGCGATCTTTTTATCACAAATGACAGTGGTCCTATGCACCTAAGTGCAGTTTATAAGGTAAAAACCGTAGCTATTTTTGGCCCCACAAAATTTACCCAAACTTCACCTTGGCAAAACGAAAACGCAACATTAGTGCATTTAGATCTAGCTTGTATGCCTTGTATGCAAAAAACCTGTCCTTTAAAACACCATAAATGTATGAAAGATTTAAAGCCTGAAAGAGTGATAGAAGAAATTAAAAAATTAAGCACCCCATAAAAAAATTTTAGTTAGAATAAAAAACTATTGTAAAATTTTATAAGGTTGTTTATGCTTTTTAGCTCTTTTATTTTTATTTTTGCCTTCTTGCCTTTAACCTTGGTAGGCTTTTACATATTAAAAGCTTTGCAATATTATACAAGTGCAAAAGTATTTTTAATTTTAGCTAGTTTATTTTTTTACGCCTATTTTAAAATTGATTATATTTTTATCTTAGCCTTTTCAACCTTGGTAAATTTTTTTCTTGCAAACCTTATCTTAAGAAAGGAAAATAGTGGGGGAGGGTATACTTTACTTTATCTAGGTATTATCTTCAACCTTTGCTTACTAGCAATCTTTAAATATACAGACTTTTTTTTAGAAAACTTTAATCTTTTTTCTAAACTTGTTCATTTAGACTTTAATATTCCTTTGCCACATATTTTATTACCTTTAGGAATTTCATTTTTCACTTTTCAACAAATTGCATTTTTGGTGGACTGCTATAAAAAAAGCAATATTGAAGATTTATTAGAAAATAAAAAAGTTGATTTTATAGATTATTGCTTATTTATCAGTTTTTTTCCACAACTGATCGCAGGTCCTATAGTCCATCATAAAGAAATGATGCCGCAATTTCATTCTTTACTTAATAAAGAAAAGGCTTTAATCGATTGGGAATTAATGGCAAAAGGCTTGTTTATATTTTCTATAGGACTTTTTAAAAAAGTTTACATAGCTGATAGTTTTGCTTCTTGGGCAAATGCAGGATTTACAGTTGTACAAAATGGAAATTTTTTAAATATTTTCGAAGCTTGGGCGACAAGCCTTTCGTATACTTTTCAACTTTATTTTGATTTTAGTGGATATTGTGATATGGCAATAGGATTAGCTCTTTTTTTCGGTATAGTTTTACCTATAAATTTTAATTCTCCATATAAAGCTTTAAATATTGCTGATTTTTGGCGAAAATGGCATATTACTTTAGGAAGATTTTTAAAAGATTATTTATATATCCCTCTTGGAGGAAATCGCTTTGGAAAATTTATCAATCTACGAAATCTTTTTATCGTAGCTTTTTTAAGCGGAGTATGGCATGGAGCCGGATGGGGTTTTGTTATATGGGGAATTTTACACGCTATAGCTATGATAAGCCATAGAATTTATAGTTTTTGGGCTAAAGGCAAAACTTTTTTAAATTCGAAAATTTATAAAATTATATCTTGGTTTATCACTTTCAATTTTATCAATATAGCTTGGATTTTCTTTAGAAGTGAAAATTTGCAAGGAGCTATCAACTTTTTAAAATCAATGTTTGGAGTAGTTTGGGTGGAATTGCCATTAAAATTCAAAGCAGGGATTTTATTTAAAAAAATAGGCGGAAATGATACAATGGTAGGTTTTATTTTAGTCTCCTTTATACTATGTATTTGTTTTAAAAATAGCATTAATATGCTTCAAGATTTTAAACCAAGCTTTAAAAATTCTCTTATTGTAATGTTTTTATTTTATATAGCTTTAATTACTCTCATTGCTATACCATATACTGAATTTATCTATTTTAACTTTTAAGGAAAAACATTGTTCACTTCTAATAAAAAATTCATTCTTTTTTCTTTATTATGTCCTTTGCCTCTCATACTAATTCTTTTTACATTGCTTTATATTCGCGATCCTTTTTGGTTCTTTCATCCACCATATTTTAGAAAAGAAACTTACATGAAAGATATGAGAATGCAAGCTAGAGGACTCATTCTGTATAAAGATTTTGATTCTGCTATAGTAGGTACTTCTATGCTTGAAAATACCTCAGCTAAAGAAGCAAATAAAAAACTAGGAGGTAATTGGATAAATCTATCTTTAGGTGGAAGCACATTTGCATTAAGAGCGGTAATTTTAGATTATTTATTTAAACATAAAGATATTAAAAACATTATTTATTCTTTAGACATCAGAGCTTTAAATGAACTTGAAACACCCAAAGACAAAAACTTTATTTCACTCTACAATGATAAAACTATTGATTTATTTAAATTATATCTCTCAAGTCGTTTTATTAACTGTGCTATATTTTTTTCAAAAAAAGAGAAATGTATAGGAAAAGATAATTTAGATACTTTAACAAATTGGTTTTTAGAAAATAAAAACCAATTTGGAGGTATTGAATACTGGAGTAAAGAATGGTGGCATGATAAAAATTTTCAAAATGAAATTTTACAAGCTCAAAATTTTCAACCAAATTTTGATATAGATATTTCACATTTTAAAAATTATACAAAAAAATATCTCTTAAGTTTTATTAAAAAATATCAAAAAACGCAGTTTTATCTTATTATACCAAGTTATTCAAGATTAAACTATAGAAAACTCAGTTATGGGGAATATTATAATAAAGATAGTGCTCTATTTTCAAACTATTATGCTATTGTAAGTTGGATTATACAAGAAACTCAAAAATATCCTAATGTAAAAATATATGGATTTGATGATTTGGACTACGCTGACAACATAAAAAATTATAAAGATCCTGTACACTACAATACTGATATGAACTCTATGCAACTTAATGCCATAAGAGATAATACGCATATTTTAAATACCCAAAATATAGTTAAATATCTTAATACAATGGAAAGAAAAATTAAAGAATTTGACTTAACACCATTTGTAGAGTATATAAAAAATCAAAATTTTTGAAAATTAAAAGCTCTCATCTATAATCTGACAAAGTGTATGTATAATCAAAATGTGCACTTCTTGAATTCTAGCCGTATCATCGCTTGGTACAACAAGATTATAATCGCAAAGTTTATTCATCATTCCACCGCCTTTTCCGCTAAGTCCTAAACAAAGTATATTAAGCTCTTTTGCTTTTTTAAAAGCTTCTAAAACATTAGGGCTTTTTCCACTGGTTGAAATACCAATTAAAACATCATTTTCATTTCCTAAAGCTTCCACTTGTCTTGAAAAAACAAACTCAAAACCATAGTCATTTCCTATAGCACTAAGTGCTGAAGTATCTGTTGTAAGCGCTATACCTGCCAAAGCTTTGCGTTCTTTTTTATAACGCCCACTAAGCTCAGCTGCAAAATGCTGGGCATCAGCTGCACTTCCACCATTTCCACAAATCAAAATCTTGCCACCTTTTTTAAGACACTCGCACAAAAGCTCACCTACTTTAGCAATTTGCCCTTTTAAAATTTCACTTTCTTGAATGATTTTTTGATGCTCTTGCCATTCTTTTTCTACTAAATTTATCATTTTTTATCCTTTATTTTTTCTATGATCTTACTCGTACTAAAACCCTCTTCAAAGTCGATTAATTCAACCTTTGAAACAATATCCGCACCCACCACAAGCTTATCTTTATAATCCGCCCCTTTAACCAAAATATCAGGCTTTAAAAAACTTATAAGTTCCAAAGGCGTATCTTCATCAAAAATCACTACAAAATCCACAAAATAAAAAGCTGCCAACATACAAGCTCTTTGAAACTCTGAATTTATAGGACGACTCTCGCCTTTGAGTCTTTTCACGCTCACATCCGAATTTAAACCTACAACTAAAATATCACCCAATCTTTTAGCTTTTTCAAGATATTTTATATGCCCAAAATGCACTATATCAAAACAACCATTTGTAAAAACGATCTTTTTATCATTTTGTCTTAAAAGCATTAAAAGTTCTTCTTTGCTTTTGATTTTTTTCTCAAAATCCACACGCTTAAAACTCTTAATCTCATCAAAACTTACACTCACGCTACCTATTTTACTCACCACAACGGCTGCAGCCTCATTAGCAAGCTCGCAAGCTTTAAAAATTTCAATCTTATTTGCCAAGCAAAAAGCTAAAACCGCAATCACACTATCGCCTGCTCCTGTTACATCATAAACCTCTAAAGCCTTAGCAGGTACTATTTTTAAACTCTCATCAAAAAGTGCAATTCCAGCTTCTGAAAGAGTGATGATAGAATAACGCAAAGAAAAGTCTTCTTTTAATTTTTTAATACCCTTTTCTAAATTTTCTCCCTCTAAATTTTCAAATTTCAAAGCTTCTAAAGCTTCTTTTTTATTAGGCGTGAGTAAAGTTGCACCGCTGTATTTGCTAAAATCACTGCCTTTAGGATCAACTAAAACAGGGATATTTAAAGCATTAGCTTTTTCTATCAAAGCCTTGCAAACCTTAGGTGTTAAAATACCTTTAGCATAATCACTTAAAATCACAGCTTTAAATTCTTTAATCTTTTCATCAAATAAACTTATAAGTTCATCTTCGAGCAAAATTACACTTGTATCTTCTTTATCTAGTCTTAACACTTGTTGATTATGTACCATAATGCGGTTTTTAAAAGGAGTTTTACGTCCTTTTTGGATTAAGAATTCTCCTTTTAAATTTTCTTTTAAAAATTTTCCATTCTCATCATCGCCTATAACACCAAGCGCAAAAACATCAGCTCCTAAGCTTTTTAAATTTGCATAAACATTCGCAGCCCCGCCTAATCTTTTATCTTCTTTTAAATTTTTAGCTACTAAAACAGGAGCTTCAGGGCTCACACGCGAACAATCACACCAAGTGTAATTATCCACCATAAAATCACCTATAATTAAAATTTTAGGTTTTTGCTGGCTTAAAAACTCAAGCATTTACTTCCTTTTCAAAAAGTCTTTTAATTTCTACTAGATAATCTTTTATTCCCTCTTCAAGACTGAATTTTGGCTTATAATCCCAAGTTTGATCTAGCTTTGCTTCAGTGTGAAATTGATAAGATTTTACATAAGGATTTGGGATATATTCACAAGGTAGATTAGTATCTAGTTCTTTTTGTAAAATATCGACTATATCTTGAAAAGTCCTTGCCTTACCACTGCCTACATTATAAACCCCGCATTTTGAATCAAGGGCGATTAAATTGGCACTAATAACATCTTTAATATAGGTAAAATCTCTATAAATTTGATCACTACCTTGAAACAAGCGTGGATTTTTCCCAGCTAAAATTTGATGACCAAATTGCAAAACCATAGAAGCGGTTTTATTTTTATAAAATTCACCTTTTCCATAAATATTAAAATATCTAAGTCCTACTAAATGGGCTTTATCGTAGTATTTTTTTGCTAACTTATCCATCATCAATTTTGAAAAAGCATAAGGATTTTTAGGTTCTTCATCTTTGCCGACGGTTTGTGGACTTTTTGCATCACCATAAACCGAAGCTGAACTTGCATAAATAAGTTTTGCATGAAGTTTGATGCTTAACTCTATCAAGTCTTTAAAAGTATTTAAATTAGTTTGTAAAATCTTAGTTTGATCAAAAACTGTTGTATCTGAAATCGCTGCTTGATGAAAAATAATCTCTGGTTTAAAATCTTCAATTTTTTTCAAAACTTTTTCATCATTTATATCGCCCACAAAAAGTTCTCCATCAAATTCAAGCAAATTTTTAAAATGACCAAAACTTTGCAAATTTCCATTTTCAAAAATCAAGCTGCTACGCATTTTATCAATGATTAGAATTTCATGTTTTTTTTGTAAATTTAAAGCCAATTGCGAGCCTATAAACCCTGCACCACCTGTAATCACTATTTTCATGAATTTTCCTTTTTTCTAAAAAAGTTCAAAATTTCTTTTAAATTTGTAAATTGTCTAAAAAAATTACCCTCTTTTTTTTCCTTGTTAACTAAGATTAAAGTACCAATATTAGCATTTAACCCCGCTTGCATATCGCTTAGATTATCACCTATAAAGATAGAATTTTTCATATCTAGCTTAAACTCATCTTTTGCTTTTAAAAGCATTCCTGCTTTAGGTTTACGACACCCACAACCTTCTAAATGCGGACAATGGTAAATTTTATTAATTTTTATATCTTGTTTGGCAAATTCTTTAAGCATATAATCACAAAGTTTGAAAAAATCACTTTCTTTATAATATCCTCTTGCTATGCCTGATTGATTTGTCGCTATAAAAAGCAAATAATTTTTAGCTAAAAAATATCTACAAAGCTCAAAAATTCCATCACAAAATTCGAAATCTTCTATTTTATAGACATATTTTTTATCTATATTAATCACACCGTCTCTATCTAAAAATAATGCTTTTGTTTTCATAAAAACATTATAATATAGCTTTTTTAAAAAGAAAATAAACATTATCTTTAATTTCTTAAGATTTTTATAAAAATAAAGATATATAATACCTAGTAATCTAATTTTTACTAAGGAGAAAACAAATGAAAAAATTATTAGTAGTTTCTGCTTTGGCATGTCTTGGCGTTTCTGCTTTTGCTGCAGATGGTGCTACACTTTTTAAAAAGTGTGCAGTATGTCATGGTGCAAATGCTGACAAAGTTTACTTAAACAAAGTTCCAGCTTTAAAAACTCTTTCTTCTGCTGAAAGACTTCAATACATGAAAGAATACTCAGAAGGCAAAAGAAATGCTTATGGTCAAGGTGCGATCATGAAACTTAACCTTAAAGGTTTAACTGAAGAAGATTTTAAAGCTATCGAAGCTCATATTGAAACTTTAAAATAATTTCTAAAAAAGGCTTTCCTTATTTAAGAAAGCCTTTTTTTATCCAAAGCTTCTTTTTTACGCCTTTCTAATTCTATAGCATCACGTAACGAATCCTCATCATCATTTAAAGTAGTAAATTTATAATCATCATCAAATTGTTTATTTTTTATCCCCCAAAGCAAAGTTGCCAAAATGATAAAAAACACTAAGATAGAAACTCCTATCATCATCATGATTATACTATTCATTCTTTAATCCTTAAAGCATTTAAGATTACTACTATACTACTAAAAGACATAGAAATAGCAGCAAACAAAGGATTTATAATACCTAAAAAAGCTAAAGGTATAGTACAAGCATTATAGAACAAAGAAAAAGTAAGATTTTGTTTAATTACTTTAAAAGTATTTTTAGATAATTTTAAAGCTTTTTTTAAAGAAAATAAATCATTTTTTAAAAGCAAAACATCACTACTTTCAATAGCTAAATCACTTCCTTCTCTTAAAGTCATCGAAACACTTGCGTATTTTAAAGCTAATGCATCATTTACCCCATCACCTACAAATAAAACTTTGTAATTTTTACTCAAATTTTCTATAACTTTCATCTTATCTTCAGGTAAGCAAGAAGCTTGATAATTTTGAATTTCTAATTTTTTAGCGATTTTTTCCACTGCTTTTTGATGATCGCCACTTAGTATCATTAATTCTTTTTTTTCTTTTTTAAGATAAGCGATAAGCTCTTTTGCACCCTCTCTTAAAACACTATCAAACTCAAAAAAAGCTAAAATTTTACCCTCTTTGGCAAAAATAAAATGCGTATTATCAAATTCTTTAGTTGCAATACCCTTTTCTTGTAAAAATTTAGAACTTCCACCTAAAAGCAACCCTTTATTTAACTCAGCGCTTAAACCTTTAGCTTGAATGCTTGAATGCTTTTTAAAATCCAAATTTAAATCCTTAGCTCCTTTTTGCTTTAAATACGACGCAATATTTTGAGAAATAGGATGCTTAGAAAGCTTAACAAAATTATAAATTTCATCTAAATTAAGCAACTTATCTAAAAAAACTTCTTTAATCTCAAGTTCGATTTTAGTTAAAATACCTGTTTTATCAAATACTATATAATCGCATTTACTTAAATCTTCTATCACACTAGAACTTTTAAATAAAATATGTTTTTTCAAAGCTCTACCTAAAGCTACAAGATTGCTTACTGGCGTTGCTAAAGCCAAGGCACAAGGACAAGCAATAATCAAAACAGAAATTGCATTGACTAAAGAAAGTTCAAAACTTGCTTCTTTATAAAGAAACCAAAAATTAAAACAAACAAAAGCTACAAATAAAACTGTTCTGGAAAAATAAATCGAAAGACTATTGACTAAACTTTCAAGCCTTGCCTTTTTAGAACTTGCAAGTTCTAAAAGCTGGATAATTTGACTGAGTTTTGAATCTTTATAAAGCTTTGTTGCTTCATACTCCACACTTCCATCAAGCACTATACAAGCTGAAAAAATTTCATCTTCTTTTTGTATGAGTTTTGGAGTATTTTCTCCATTTAAAGAAGAGGTATCTACACTCATTTCACCACTTTTACAAATTCCATCGATTAAGATTTTATCTCCAGTTTTAAGTAAAATTCTATCGCCCAAACAAACCTTTTGCACTTCTTTAGGAACAAATTCCTTGCCATTAAAAACCAAAACTTCATTTTGCAAAAAATCATTAAGTCCATCTATAGTATCTAAAGCACGTTTTTTACTAAACATCTCAAGATATCTGCCTATAAAAACAAAACAAATTATCATGGCCACAGAGTCAAAATACACCTCTCCCACTCTAAAAAACATAGCCCATAAAGAATAAATATAAGCCAAACTTGCTCCACTAATAACCAATACATCCATATTTAAACTATGCATTTTTAAAGCTTTTAAAGCACTTTTATAAAAATGAGATCCCGTATAAAAAAGCACAGGAGAGCAAAGGATAAATTCAGCAAAATTTAAAATATCCTTAGTATCCTTATCCATACCGCTAAAAAATCCTGCGTATTTTGCTACCGCTATCCACATGACATTCATCACACAAGCTATAGCCACAACAAGCTTAGAATAAAATTCCCTTTTTAATAAATCCGCTTTTTTTGAAGCCTTGCTTGCATCATAAGCACTCGCTTTATAACCTATACTTTCAATAAGTCTTAAAATTTGCACCAAAGAAATACTTTGTTCGTCAAAAACAATGCGTGCTTTATGGCTTAAGTGATTGATATCAAGCTCTAAAATTCCTTCTTGCTTGGTTAAAATTTTCTCATTAAGCCACACACAAGCTGCACATTCTATACCGTGTATCATGAGATAAATTTCACTAAATCCTTCTTTGGTTTTAGTGACAAACTCATCATAATTTTTCATTTCATTTTGAAAATTTACAGGGCTTAAAGTTTGATTTCCAAGCTTTTCATAAAACTCATCTAATCCACTTTCATGCAAAATTTCCCAAACGCTCTCACAACCCTTACAACAAAAAAATTTACCCTTATACTCTATCATTTGGGCTTGTTTATAATCAAGTTTACAATGTTCACATTTCATAATCATTCTTTAAAAAAATATTTTTTATAATTATAAACAAATTTGACAAAAAGTGCATTTTTTTACTAAAATCACATTTTACAAAAAATATTCTGCTAAATCTTACGAGGACTTATGGAAAAAGAAAAAAAACAACATCAAAGAACCCACGTTCCAGTGGAAGGTTATAAAATCGAAGAATTAAAATTATTAGATTTAGAAAATCTAGTTAAAATCGCCAATGAATGTGAAATCGAAAACCCAAGAGAATTTCGCCGCCAAGAACTTATTTTTGAAATTTTAAAAGCACAAACAAAAAAAGGTGGTTTTATACTTTTTACAGGAATTTTAGAAATTTCTTCTGAAGGTTATGGCTTTCTAAGAGGTATGGATTCCAATCTTAGCGATAGTGTTAATGACGCTTATGTTTCAAATTCACAAATTAGAAAATTTGCTCTGCGTGTAGGCGATATCGTTACAGGACAAGTTAGAGAACCTAAAGATCAAGAAAAATATTACGCTCTTTTAAAAATCGAAGCAATTAACTATTTACCTTTACAAGAAGCCAAAGAAAGGCCTTTGTTTGACAACCTAACTCCTATTTTTCCAACAGAAAAAATCAAACTCGAATACGATGCTATGAAGCTTACGGGTCGTGTTTTGGATCTTTTTACTCCTATAGGAAAAGGACAACGTGGGCTCATCGTTGCTCCACCACGCACAGGTAAAACAGAACTTATGAAAGAACTTGCTACTGCTATTGCAAAAAACCACCCAGAAATGCATTTAATCGTGCTTTTAGTCGATGAAAGACCTGAAGAAGTTACCGATATGCAAAGATGTGTAAAAGGCGAAGTTTTTAGTTCTACTTTTGATTTGCCTGCTTATAATCATGTGCGTGTAGCTGAGCTCGTGATAGAAAAAGCCAAAAGAATGGTAGAAACAGGCAAAGATGTTATCATCTTACTTGATAGTATCACAAGACTTGCACGTGCTTACAATACTGCAACTCCAAGCAGTGGAAAAGTCCTAAGCGGTGGGGTGGATGCTAATGCCCTACACAAACCAAAACGCTTCTTTGGTGCAGCTAGAAATATAGAAAATGGAGGCTCTTTAACCATAGTTGCTACAGCTTTAATTGACACAGGCTCAAGAATGGATGATGTGATTTTTGAAGAATTTAAAGGCACAGGAAATAGCGAAATAGTTCTTGATAGAAATATCGCTGATAGAAGAATTTATCCTGCGATTAATATCATCAAATCAGGAACAAGAAAAGAAGAATTACTCCAAGGCGTGGCGAATCTTCAAAAAATTTGGGCGATCCGTTCAGCGATTTCTCAAATGGATGATGTTGAGGCATTGAAATTTTTATATTCTAAAATGCTTAAAACCAAAGACAATGTAGAACTTTTATCTATAATGAACGAGTAGAAAATGCTTCAAGCTTTAGCGATTAAGTATAGACCTAAAACCTTTGATGAACTCATAGGACAAAAAACAGTTAGCGTAAGTTTAAAATACGCTCTAAATCATAATCGCTTAGCTCATGCTTATCTTTTTTCAGGACTTAGAGGAAGTGGAAAAACTTCAAGTGCTAGAATTTTTTCTCGTGCTTTAGTTTGTGAACAAGGGCCAAGTGATACTCCATGTGGCACTTGCAAACACTGTCTTGCGGCACTTGAAGGCAAACATATAGACATTATAGAAATGGACGCTGCAAGCAACCGTGGACTTGAAGACATACAAGCTTTAATCGAACAAACTAAATACACCCCTTCTATGGCAAGATTTAAAATTTTCATCATCGATGAAGTACACATGCTTACCCCACAGGCTGCAAATGCGCTTTTAAAAACCTTAGAAGAACCCCCAAGTTATGTTAAATTTATACTCGCAACCACAGATCCTTTAAAACTTCCTGCAACGGTACTTTCAAGAACACAACATTTTCGCTTTAAACAAATTCCACAGAGTGAAATTTTAAATCATCTTAAAAAAATTTTACTTAAAGAAAATGTTAAATTTGAAGAAGAAGCTTTAAAATTCATAGCAAGAAGTGGCAATGGATCTTTAAGAGATACCTTAACCTTACTTGATCAAGCCATTATTTTTTGTCAAAATGAAATCAGTATTAGTAAAATTACAGATATGCTAGGATTTTTAGATCCTGAAAAAATCAAAGCCTTTTATCGGGCTATCTTAACAAAAGACAAAGAAAAAGTTTTTGCGTATCTAGAAGAATTGCAAGACTATGAAGCCTCAAGCGTGATTGATGAAATGCTTTTTTATTTAAAAGAAAGTTTTTTTGCAAAAAGTACAGAATTTTCTACTTTAATTTATGAAAGATTTTTCCGTATTTTATCAAAAGCTAAAAATATGCTTTGCGATGATGATGGCTTTACGCTTTGTGTTATGGCTTTTATGATGATGGAAGCAAGCTATTTAAAAGAAATTGACACACAAATCCAAGAAATCAAACAAGAAAATACAACAAATATTACACCTAAGATCACACCTTCTCCTATCATACCTAATCTTGAGAAAAAAATAGAAAAAAATGCTTATGAAATCTTGCTTGATAGTATTTATGATAGGGATTTTGATCTTGCAGAATGCTTTAAACAAAGCACAAAATTGATTAGTTTTGAAAACAATACCTTAAATATAAGCTCAAACGCACAAGGACAAAATCGCGATACACTCAATAAAGGTTTTAAACTCATACAAGAACTTTTTAAAGCTAAATTTGGAGAAAATGCTAAAATTAATGTGCAAAAAGCACTAACAATTGATGAAAATAAGCTTCAATCCTTAACTCAAGAATTACCAAACAATGAAAATAAAAACATAGATATTCAAAGTTCTATTAATATGCTTAAAGAAGGGGCCAAAAAATTTGACCCACAAGAAGATCTTAAAGAGGCTCTTAAAGATTGTTTTGGAGAGCCTAGTATAGAAAATTAATTATCATTTTTAAGAGAGATGAAAATCAAAGCTAAAAACATATAAGTTACCAATCTTGTAGCATCAGGTAAACCGTTCCAAACCTTGCTCATCCACATTCCAAACCATTCTGCAGCAACTACTTGGAAAGCAAAAAACCATAAAATACAACAACAAGTTAAAGAAATAATCCCAAAAATCTTAGCATTATGAAAGCTTTGGGTATCTAAATTTCTAGCTTTAAACATATCATAAGCACCTTTTAGAGCTGTTAAGGTAATAAAAGTTTCAAAAAGAATAATTGCTATATAGCCTATATGATGAATCACAGGAGAAGTAATAGCCCTATAAACTATAGCATTACCTAAATAATCAGGCTTTGTATCCATACTCATCACATGCGAAACAAATTGGAAATTAGAATTGTAATCTGTCACATTTCCAAAAACCACTATACCTGCTAACGATGCAACGGTAAGCAAAATAATAATTTTTGAAAATCTAATCATTTTGCTTATGCAAAAACATTTTTGTTGCATTTATACTCTTTTAATAATATATTTTTGTAATATTAATTATATATAATATATTATTAATAAAAATTAAATTTTTAAATTCTTTTAAGTCTTAAAGAATTAAGCACTACAGTAACAGAACTAAAACACATTGCAAGTGCTGCTATATGAGGACTTAAAGTGATAAAAGGTACAAATCCTGCCGCAATAGGAATGCAAAGCACATTATAAATAAAAGCCCAAAAAAGATTTAGCTTAATAATACTGCGTGTTTTTTTAGCAAGTTTAAAACATTTAAAAATCGCCGATAAATCATCTTTTATCAAGATAAAATCCCCTGTTTTTTTTGCAAGTTCATTTGCCTTTGAAAAACTCATACTCACACTTGCAGCAGATAAAGCCGCCGCATCATTGATCCCATCTCCTACAAAAAGAGTTTTTTTAAATTTTTGAATGATTTGTAGCTTTTCTTCACTCTTAAGTTGAGCATAAAATTCGTCTATTTGTAATTCTTTGGCTATTTTTTCTACATTTTTTACATGATCACCACTTAAAATAAAAGTTTTAAGATTTTGCTTTTTTAAATTTAACACAAGCTCTTTGGCTCCATCTTTTAAAGCATTGCTTAACAAAACACCACCTAAACACTTTTTATTCTTAGCAAAATACACCCTAACATATTCTTTAAAAGTATCAAAAAAGATATCACTTTCTTTTGTGTCAATTTCATTTTCGTGCAAAAACTTCGCACTACCTGCGAGATAAATATCACTATCTTCTTTGTATTTTATGCCAGAACCCACAATCACTCTCCCTTCACCCTTTAAATCAAAAATTTGATCTTTATGCAAAGCCTTAGCTATAGGATGAGAGCTTAAATTTTCAATTTGACATAATTTATCAAAATCATCTTTAGAAAGATTGTGTTTAAAAATACTCAAATTTTCCTTTGTCAATGTACCCGTTTTATCAAAAAAAGCATACTTGACTAAGGCTAATTTTTCTAAAGCGGCAGGATTTTTAATAAGAATGAAATTTTTTGCCGCATTTGCACTTGCCACAACCAAAGCTATAGGTGTTGCAAGCCCTAAAGCACAAGGACAAGAGATCAAAAGCACAGCACAAGAGTGTAAAAAAGCTGTATTTAAATCTGCTTTTACCACCCAAAAAACAAAAACTAAAAAAGCAAAAAATATTATACCCCCTACAAAGTATTTAGAAATTTGATCTGCTAAATTTGCCAAAGGACTTTTGATATTTCCTGCTTCAAAAACCAGATTTTTGATTTGTTCTAAAGTACTATCCATAGCCTTTTTATTTGCTTTGATCCTTAAAGCACCATTTAAAACTACTGCTCCTGCTTGAACTTCATCGCCTTCTTTTTTTAAAACAGGCAAAAACTCCCCATTTAAAAAACTCATATCAAGCTCTGCGCTTCCTAAAAGCACCACTCCATCTGCAACAATGCTTTCTCCTTCTTTTACCAAAAGCACATCGCCACTTTTGACAAAAGAACTTGGAATTTCTTTAATACTTTCATCTTCAAGCAAAATTTTTGTCTTTTTTGTGTCTATATTTTCTAAAATCCTTTGATAATCTTGTGCTTTAAATTTAGCCTTACTTTCAAGATATTTTCCTAAAAGCACAAAGGAAATAATCATCATTGCACCACTAAAATACAAATCTTCTTCTTTAAAAATTTGCAAATACACTAAAAAAGAATACACAAAAGCACTCAAAGTCCCCAAAGCTACAAGGGTATTCATATCTAAATTTTTGCTTTTAAGGCCTAAAAAAGCATGAGAAAAAAAGTCTCTCCCGCAATAAAATATCCCAAAAAAACTCAAAGCCATTTGGATATTTTGTGAAAAAGAACTTTTAACAAACATTTCAAAATACATAATAATCACGCTCAAAACTATACTTAAGAGCAAATTTTTTCTTAATTCTAAGTGTTTTTTTGCCTTGTATGCATTCAAGCTTTGTTCATCTTCTAAAATTTCAAAGCCTAAATTTTTAATTTTTGCAATAATATCTTTGCGTTTTTCTTGATTTTCAAGTAAAAAAACCCCGCTAGAATTCACATAAGAAACGCTAGCATCTTTAACACCATCAATTTTTTTACAAGATCTTTCTATGGCATTAGAACAATTAACGCAAGTCATTTTACCTATTTTTATACGCAATTCTTCCATTATAAACGCTCCACAATCTCAAAACCTAAATCTTGAAATTCTTTTGTAAATTTTGATACTTGATTTTCTTCTAAATTTAAACTTAAAATTTTTTGCTCCAAATCCACTTCTATATTTCCAAATTCATCTTCAAGAGAATTTTTAATCAAATTTACACAATTCATGCAATTAACATTTTTTACTTTAAATTTCATTTTCACTCCTTATAGGTTGTATAGTAATGTGTCCGATTTCAAATTCATGTAGTAATTTATGGGATAAATCCTGAGATAGTTTTTCAAATTCCTTTAGATCACAAACTTTCACTTTTAAATGCATAGAAGCTACTAGCATTTTATTGGTAATTTGAGTAATATGCAAATCCACCACCTCATCCACACTAGGATTTAAAAGCAAAACTTGTTTTACTTTTTCTATATCCACAGGAGAACTTTCAAGCAAGACATTAGCGCTTTGTTTAAGCAAGATAATCGCCCATCTTAAAAGCAAGATTGATAATACAATAGCTAAAATCGTATCTATATAAACAATACCGCTAAAATACACCACTATTCCACCTATAATAACCGCTAAAGAACCCAATAAATCGCTCATCATATGTAAAAAAGCGGATTTCATATTGACATTTTCTAAATTTGCACCCTTAAACATCATCAAAGCATTAACCCCGTTTACCAAAAAGCCTAAAATAGCTACAATTATCATGGTTTTAGCGTCAATTTCTTTTGGATTAATAAATTTTTCTATAGCCTCATAAATGATAAATAAAGCCGATAAAATAATGGTTAAAGCATTGATAAAAGCCACTAAAACTTCAAGACGAAAATACCCAAAGGTCTTTTGATGATCTTGCCATTTTTCTACAGCTATAATGGCTAAAAAACTAAGAGCTAAGGCAAAAACATCAGAAAACATATGCAAAGTATCGCTTAAAAGTGCCAAAGAATTTGAAAGGATTGAATAAATAAATTGCACAAGCATCATAGAAAAAGTCATTAAAAGAGAAATTTTTAAAATCTTTTTATCCATACTCCTTGCATCAGCATGGGAATGATGATGTTCATGAGAATGTTCTTCGTGATTATGATGACAAGATTTGTTAGCTAAAGGCTCGTGTGATAAAAATTTATACATCTTATATCCTTTTTGCTTGACATTTTAAGATATTAAGCTAAAAAAGATATAAATATTTGTTATTTTTATAAAAATTAAAAGTCAAAAAGCTCACCTAGCCAACTTTCTTTCTTTTTCTTTTTATAGTAATCATTGTGCTGATGATAAGCTGAGTCATTATATCTTGACTCTTGTCTTGGAGCTTGGTTAAAATTTGCTGTATTAGGGACACTGCGTTCTATGATTTTGTCAAGTTCTCCACGATCAAGCCAAACGCCACGACACTTTGGACAATAATCAATCTCAACTCCACTTCTATCACTCATAATCAAATCTACATTACAAACTGGACATAACATACAATACCTTTTTTTAAATTTTTGATTTAAAATTATAAAAAGAAATATTAAACAAATTTACAACAAGTTTTAATGTTTTTTTGCATGTCTAGTCATCATAAAACTTTGTTCAAAAAATATAAGCAAAGTAACGCTCACTCCTATAGCTAAAGCCAAAGTCACAGAAACGGTTGTAAAAAAATAATCAAAAAATTGAACCAAAAATTCAGACTTAGCCTTCAAATCATCACTGCGTATAAAAGAAATAAGATACAAAATCGCTTTATAAGCATAAATTCCAGGTATCATAGGAATAAGAGCAGGAAAAGCGATAATTTCAGCAGGGGTTTTGATGATTTTTGCTAAAGCAATTCCTAAACATCCTATGCAAAATGAGGCAACAAAAGTTGCAATTGCTAAAGTTTGAAAATGAAAATATTCCACCAAGGTAAAACGAAGCCCATGTGCAATTGCCGCTAAAAGAGCAGATAAAATAAGGGTTTTTAAAGGTGGATTGCAAGCATAAGCAAAGCCAAATCCCGCCACAGCAGCAAAAAACATATCTCTTAAAATAAATTCAATCATCTTAAAATCCCAAAATCTGAAATACTAAGCGTCATGTAAATTCCAAGTGCTATACAACAAATCAAAATAGCCACGCTGATAATACGACTAAACCCCATTAAAATATGATCTTTTAATATATCAATCACAGAATTTATAAAAAATACCCCTGGTATAAGATACAAGATACTAGAACCCAAAGCCACATCAGAGGTATTGGTATATCCCATATCCAGTCCAAAAAATACAAACCACGATGAGACAAAAGAACAAAGGATGTATTGAATTCTTAAATCAATCTTCGCTTTAGTTAAAATATATCTTAACAACAATCCCACAAAAGTTGCAAAAAACACTAAATTTCCAGCGCCAAAATCACCGCCAAAAAGCCTACAAAAAGCCGAATTTGCCATAGAAACAAATAAAAGATTAAGCAAATAAGAATGCTTTTTTTGTTGAGAAATTTGCTCAAAAACGACTTTTGCTTTTTCAAGATCGTATTTGTGATCATATATAGCCCAGCTTAAAGCGCTTAAATCAAAAATAAGCTTAAAATTAACATGGGCATGATGATTAGGTATAACATAAGTTCTTTGAATGGAGTTATCATCTATATCTACAATATTTAAAGTAATATGATGAAAAAAGAAATTGATATTGATCTCATAGCCATAAACCTCGGCTATTCTTCCTACGCATTTTGCTACCCTAGCTGTATAAGTTCCAGCGCTTAATAAAGTTTTAGCATATACGATTAAAAAATTAGTTAATCTTTGTATATCAGGTTTTTCCATATTTTAATCATCTTTAATTTGAATTTATTATAATTATAGCAAATTTGAAAATAATAAAGAAAAAAATATTTACAATTTAAATCATTTACTAAAAGGCTTTTTGATTTTGATATAAATTAAGCTTGCGAAAATCACAAAAATAATTATAATGATTAAAATTTGAGTTAAATAAGTTTTAATCAACTCTTCATTTTGTCCTATATAATAACCCAAAAATACAAGTATAGCCACCCAAATAGCACTACCAAGCGCAGTAAAAAGTATAAAATTTACAAGTTTCATTTTTACCAAACCTGCGGGCATAGAGATGTACTGACGAATTCCTGGTAAAAGACGACAAGTAAAGGTTGAAAATTCCCCATGTTTGTTAAAAAATTCTTCAAATTTAGCAAATTTGGCTTCATTTATACCAAAATACTTACCCCATTTTAATACAAAATTTTTACCCCAAAAAAAGCAAATATAATAATTAATCAAAGCCCCTAAAACAGAACCTAAAGTCCCACTAAGTATACAAAGAGTAATATCAAGTTCACCTTTATGTGCTAAATATCCAGCAGGTATCATAACAACTTCACTTGGAAAAGGTATAAAACAACTCTCTAAGGTCATTAAGATAATAATACCCAAATACCCCCAAGCACTAGCCGTCTCAACAATAAAAGAAATGATTTCTTGCATATTAGCCTTATTTGAAGAAAATTTTAAAAAATTGTAGCTAAAAAATTAAACAGTAAAAAGCGGTTTTACACCGCTTTTTTTATTTACCTGCAACTGAAACTTGATTTGGATTGTCTGCTGCACGAGCGATCATGCACTCTTTTAAAACAGCAGCATCAGCTGGATCACTAACTTTTTTATTAATCCAACGTTCAACTTGTTTCATTGTTTTTGACTCTGGCTCTGGAGCTTCGTATTTTGCCATCAAACTTGCACAATCAGCCAAAGCAATGATAGGTAATAAACTTGCAAAAAGTATTTTTCTCATCTTTTGCTCCTTAGAATTTTACATTATACATTAACATGATATTATCAGCTCTTGCTTTATCTTTTTTCGCTCCACCAAATGGTAAGCCACGATTTCCCCATTTATTTTGGATATTGGTATAGCTTAAGCGCAAGAATTGATATCTATCAAGTTGATAAATCACATAAACATCGTGAGCCGTTCCTCTTGTCATTCTTATATTAAGCGGATCATTAATACTTGGACGGCTCATAGTATACCAGTATCTACTTCCCCAGAAGAACTCATACCCTACTTTTAAAGCCTTAGTAAAATCATAGCGTCCACCTACATGTACCGCATAGCCATCTTCTTCATTAAACTTGCCATCGCCATAACCTTGACTTTTAAGAATTCCACTTAATGTCGAACTTAATTGATTGTTATTCCCGTGAGAATAACCCAAAGATACAAAATAATTAAAATTCGTTCCAAAAGCTTTGTAATTTTCAAAATGAAGATTTGCTATAGTTAAATCTCCTAAATTTACCACACCATCATCATCAAGAATAGTAGTAGCACCGCCACCACTACCAGGTAAAGCAATTGGACCATTGTTAAGCGGCAAAGCAAAATCGCTTAAATATGCAATATTAAATAATATTAAATTATCTCCCATGCCTTCTATAGGAAGCTCTCCTTCTACTGCAGCATAGTAAAGATTTGCATCAGCATCTTTTTGATCGCTCATCCAGTCTCTTACCTTGCCTTCTTCATCCCATTGATAAGTTTTACCATAAGCTGCACGGATAGCCACTTTATGATCTTGCAAACTTTCAGGTTTATAAGTGATCACCGCTGCATCACCTAGAGCATTGATTGCTAAGGCTGGATAAGTGGATTGTCTTAAAGCATTGTTTCTAAGATTACTTCCTGGACCATCAGTTCCTGGCTGTCTTCCTACAGTCGCAATCCACTCAGGCGTGATATAGTAATCAAGATAAGCTCTATCTACATAAAGTACAGGCCCACTTGTTCTTGTATTTCTTCCTGCATCTAAGTCATAAGGAGTGCCACTCCAAGCCATTTGAGACCAATTTTTAGCCATAGATAAACGACCGTAGAATTTTGTTTTATCATTAATATCAGCATTCATATTTAAATGAAGCTCATTCATCCACTTGTTATTGGCACTATAATCTTGTCCGCCAACTTTATAATTTGTATTTGAAACCGCTGTTGAAAACTCAAGTCCAAATTTAACCTTGCTTAAAGCAGCTTGAAATTCTGTTTCATCAGCTCTATCATTAAGATCAGCAAGTTCGGCTTTTACAGCTTCATTTTGCTTAGCTTGAGCTTCTCTTTCTTTTCTGATTTGTGCAAGTTCAGCTTGAATTTGTGCAAGCTGTTTTTGAAGCTTGGTTATTTCATCATCTGTATTTTTAGCAAAAAGTGAAGATGAAAGAAGACAAGCACTTAAAATAAGTGAAAACTTAGTTTTCATAATCATAACTCCTTGTAATTTTGTTGCATTTAACTGAAATAAAATTATAATTATAGAAAAAAAAGCTTTAAAAAAAATTATGTGTTAATTATTTTTAGCTAGTCAAACTTATGGACTAGCTTTGTAAATTATAGTTTCAAAAAAGTTTTAAAATTTTAAATTTTATCGCAAATTTTTATATCTAGAATTTTATCTCCTTGGCGTATAGAGTCTAAAACTTCTAAACTTTCCTTATCTTTTGGATCAATTTGCCCAAAAACAGTATGAACTCCATCTAAATGAGCTTGAGGGCTGTGACAAATAAAAAATTGAGAGCCACCCGTATCGCGTCCTGCGTGTGCCATAGATAAAGTTCCACGCTCATGTTTATGTTCTTGATCATCACATTCACAAATGATTTCATATCCAGGTCCACCTATACCATTGCCGTGCGGACAACCTCCTTGTATAACAAAATTTGGGATCACACGATGAAAATTTAAATCTTTATAAAATCCTTCATTAGCCAAAGTAGCAAAATTACAAACCGTTTGTGGAGCCTCATCGCCAAAAAGTTTTAGTTTCATTGTGCCTTTTTCAGTTTCTATGAGAGCAAATTTGTATTCATTTACTTTGCTTGTGTCAATTGTTTTTATCATTATTTCTCCTTAATCTATATTTGTATAAACAGCTTGAACATCATCATCATCATCTAACTTATCTAAAAGTTTTTCTATATCGCTAAGCTGTTCTTCGCTAAAGCTTACAGGATTGTTTGGTATGTATTCAAGTCCTGCTTTTTTAAGAACTAAACCCTTAGCTTCTATAGCAGAACTTAGCTCACCAAAGGCAGTATAATTACCGCTAATTACCAACTCTTCTTCATTTTGTTCTAATTCTTCAAGTCCTGCATCGATCAAATCAAGTTCTAATTCTTCTAAATCTCCTGCAAATTTTTCAAGATGAAAAACCGCTTTTCTAGTAAACATAAAGCCTAAAGATCCATTTTGTAAAACTTCTCCACCATTTTTACTAAAAATGGCTTTAACATTAGCCACGGTGCGTGTAGGGTTATCGCTCATACATTCAACTATAACTAAAGCTCCATGTGCAGCTTTTCCTTCATAATGAATGTTTTTAATATCTACGCTATCTTTTCCACTTGCACGCTTAATAGCTGCATCTATATTATCTTTTGGCATATTATTTGCTTTTGCTGTAGCTATAGCACTTCTTAATTTTGGATTCATATCAGGATCGGTGCCACCTTCTTTAGCGGCTACTTGTATGGCTTTAGCAAGCTTAGGAAAAAGCTTACTCATTTTATCCCATCTAGCCTCTTTAGAAGCTCTTCGGTATTCAAACGCTCGTCCCATAAATTCTCACTTTCTTTAAAGATTTTTAAACTTAAAAGTATAAACTAAAAAGGCTAATTAAAGCTTTAAATGGTATGATTTTACCATTTATTTTTGGGGAGAAGCTTTTTGAATATCGCAAAAAAAGAACTTTTTGTTGCTTGGTTTTTCTTGATTGCTGCTATTGTATTTGAAGTTTTAGGCACTAGTTTTTTAAAAATGGAAAATCAAATTTTAGGCTATATATTTATGGCTTTATTTATAGCTTTTTCTTATTTTTTTATGGGTAAGGCGATTAAAAAAATTCAAGTAGGCATAGCCTATGCTGTATGGGAACTTTTAGGGATTATTCTTATACTTTTAGTTTCTTTTATAGTTTTTAAAGAGAGTTTAACCTTAACTCAAATTCTAGGCATTATTCTTTCTATCGTTGGAATTATCATGATTAACATAGGCGAGGTTAAAGAATAATGTATATTTTTATCATTATTCTATCGGCATTGTTAGATATCGTAGCAAATTTATTACTAAAAAAATCAGATGGTTTTAAGCATAAAATTTGGGGCTTGGCTGCTATTATCAATGCTATACTTGCTTTTTTTCTACTTTCTTTTTCTTTAAAATATGTTCCTTTAAGCATAGCTTACTCAACTTGGGGTGCTATAGGCATCATAGGAACTTGCCTTGGTGGATGGATTTTATATAAAGAAAAATTAAACAAAATAGGAATTTTAGGTATCATTATCGTAATAATAGCAGTATTTTTGCTAAATTATTAAAACAGCAAAATGCTGTTTTAATGTTCCATTTTGTTTTTCGCTTCAATACCCATTAAAGAAAATGCGGTTTTAATACTAAGAGCAACCAAAGAAAATAATTTAAGTAAATCATTTTCATTTGCAGAGCCTACAACTTTATTTTCATTGTAGAATTTATGAAAATTTGCAGCTAAATTTTTAAGATAATCAGGAATTTTTTGCAAAGCTCTAGCCTCAAAAGCATCGTTTAAAATAGCCTTTAAATTCAAAGCTTCAAAAAGCAAATTTACGCCATCTTGATTTAAACTTTGCAAATCAGCTTTCATTACATCATCGATTTTTTTACCAGCTTTAGCAAATACTTGATGAATTCTAGCGTGTGCGTAGTTGATATAATACACAGGATTAGAGCTATCTTCTTTTTGCAAATCACTAATATCAAATTCCAAATGAGTATCGCATTTTTTACTCAAAAAGATATAACGCAAAGCATCACTTCCTATTTCATCAACTACATCGCTCATCAAGATAAAATTTCCTGCTCTTTTGCTCATTTTATAAGGCTCTCCATCTTTAAGCAAGGAAACCATTTGTGCTAAAATAATCTCAAGATTATTAGAGTCAAATCCCAAAAACTCCATCGCAGCTTTCATTCTAGGGATATAACCATGATGATCTGCTCCCCAGATATTAATACACTTTCCATAACCACGACTCATTTTATCTTTATGATAAACAATATCTGCTGCCAAATAAGTCCCGCGTCCATCTTCACGGATAATTACACGATCTTTTTCGTCGCCTTTTTGCGAAGAAGCAAGCCAAATTTTACCTTCTTGCTCATAAATTCCTTTATGCTCTTTTAAAGATTCTAAAGTTGCATTTAAAGCATCATAATACGATCTTTCACTTACATAGTTGTCAATTTTAATCTTTGCTTGTTCTAAATTTTGTTTAATCAAAACAAGCATTTTATCTTTTGCCCAATCAGCCAAACTAGGGATATTTTCTTCGCTAAAAAATTCTTTACCAAATTTTTCAAAAGCTTCTTTTGCCAAATCCGCTATATATTCGCCTTTGTAATATTGCTCTGGATATTCAACATTTTCATGAAGTGTATTTTCTTTCACACTTAGTAAAATAGAAAGCCCTAGTAAATAAATTTGATTACCCGCATCATTGACATAGTATTCTGTATCGAATTTATAGCCCAAATGTCTTGCAAGTCTTGTTAAGGTGTCTCCAAAAACAGCGCCTCTTGCATGTCCTATGTGTAAAGGCCCGGTAGGATTTGCACTCACATATTCAAGCAAAAAACTTTCTTGTTTTTTTTCTCCTTTAGTAAAATCATTTGGATTTGTTAAAGCCTGATTTGCAAGTTCATTTAAAAAAGTTTTGGAAATTCTAAAATTTAAATACCCATTTACAGCTTCAACTGATTCAAAACAATCATGATTTTGAAATTTGCTCGCTAAGTCACTAGCGATCAACATAGGAGATTTTTTTAATTCCTTAGCCAGTGAAAAAGCCAAAGGGGTAGCAAAATGCGCTAAATTTTTATCCTTTGGATTTTCAAGTGCAAAATCACACTCTAAAATCTTTTTAATTTCATTAAAAATAATACTTTTCAAAAGACTAAACCTTAAGCTTTTTTTGTTTCGTCTATACTTGTATCAGCATTTGTATTATTAGTTATGTTTTTGTTTTCTTCTATTTTTTGAGTATTTTTTGCTACTTCATCATCATTATTCATTTCATCTTTAAAAGTTTTAATACCTTTACCTAAACCCTTTGCAAGTTCTGGAATTTTTTTTGCTCCAAAAAGCAATACAACAATCAATAAAATAATCAACCAATGACTTGGACTTGACCAACCACCCATTTTATTCTCCTTCATTCCAAATATTTTGAATTTGCCCTAGATTCTGCCCTTTGGTTCTAAATTTATGGGCGATTAAAATCGCTCGCAATGCTTCATAACTTTGCTTTAACTCATCGTTAATGATAAGATAATCATACTCGCTAAGCTCTTTCATTTCATCACTAGCGTTTTGTAATCTTTTTTCTAGTTGTATTATTGTATCAGTATTTCGCTTAATAAGTCTTTTTTTTAGCTCATCTTTATTTTTTGTAGTAATAAAAACAGAAACAATCTTATCAGCCATTTTTTGTCTGGCTATTTTAAATCCTTGCACATCAATATCAAAAACAACTATTTTTCCATTATCTAAAGCATCTTGAGTGTGCTTTAAAGAAGTACCATAAAAATTTTCATGCACCTTAGCCCATTCTAAAAAATGATCACTATCTATACCTTTTTGAAATTCTTCATGGGATATAAAATGATAATGCACTCCATTTTTTTCACCCTCTCTTGGTTTGCGAGTTGTTGAAGAAATAGAAAAATAAAGCTCATCTTCAAATTCATCAAAAAGTTTTTTTAAAAGAGTTGATTTTCCAGCACCACTAGGACCTGAAATCAACAAAACAAAACCTTGCAATTTCAATCCTCTTTAAAACTAATGTTTATATTTATATTCATATTCATACCCTTAAGAGCAGCTTTTAAGGTATCATCTTTAATACTTGAAGTGATCGCTCCTGCTATGCTTTGGCTAAGCTCATTAACTATCTCTTCGCTATTATCATCTTTAGTTGCATCACTTACTATAGGCTCTTCATTTTTTTCTAAGATTTCCTCTCCAAGAGCTTCTTGTATATCACTTTCTTTCAATGCATCAAAATCACTTATATTTAAATTTGGCACAACCACTTCCTCTTCATTTGTTCCTAATTCTTTATCGTCTAAAATTGGTTCATCTTTAAAATCTTCTAAAACCTTGCTACTATTGTCACTATCAATACCATAATCAAGCTCATCAAGTTGAGCTAGTTCTTCTTTGATTTGATCTTGAGTACTCAAATTTGAAGTAAAATCATCCATTTCATCTTGAACATCTTCTTCCACAACAGGAGCAAACTCCTCTAAAATTTCCTCTGATTCTTTATTATCTTTTGCTTGACCTAAAAATTCAGCATCCTCAGGAAGATCATCAAAATCCATTTCTTTTTCTTGCTCTTCGACCACAGGAAGATCATCAAAGTCGCTTATATTAGCTTGTAATTCTTTGTTATCTTCCAAATCTTCATCATTTTTATCATCTAGCTCATCTAAACTAGACTCAGTATCCAAAACTGTATGTTCTTGGCTTAAGTCTTCTTTTTGGCTTTCGTCATCTTCTAAAGTTAAATCTAAATCAGTTTGAGTATCTTCTTGAGTCTGTTCTTTAGTTGTTTCTTGTTCTAAATTTTCATCTTCTAAATTTTGAGTTTCTAAAGTTTTGTTTGCATTATCATCTTGAGATTCGCTAAGCTCTTCTTGCATTTCTAATGTATTTGTTTTAGAATTGTCTAATAATTCTTGCTTTTCTAATTCTTCATTTTTATCATCTTCTTTGATTTCTAAATCTTCATCATTTCTATCATCTAGCTCATCTAAACTAGGCTCAGTATCCAAAGCTGTATGTTCTTGGCTTAAGTCTTCTTTTTGGCTTTCGTCATCTTCTAAAGTTAAATCTAAATCAGTTTGAGTATCTTCTTGAGTCTGTTCTTTAGTTGTTTCTTGTTCTAAATTTTCATCTTCTAAATTTTGAGTTTCTAAAGTTTTGTTTGCATTATCATTTTGAGCATCATCATCAAAACTCAAATCTTTTATTCCCTCTGAATTTATATCTAAAGAATTTTCATCAGGCAAATCATCCAAATTTAAATTATCTAAATCCAAGCTTATATCAGCATAAGGATTTTCATCATTACTTAACATTGGCAAATCAATAGATGTATGTTTGTTTACATCTTTATTATTAAGTAAATTTAAAAAATCTGTAGGTAAAAAAGGTTTTTGTAAAATTTGCGCATCTATATCTATATTTTGGTTTCGCGGAGCTAAAAAAATCAATCTATCGCATTTTTCTTTAAGAATTTTTAAAGGTGCTGGAGTATCACTATCTACAATAATCACATCATAATTACCCAAATTTTCACTATAAGCATTAAGTTCTTCAAAATCATAAGACATTTTTTTAGCGCTAAGGCTTACAAGTCTTGAAACTACAGGGTTTTCATTTAAAAGTAAAATTTTCATCACTTTAATCCTTAAAAAATAATCACTATTTTACGATAATTTCATTTATCCTTTCCTTAGGAGAAAAAAAGAGTTTGCATATGAGTAAAAAGTTCTAAAATTAAATTTTTAAAATATTGCATCATAACTAGTAAAATAGCAATTAAAACTACAAAACCTAAAGCTATCTTTATAGGATAGCCAATAACTAAAAGATTAAATTGTGGCATTGTTTTCATCAAAAGTCCAAAAATAACATCAGCTAAAAGCGAAATTCCAAGTATGGGAAAACTCATAGTAAAACCTATGATGAAAATATTAAACATACCTATATTTAAATAATGCATTAAATTCTCATGTGGATAAAATCCACCTAAACTGATATAACCTAAAGAATGACTTAAAAACAAAAGCATTAAATGATGGCCATCAAAAGCAAGAAAAAACATCAAAGCAAGCAAATTTAAAATTTGTGCCGTAATAGGCATACTCGTTCCAGAACTTGGATCTAATATACTTGCCATAGTAAACCCCATAGTAAAAGCAATCTGCTCACCTGCCATCATAATAATAGCAAAAATAATTTGAAGCATTAATCCTGCTATCATTCCAAAAATCACTTCACTAATAAGCTGTAAAACAAAAAAACTATCTAAATGCAAAGATTCTAATCTAGCCAAAGGATATAAATACATAGTCAAAAATAAAACTATAGTACTTTTTATCACCATAGGAATAGAATTATGTGAAAAAAAAGGAAAAAAAACTATAAGACCACTCATTCTAGCAAGAAGCAACATAAAAGTTACAACATTTTTATCTCCTAAATAATTAACAAATTCCATTGGCGTTTATAGTATAAGTTTTATCACAAAAACTTGCAAGCTTGCTATCGTGAGTTACAAAAAATAAAGCTGCATCATTTTCTTTAACATAGGAAATTAAAAGCTCGATAACATTTTTAGCATTATCAAAATCCAAATTTCCAGTTGCTTCATCAGCAAAAATAATCTTTGGTTTTTTACAAAGTACGCGCGCGATACTCACACGCTGTTGTTGTCCGCCGCTAAGCTTTCCTATTTTTTGATGTAAAAGCGTATCAATACCTAACCTTTTTAAAATTTTCTCATCTAAATCTTGACCCGATAAAACACTAGCAAGTTCGATATTTTCTAAAGCTGAAAAACCTTTAAAAAGATAATGTGTCTGAAAAATAATACCAAAATCATAACGGCGAATTTTTAATCTTTCGTTTTCATCTATCTGATAAAGACTAGAACCTTTAAAAAAAACTTCACCTTTTTTTGGAGTTAATAAAGAAGAAAGTATATGTAAAAGAGTAGATTTACCACAACCGCTACTCCCTTGAATAGCAATGCAATCTTTAGTATTTAAAGTAAGATTTAAACCCTCAAAAAGCGGATAATCAAAACTATGGCTTAAATTTTCCGCTCTTAAGAGTTCCATTTTAACCGTTTTTAAAGTTGTGCAGCAACTTCAGCCGCAAAATCTTCAGTTTTCTTTTCTAAACCTTCGCCAACTTCAAAGCAAATAAATTCAACAATTTTAATTTTTCCGCCAAATTCTTTTTCTTTTTCGGCAATTACTTGTTCTACAGTTTTTTTATCATCCATTACATAAAACTGACCCATTAAAGTAAGTTTGCTATCGAGTTGAGAATTATCGGCTATAAAGCTATTCATTTTACCTGGGATAATATTGTCCCAAATTTTTTCAGGTTTACCTTGAGCTTTAAGCTCTTCTTTGATTTTTTCTTCAGCTTCTTTTAAAATTGCATCGCTTAATTGTTTGCGACTTGCAAATTGAGGAATTTTATGTTCAGGTTTATTTGGATCTTTAAGTCTGCGTCTTTCTTCATTTTCTTTTTCAAGTTCAGCAACCAAAGCTTTGTATTCATTTTCAACAAAAGTCATATCCAAATCTTCATAACTTAAATAACTTGGTCTCATTGCTGCAATATGCATACAAATTTGTCTTAACAAATCTCTTGATTTTGAAGCCACTTCAGCGCTATCACAAGCTGCAGCAATCACAACACCAACACGGCCATTTGTATGGATATAACCATTTACAACGCCGTTAGCACCTGCTTTTAAAGTTGCAAATCTTCTTACAACTAAGTTTTCTCCTATAGTTGCAATTTGACTTTTTAAATATTCTTCAAATTTTATGCCATTGATTGTGCTTGAATGAAGTTCTTCCACACTTTGCAAGCTATTGCTTTGAATATGAGCTGTAGTATCTTTTGTTAAAGCAATAAACTGATCGTTTTTTGCCACAAAATCCGTTTCAGAATTAATCTCACTTACAGTTGCACTTGTAAAATCATCACTTACTTTTACACTCACTAAACCTTCTGCAGCAAGTCTATCTGCTTTTTTAGCAGCCTTACCTAAACCTTTTTCTCTTAAAAATTGTACTGCTTTATCAAAATCTCCATTAGTTTCACTCAAAGCATTTTTACAATCCATCATCCCCGCGCCTGTACTTTCGCGGAGTTCTTTTACCATTGCAGCAGTAATTTCAGCCATTATTCTTGCTCCTCACCAAAGTCTTCTTCGCTCATCGCTTCATCTAAAACTTCTTTTTTCTCTTCATCGGTAATTTCTTGTTCTTCATTTGCTAAAGCTTCACCATCTTGCTCTCTTAAAGCTTTTCCTTCATTAATCGCTTCAGCCATTTCTTGACAGAAAAGTTGCACTGAACGAATTGCATCATCATTTCCTGGAATAGGATAAGTTACCAAATCAGGATCACAGTTTGTATCTAGTGGAGCTACAACAGGAATTCTTAATCTATTTGCTTCTTGAACAGCAATTTTTTCTTTTACTGTGTCAACAACAAAAATCATATCAGGTTGAGTTTTCATATAACGAATTCCACCTAAATAAGCTAATAATTTTTCTTTTTTTCTTGTAAGCATTAAAGCTTCTTTTTTAGTTAAAAGCTTAATACTTCCATCTTCTTCCATTTTTTCAATTACTTCTAATTTTCTAATTGATTGGCGAATAGTACCAAAATTTGTCATCATACCGCCAAGCCATCTATGATTTACATAAGGCATACCGCATTTTTCAGCGTATTCTTTAATCGCTCCACCTGCTTGTTTTTTTGTTCCAACAAAAAGTATAGTTTTTCCTTCAGCGGCAGCATCACGAACGATATTATAGGTATATCTAAAATATCTTAAAGTTTTTTGTAAATCAATTACATAAATACCTTTTCTCTCGCCAAAAATGAATTTTTTCATCTTTGGATTCCAGCGTCTTGTTTGATGTCCAAAATGCACACCACATTCTAATAAATCTCTCATACTAACCATGAGTTTCTCCTTATAAATTTAGCTTTATTCCTCCACATCCCTTAATTTACACAAGCTAAAAAGGATTGATGTGTGTGAAATGAAGCTAAGATTCTATCAAATTTAAGTTTAGTTTTTACTTATATATGTATTCTTTAGTGAGACTTAAATTATTATTAATTTCCTTTGTGATTAAAAATTGGAACAAATCCACGCTTCCAACACGAAAAGCAGAGGCGCAAGAACGAAGGTATAAATCCCACATTCTTATAAATTCTTCATCATATTTTTCCCTCACCTTGTCCAATACTTTATTAAAATTTTCATCCCATAAATCTAAAGTTTTTGCATAGTGCATTCTTAAACTTTCTGCTAGAAGAAGATGAAAATCCCATTCACTCATAGCACTTACAACCTCTCTTAAAGAAGGCAAATATCCTCCTGGAAAAATATATTTATCTATCCAAGCATTTGTTTTTCCTTCAAACATGGCTAAAATAGAATGTAAAAGCATAGAACCTCCAGGTTTTAAAACTTGTTTTACTTTCATAAAATAAAGTCCTAAATTCTCTTTGCCTACATGTTCAAACATACCCACAGAAACAACTTTATCAAAATAATTTTCAAATTCTAAATCTTGATAATTTTGAAGTCTTATTTCTATTTTATCTTCAAGATCAAGTTCTTTTACTCTTTCCTTGGCTTTTTTACACTGCTCCTCTGAAATAGTAATTCCAACAACTCTAACTCCATACTTTTGAGCCGCCATAATAGAAAGCCAACCCCAGCCACAACCTATATCTAAAAGCTTTTCTCCTTCTTTTAAATCAAGTTTTTTAAGAGTATGTTCTATTTTGTTAATTTGAGCTTCATAAAGAGTATTATTAGGCTCTTTAAAATAAGCGCAAGAATAGCTCATAGTATCATCAAGCCAAAGCTTATAAAAATCATTACCTATATCATAATGACTTTTAATATTTTTACTTTCCTGTTTTTGGGCTATTTTACTCAAGATATCCTCTGTATTTTTTAAAAAACGCTTATTTGAAAAATAATACAAAACTTTAGCTATTTCATCATAATCACCTTCTATTTCTAGTTTAGACTCCATATAATGTTTTGCAAAAACTAAACTCGTATCACTAAATAATTTTAAAAAAGGTATTTTTTCTTTGAAAATTAAAGAAAATTTAGCAGACTGATTACCCACATGAAATTCTTCTTGATCCCAAAATACAATTCTAAAATTTCCATAATTCCATTTTGAAAGAATAAATTTAATCATTTGTTTTTCAAGCATGACATACTCCAATTAATAAGAATTATTATTTGATAGTATCTCTTAATTAGGTTTAAAAATTAATAAAAATGAAGAAAAAATAAGATTTTTGCCATTATCATTAAATAATGGCAAAAAATGTAATATTAATGTAATTTAGACCAAACAGAGCGCTTCCAACCTATAGCAAAAATACTTAAAATTACAAAGAATATCATTACATAAATTCCTGTAGTTTTTCTTTCTTCTTTCTTGCTATCACCTACTTGATCAATATAAGATACAACCTTAGCCTGTGCAGCTTCTGTTAAACCTACTCTTGGCATAGCGGTTCCTGGAAGAAGTTTTTGAGTGTTATTAATAAAATCATGTAAATATTGCTCACCACGAGATCTTATCATCATAGAAAGATCAGGCGGAACAGAACCTAAATAAGTTTTTAAATCATTTTGATTTGATGGAGTAAAAAAGCTATCGTATTTCATATCATGACAACGTCCGCAAGCCTCAATAAAAGTTGCTTTATCTTTAGCAAATTTTATATCTTTTTCCATTAAAGCCACTTTTTGAGCACTATTTTCCATTTTAGCATATTTTGCCTCAACATCTTTCTTAATAGTAGCATCTTCATTGGCTTCAAATTTAACACTCACATCTTTAAGATAAGCAATTACATTGGCTATATTTGCATTTGTAGCTTCTTCACTTTCTCCTGAACTATCTTTATTGTAAGCTGTCATAATAAAAGCATCACCAAATTTATGATCTACTTTTAAAGCAAGCGCAGGATGCATAATCAAAGCTGCTAAAAATTTTTCATCAAAAATAGCACCAGCTGCACTAAGATCAGGTGGTATTACTCCCATAGAAGAATCAGTAATATTAGCTGTTATTCCATCTTCTTTTAGACCATGACATGCAAAACAGTTATTTTCAAAAAATTCTTTACCTTTTTTTGCATCACCCTTAGCAAAATCGATCTTTGCAACATCTGCCCAAAGTATTTCAACCTTGTTTAATTCTTCTTTTGCTTTTTCAAGTTCTTTGTTTGCACTCTCTATTCTTTTAGCGTCTCCTGAAGCTTGCGCATCTTTTAGAGCTAATTCTTTAGCTTCAACTATACCTTTTGCAAAAGTAGTATCTTCTACAGCAAAATCAAAATTTGCAGGAGCAACATGAGGTTTCATTACTGAATGAGCATAAGGCTCTACCCCCCAATATACAAGTGCAGTAAAAACTACTACAACTAAAAATATTTTTATTTCTCTCATTGTTTAGCTCCTTTTCTCTCCATAATAGTAATAACCGGTAAAACTACAATAAGTAAAAGTAAAAATACTATAGAAGCATAAAATCCTACCCAAGCATTTACACCTGTTGGAGGTAATTTTCCATAAACTGTTAAAACAATTAAATCGATAAGCAATATCCAAAACCAAATGAAAAATAAAGGTCTTTCATGAGCCGGTTTTACAACATCACTTCTATCAAGCCAAGGAAGTAAAAAGAAAATCACTTGAGCAATACCAAATGCAGCCAAACCTATATCAAAAGCTTTAATACCTGCAATATCAAAGAAAAATCCTCTTAAAACTTCATAACTCCATAAGAAATACCACTCAGGATAAATATGAGCTGGTGTTTTAAGCGCATTAGCCGGATCAAAATTAATTGGATCCATTGCAAATTCAAATTTAAAACAGACCAAATAAAAGAAGAAAATCATAAAAAAGCTTATATACATAAAATCTTTTGATAAAAATCCTGGCCAAAAAGGAATCACTTTAGAACCCTTTGTGTCACCTGCCATGTACTTTTCAGCCTCTAAGTCAAAGTCAAGTTCTTCAGAAATTTCATTATTAACATGAGGAATTCTTAAAGAATAGAAGTGAAATGCTATAATAGCAATGATAACTATAGGAAGCAAGCACACATGAAGCATAAAAAATCTTGTTAAAGTTGGATCAGAAACCGCATAATCCCCACGAATCCAAATCACAAGCTCAGGGCCAATAAATGGTATCCCTCCAAAAAGATTAGTGATTACTTGGGCTGCCCAATAACTCATTTGTCCCCAAGGAAGCATATACCCACTAAAAGCTTCAGCAGAAAATACAACAAACAAAAGCATACCGCTAACCCAAATCATCTCACGACCTTTCTTATAAGAACCGTAATAAATTCCTGTTAGCATATGTATGTATATAATCAAAAATACAACAGAAGCAGCAACACCATGCATGTGACGCCAAAGCCATCCATAATCCACTTCTTGCATAATAGTCTTATTCACACTATCAAAAGCAAGTGCGGTATCTGGTTTATAATACATTACAAGTAAAAGTCCTGTAACAAAAAGCACTGCAAAAAGAGTGGTTAAAATAACCCCCATTGCCCAAAGAAAGTTAATTTGCTTTGGTATCCAATACTTTACCATTAAAACATCAAGCAGTTTATGTACTGCAAGTCTTTGATCAAGCCAATCTACAAGGCCATTAGCTTTTCTAATTTGTGCCATCTTAAGCCTCCGCTATCATTTTTTTATATTCAGGACCCTCTTCACCTAAAACAAGTTTGGTTCCATCAATTTTAAAAGGAGGAATTTCAAGAGGCTTTGGAGGAGGTCCAAAAACATTCTTTCCACTTGTATCAAATTCTCCACCATGACAGGCACATTTAAACAATTGCTCACTTGGTTGGTAAGCAGGTATACAACCTAAATGCGTACAAAGTCCTATAACCACAGTATAAGCTGCGTTATCTACCACAACATCGCGTTTTGCATCTTTTGGCATACTTGCATCTTTTTTTAATATAAAAATAGGTTTTTTACGCCATTCTAAAGTTCTAAGCTCTCCATCTTGCATTCCTGATAAATCCACTGTAGTAAAACCTGCAGCTTTAACACTTGGAAGCGGGTCCCAAGTTTTTTTCATCGCAACAAGCGAGAAAACACCACCTACAGCAGCTACGCTTCCAAATGCAAAACCCATAAAGCTTCGTCTACTCTCAGATGTAGCCATAACTTGTCCTTTCAATTTTATTTTTTTAACCAAGTTAAAAGTTTATCGAAATTAAAATAAATTTTTTCTTTGTTTAATAAGTTTTGATATTTAGACAATAAGAGTAAAAAAAGAAAAAACAAGCACGGGTAAAGTTATCAAAAAGCCAAATTTACAATACTGCCAAAAAGAAATATTAATGCCTTTTCTAGCCAAAACTCCAAGCCAAAGCAAAGTTGCCAAAGAACCTATTGGCGTAAGTTTTGGGCCTATATTTACTCCTAAAAGATGTGCATAAATCATCAAAGAATCAAAAGAAAAATTCTCAAAATATTCTTTTAATGCCAAATCTCCGATTAAAACCATAGGCAAATTATTAAACACAGAAGATCCAAAAGCCGAAATCAAAGCCACGCCAAAAATTCCACTCTTATCTTGCATCAAAAAAGCATAACTTTTAACCAAAATTTCACTCACACCTATTTTATGTAAAGCAAAAACTACCATATAAAGCCCAAAACTAAAAAGCAAAACTCCATAAGGTGCTTCAAAAAGAATTTTAATACTTTTTTTACCTTGAATTTTTAAAACAATAAGCCAAAAAATTCCCGCCCAAAGCAAAGCAAAAAAACTTATTTTAATATCAAAAATTTCACCTATAAAAAAACTGATCACAAAAAGAAATAAAAATACTATGCAAAGAAAAAACAACTTCGATGAAATTTGCTCTTTTTTAACTAATTTAAATTCAAGCCTTTTAGGCAAAACTCTCACATAAAGCACAAAAACCATAACTATAGTAGAAAGCAAAACAAAAAAATTTGGCAAAAACATATTTTTAGCAAATTCTAAAAATTCTATCTTAAAATAATTTGCTGTAATGATATTGGTTAAATTTGAAATAACCAAAGCGTTTGAACTTGCATCACATAAAAAAGAAAGACTAAGCAAAAAAGAACTTAAAATAAAAGCATGATTTTTACAATCTTTAAGAGTTGAAAATAAAGCTATAATAATAGGTGTAATGATTAAAATCGCTCCATCGTTAGCAAAAAATGCAGAAAGAAAAAAGACAAAAATCAACAAAAATAACATCAATTTTTTTGTGCTGATATAAATTTTTTCTTGATTTTTCTCTCTAGAAAAATACAAAATTTTACTCGCAATAAAATCAAAAAATCCTAAAGCTTCCAAGCTAAAAGAAAGGATAATCAACCCAACTAAAGTTAAAGAACTATCCCAAACCAAAGAAAAAACAAAATAAGCATCTTTAAAATCTACCAATTGAAAAATAAAAACAAAAAAAGCCCCCAAACTAGAAAATACCCAAATAGGTAAATTCCATGGACGCCAAAAAAGTAAAACTAAAGTAGATAAAAAAATAAAAAAAGCAAGCATTTAAGCTTTTTTCTTTTGCATTTTGATATAAATTTGTAAAATATCTAACGCTGCAGGAGTGATTCCACTGATTTGACTTGCAGCAAAAATGGTTGGAGGTTTATGATGATTAAGTTTTTCTACAACCTCATTACTCAAACCACTTACACTTTTAAAATCAAAATTTTCAGGAATTTTAAGCTCGCTAAGATTTTTCATTTTTTCTACTTGGGCTTTTTGCATACTGATATAATGATAATACTTTGCCTCGTTTAAAATTTCTCTTAAAGAATAATTATCCATGGTTTCAAATATAGGGTCAAGTTTTTTTAATTTTTCTATATCAAAACTTGCTCTTGCAACAATTTTTTGAAGATTGACTATAGAAGAAATTTTATCTTCTCCTAAACTCTCTAAAAAAGCATTATTTTGGTTGTTAGGCGTAAATTCTTTAGAAAGTAAAAATTCAAGTCCTTTTTGAAGATTGTTTGCGATATTTTGTATATAAGTAAAATCTTGCTCGCTTAAAAGCCCTAAATCATAGCCATATTTTCCAAGTCTAAGTATAGCATTTTCTTCCCTTAAAAGCAGTCTAAATTCCGCTCTTGAAGTAAACATTCTATAAGGTTCTTTTGTGCCTTTTACTACCAAATCATCGATTAAAACTCCTATATAAGCTTCATCACGCCTTAAAATCAAAGGCTCTTTCATATCTATGCTTAAACTTGCATTGATTCCTGCTATAAAGCCTTGTGCTGCAGCCTCTTCATAACCTGTAGTTCCATTAATCTGTCCTGCACAATAAAGATTTTTAATCTTTTTAAGTTCTAAAGTATGCTTAAGTTCAGTTGGCTCTATATAATCATATTCTATAGCATAACCAAAACGGGTTATTTTAGCATCTTCAAAACCCTTTACAGAACGCAGCATTTGAATTTGTACCTCATAAGGCAAAGAAGTAGAAAAACCGTTGATATAATACTCCGTCGCATCGATAGTTTGAGGTTCTATAAAAAGATGATGACTTTCTTTGTCGCTAAAACGATTGATTTTATCTTCTATAGAAGGACAATACCTTGGTCCTACACCTTCAATCTGTCCTGTAAAAAGCGGAGCACGATAAAAATTATTCTTAATAATCTCATGTGTAGTTGTATTAGTGCGTGCAATATAACAAGGAAGTTGAGTAGGATTGAAATTTCTTGAACGAAAACTAAAAGCTTTAGGATTTACATCACCATCTTGAATTTCAAGTACACTAAAATCAATACTTTTTGCATCCACTCTTGGGCAAGTTCCTGTTTTTAAACGCCCCATTTTCAAACCCAAAGTCTGCAAATAATTGCCTAAATTTACCGAAGCAAGCTCCCCTACCCTTCCTGCTTGAAGTTTATTTTCACCTACATGAATAAGTCCATTTAAAAAAGTTCCTGTTGTTAGGATCACTTTTTTGGCAAAATATGTATTTTCTAAATTTGTTTTTACGCCTTTAACTTCATCATTTTCTACGATTAAAACACTCGCTTGTTCTTGAGAAATTTCTAAATTTGGAAGTTTTAAAAGTTTATTACGTGCAATGATACGGTATTTATCCATATCAATTTGTGCCCTACTTCCTTGAACGGCTACACCCTTACTCTCATTTAAAATGCGAAATTGTATCCCTGCTTCATCGGTGATTTCACCCATAAGACCACCCATGGCATCAAGTTCTTTTACCAAATGCCCTTTAGCAAGCCCTCCTATAGCTGGATTACAACTTGCCGCTCCTATTTGCTCAATCAATGTAGTTAAAAGTAAAGTTTTTTTACCCATTCTAGCAGCAGCAGCACTTGCTTCAACACCTGCATGTCCACCACCTATAACAATGACATCAAACATATTTTGCCTTGAAAAATGTGAATTTTTAAAAGAAAGATTATATAATATTTAGACTTAAAACAAACTCGTTTTAAGTCTAACAAAAATTTATTTAGCTTCTTGAAGAGAGAAGATTAGCTCATTATAAGTTTTATCTGCATCTTTGCAGAAATTTTTAAGCATCTCAACACCCTTATTTAAACCTTGTTGCTGTTCTACTCTTAAAAGATCACTATAAAGGCTTTCTATTGTAGAAATAGCACTTTTATTTGGCATACGACGAACGGAATAATAGCCTATGATATTATTATTAATGTCTATTGATGGGGTTACATTTGCAAAAACCCAGTAGTAATTGTTATCTTTGGTTTTGTTTTTTACGTAAGCAAAAATTTCTTTGCCTTCTTTCATATAATCCCATAAATATTTAAAAACAGTTTTTGGCATTTCTTCATGTCTTACTATGTTATGAGGTTTATTTAAAACTTCACCCATAGTATAACCTGCATACTTTAAAAAATCATCATTTGCATAAACTATTTTACCTTTTAAATCCGTTTTAGAAGTAATTAAACTATCTTCTTGTAAAAAAATTTCTCTTGACATTTTCCCACCCTCTTAATTTATATTTTTAATTTTGCTAAGATCTCAGCACTTCTTTGCTCTAGTGATTTAATATCATTTACAATCGCATCATAAGCTTTTTGATCGATATAATCTTGACTTGATTCTTCTATTGCTTTTTTAGCGTTATCTTTTATAAATTCTTTAGCTAAATTTAACTCAGTTTCAGAACTAAGCTCATTAATAACACCTTGAGCTCTCTCATCTTGACAAAGATTAGAAATTGGATCTACACTTTCAAGATTGAAATTTTGAGCCCCATTTAAATTTAAATATATATTTGATTTATAAAGAATATGATCGATTTTAACCACAGACAAAATCAATCTCTTTGCAAAGGATCCAAAATTAACACCAAGCGCACTACTATTTTCTTCTAGACGTTTAAAAGCTTGAGAAAATTTATTAATTCTTTCTTCAGATTCACTAACAATGTTAAAAACTTGCTCACTGCCACTTTGGATATTTACAAAATCTTGTTGCATAGTCTGAATTGCAATAGAAATTTCACTTGTAGATCTTTGGGTTCTTTCTGCTAACTTTCTAACTTCATCAGCCACAACCGCAAAGCCCCTACCATGCTCTCCTGCACGCGCAGCTTCAATAGCAGCATTTAAAGCTAGAAGATTGGTTTGATCGGCTATATCGCGTATTACTTCAACCACTGAAGTAATATTTTGGGAATTAGCCACAAAAGTTTGCACTGTTTCCTTGCTCGAATTTACAACATCCATTAAAGAACCCATAGCACTTTGCAAAGAATCCACCTCTGAGCCATTTTCTGTAGCTGTATGAGTAATGGCATCAACTGTATCATATACATTTTCATCATACTAATATCTTGATTTAATGAGCTAGAAATTTGAGACATGTCTTTATTTTGATTTCCAAGGCTTAAATCCATTAAAGTTCTTGATAAAGCATTTTTAAAAGTAGATCTTGCTGTCACTTCTATGTTTGCTAAAGCTTTATTTATAAATTCGATATTATGAGCAAAAATTCCTTTTAAACCTTCAGGCAAAGCCTTGCGATAAAATTCACCTTTTTGAGAACAAGAAATAGAAGTATTAATTTCCCTTAAGTAAGCTTCTAGCCCATCAATAGTATTGTTAAGATTATCTGCTATTTCAGCTAATTTTTTGCTTTTTGTTTTTACATAGATGATTCTATTGTCAAAATTACCCTCTTTTAACTCTCTACAAAGAACCAAAAGTTTATCTATCATTATTTGCTCATCTTTGTGTTGTCTAAGCAAATAAATCATTAAAACAGCGATTAAAACAAAAATTATCGCTCCAACATAAATATGAATAAAAATGGCACCTAAAACACCGATAACACTTAGAAAAATAGTTGATAATAATCCATTTTTCATCATAATTTACCCCTTTATTAAAAATTTTTGAAGTCATAAATTAAAGTAATACTTTAATTTTTAGGCGAAAATTATACAATAAAAAAGATTAAATATATCTTATTTAGTTATTTTCTTGTAAGTTAAAAACAAGTTCATTATAAGTCATTTTATAAGAACTTACAATATCCATTAAAGCTGAAACTCCAGCATTAATGCCTGATTTTTGCTCTTTTTCAAGTAAAATTTTATAAACTTCTTCAATTATAGGAAGAGATTTTCTATTAGGCGCACGACGAACAGAATAATAATTGATGATATTTCCATTAGCATTAAATGAAGCGCTTACATTTGCAAAAACCCAGTAAAAACTACCATCCTTAGCTTTATTTTTTACAAATGCAAAAATTTCTTCTCCTTTTTGAATATAATCCCAAAGACATTTAAATACAGTACGTGGCATATCTTCATGTCTTACTATATTATGAGATTTATATAAAAGCTCATCGACTTTATAACCTGCGTATTTTAAAAAATCATTATTGGCATAAATGATATTTCCCTTAAGATCTGTTTTAGAAGTAATTAAAGCATTTTCAGACAAAACTATTTCTTTCATAATTTAAAACATCCCAATAAAACAAATAAATCAAAAATAGAATTATTACCAATAATAAATAACAAAAAGTAAACTGAATTACAAAATTATAAAATTTTCAAAAATATTTTAAATTTTATAATGCAAATAATGAGAAATTTTGTAACATTTATATAAAAAATTGTCATATCATATAAAAGAAAGTATTTCTAGATTTGTTTTTTTGTTAAAATTTACAATACACATTGTTAAAATTATATTTCACAAAAGATCACAAGGAGTGAATAAACTTGGAAACTTTAAGTCAAACTTTAGCTGAAAGAAAACCGCCTTTATATAAACGTATTATAAAAAGTCTTGGATTTTGGGTGATTATAGGCATTATTACAGGTATTATACTTGGTTATACAGATAAAGAATTAGCCATTGCTAGCAAACCAGGAGTTGATTATTTTATAGGTGCTTTAAAGGTTCTTATAGGTCCTATTATTTTTGTTACTTTGGTTTTGGGCATCATTAGTCTTGAAAGTTTAAAAAAAGTAGGTAGTATTGGCGCTAAAGCGGTTATCTACTTTGAAGTTGTAAGTACTTTAGCACTTGCTATAGGTATTTTTATGGCAAATGTTATGCAACCAGGCCATGGAATGAATCTTGATCCAAGTCAACTTGATACAAAAAGCGTTCAAAAATATATTTCTCAAACCACAGAAGTAAGTGCGAGCTCTGAGATTATGCATATTTTAAAAGATGCTATGCCTACTGATATTATCACGCCTTTTACAGAAGGAAAAACCATACAAGTTTTAGTTATTGCTATAATTACTGCTTTGATTATTTCTTTAATGAGAATAGAAGATAAACAGGCAATTCAAAGAGTTTTTGAAGTGGTACAAAATTTTGTTTTTAAAATTCTACAAATCATTATGTATTTTAGTCCTATTGCCGCCTTTTCAGCAATGGCTGTACTCATAGCTCAATACGGAATTGGCTCTTTGATCAACTTAGCATATTTACTTTTAGTAATGCTGATTTCATGTCTTGTTTTTATATTTGGAATCTTAGGTCTGATTTGTTATTTTGCAAAAGTAAATATCTTCAAATTTATGAGATTTATCTCAAGAGAAGTATTGATCGTTTTTGCAACCAGTTCAAGCGAGTCTGCACTTGCTCCTTTAATGAGAAAACTAGAAAAAGCAGGACTTTCTAAAGCAACAGTTGGACTTGTTTTACCAACGGGATATAGTTTTAATCTTGATTGTACAAATATTTATCTAGCTATGAGCTTAATCTTTCTAGCACAAGCTTTCAATGTAAATTTAAGTTTAGCACACGAAATCAGTATTTTAATAGTATTAATGATAGCTTCAAAAGGTGCAGTAGGTGTAACTGGATCAGGTTTTATAGTGCTTGGAAGTACGCTTGCGGCTCTAGGAAATATGGAAATTTCAGAAGCAAATGCAACCTTAGCGCAAGTTCTACCAGTAGCTGCCATAGGTGTTCTTTTAGGTGTTGATAAATTTATGTCTGAAATGAGGGCTGTTGGAAATCTTTGTGGAAATTCAGTAGCAGCCTTAATCGTTGCGATCTGGGATAAACAAATTGATCGGGAAAAATTCCACTATGCTATGGATAATCCAGAAAAATTCCATAATGCTGGAATGAACTAATGGGTTCTTTGGAGGAAATCATATCGATTAACCTCCTCTAAAGTATTATCTTTTTTCCTAAATTGTTTTAAAAAACTTTCATTGAAATTAAAACTAAATCCAACTTGAACAACGGTATCATCAACAGTCTCTCTTGCGCTATAATCACGACGCAATAAATTTAAACTAAATACACTATAAGGAGAGTAAGATACTTGATAATTAGTTTTATCATTATCCTTGCTTATATCAAAAGCAAAAGCGGTGTAAGTTGGAATTACAAAACTCATTCCAAGCTGTAAATTTTTTTCTGCTTCATTGGGTATGTAATAATTACTATAAGCCTTTATAAATTTACTATAACCAAACTCTGTACCAAAGCTTTTAGTATCTTTTTGTTCCTTTTGTTTGTCAATAAAACCATTAACTCCAAATAAAAAATCATCTTTTTCATAACGATTGATTAAGCCCCCTGAGTAATTATAATTATCTTGAGCCACAAAAAGTTCTTTTTGAAAAAGCAAAGAATTATTCTCTCCCTCATAAAGAGAACTTAAATTTTTAACCTGCGCGTTTTCATTTTGAAAATCTAAATTCCCATCTGTTTTATCTATACCATTATTATTTTCTAAAGTTTTTGAAAGCAAGCTATCAAAAGTGCTTTTAAAATCCACATTCTCTTCTTGAATTTTTGGAGCTTCTTTGGTATTTTTATAATCAAAGTGCTCCCAAGAATTTTGATTATTATTCTTTACCAAAGCCTCAGTAAGTTCATCAGCATTGAGTAAAGAAAACAATGCTATTATATAAAAAATACCCCTCATTATTCTTATATTCCTTATTATTTCTTGTTTGAGTATTTATTATAAAAAAATAATATAAATAAAAATTCCACAAAGACTAAAAATTAAAATTAGCAAATTTAAAGTAAATAAGTGTATAATTAAAATAAAAAAGGGTTATTAATGCAAAAAGACAACCTCATAGCTTTTGTTATTTTTATTATCAGTACTATCGCATTTGTTATTTGGGGATTTGGTTATATTTCGCAACATCAACTCATTCTTTTTATTCTTGCTTCTATATTTGGCATTTTTATGGCATTTAATATAGGTGGAAATGATGTAGCCAATTCTTTTGGAACAAGCGTTGGTGCAAAAACAGTAACCATTAAACAAGCTTTAATTATAGCAGCTGTTTTTGAGCTAAGCGGGGCAATCTTCGCAGGCGCAGAAGTTACTAAGACCATACGCAGCGGTATTGTTATTTTTCCAAATTCTTTAGATCCTATGCTTTTTGTTATCATTATGCTTGCTGCACTTTTAAGCTCTGGGGTTTGGATTTTTATTGCAACCAAGAAAGGCTTACCTGTATCAACCACACACAGTATAGTTGGTGGGATTGTAGGTGCTAGCATTATGATGGGGCTTTTAAAATTTGATGGGATCCAAACACTCTCTATGGTTAAATGGAGTGAAATTTTAAGAATAGCTATTTCTTGGGTAGCCTCGCCTCTTTTAGGGGGTATTGTAGCTTATATTATTTATTCATATATTGATAAGAAAATTTTAAAACCATCAGAAAAACTAAATGATGATTTGAAAAATATCAAAAAAGAAAGAAAAAAATTCAAAGAAGAATATTTTTTAAATTTAAAAACAAAATCCCAAGAAGAACAAATTAAAGAACTTTCCGCTATAGCTTTAGATGAGGAAGAACAAGAAAATAATTTCTATAGAAATAAAATGAAGGAATTTAAGGATCAAGAAAAAGATATAGATATTTACTCTATTTTAAAAACTCATATGCCAATTATTGCTTGTATTGCTGCTGCTATCATTTCGGCAATGTTTTTATTTAAAGGTTTAAATAATGTTAGCACTTTGGATATTTTACAAAACTTTTGGATTATCGGAATTATAGGAACTATAAGTTATGTTGTAACATTTGCTATAGTCAAAATCGTTAAAAAAACAGAACTTAATAAAACTACTGATAGAATTTTCTCATGGTTTCAAATATTTACAGCCTCTAGTTTTGCATTTTCACACGGAGCCAATGATATAGCCAATGCTATAGGTCCTTTTGCAGCGATTTTAGATGTCTTAAAAAACGGCACAATTAACGCGACTTCTCCTGTACCTTTTGCTGCTTTAGCTATGTTTGGAGTTGCTCTAGTTGTAGGACTTTGGTTTTTAGGCAAAGAAGTGATTACTACAGTAGGTTCAAAACTTGCAACCATACGCCCTACTACTGGATTTTCTGCAGAACTTGGTGCAAGCATAGTTATACTCTTAGCTACACAATTTGGAATTCCTGTTAGCTCCACCCATATACTCATAGGTGCTATCTTGGGTATAGGAGTGTATAATAAAAATGCAAATTGGATTATGATGAAGCCTATAGGATTGGCTTGGATTATCACTTTACCAGCCGCTGGTATTATGGCAGCACTTGTATTTTTAGGATTTAAACTATCTTTAGGAATTTAAGTAAAGCTTATTTTTCTAAAATATTTTTTCCTTTAATTATATGCATTTTAATCTTTCCAAAAAGTTTATCCTCAGAATAAAGAGAACTTTTTGGAGCAAAAATTTCTTCATTCTCATCAAAAAGAACTAGATTAGCTTCTTTTCCGACTTCTATAACTCCACTATTTAAACCTAAAAATTCACTAGGATTTTTACTTGTAAATTGACAAAGCTCTTGCCAATTTAAAAATCCTTCTTTGATTAAAAAAGTATAGCAAAGACTTATAAATTCGCATACGCTATGGATTCCAAAGGCCGCTTCATCAAAAGCTAAATCTTTTAAAGAAATTGATTTTGCACTATGTAAAGAAGTTAAAAAACTAATTTTTCCTTCTTTTAAAGCCTCTCTTAAAGCCAAAACATCTTCTTTGCTTCTTAAAGGTGGCATAAGTTTCGCAGCAGTATTAAAATCTTCACAAGCACTATCATCTTTGATAAGATGATGAATGCTTACAAGTTTTAAATCCTTTTCATCCAATAATACTAAAGAATCTTTCAAACTTAAAAGATCAAAAATAACTTTATTTTTATAAAATTTAGCCAATTCTTTCATTTTAGCTATCTGGCTAGTTTCAGCGATTTTACTCATGCCTATAAGCCCTAGCTCAAAACTCATTTCACAATCATTCATCACTCCATTATCATCAAAATCCTTGTCATAACAACGCACAAAAATTGGAGAGTCTTTCATAAAAGCATATTGTGAACTTACTTTTAAAGTATTTGCATCTAAAGAGCTGTCAAGTTCTAGAGCACAAGCACCTTTATTTAAAAGAGTGGCTAAATTTTTAAGCTTGCCGTTTGTATCCTTAACCCGCACACTTGAAAAAATTTGCATCTTTCTTTGAGCTAAATTTTGTAAAAATAAAGCAAAACTTTCTTCATCAAAATCCATGCAATCACGCAAAACTATACTAGAAATTCCTCCTTTTAGACACTCATTTTCCAAAAGCTCTAAATTAGCTAAAGAAAATTTATCGTTTTTTAAACTCACACACAAATCCACAAAAGATGGAAGTAAAGTCATGCCTTTAGCATCTAAAATTTCTTCACCTTGTAAATTAGAACCAATATTGGTAATTTTTCCTTCTTTAACCTCTATATCTTGTAAAGAATCTCCATAAATTTTTGCATTTTTAATTATCATGATTTTTCCTTAATCATTTTGCTTTAATAAATTCTGCGTTGCTTCTTGCACACTTTTACCCTTAAAAATTGCCACTACTTCATTTACAATAGGTGTATAAATTCCTTTCATTTTTGCTAGTTTTTCTATAGCATAAGCAGTTTTTACACCTTCTGCTACTTCATTAAGTTCGGCTAAAATACTATCTAATTTTTGATTTTGCGCCAGTTTTAAACCCACTCTATAATTTCTTGATAAAACACTAGTTGCGGTTAAAAACAAATCCCCTGCCCCACTTAATCCTAAAAAAGTTTCTTCTTTTGCACCAAAAAATTTACCAAAACGATGCATTTCTATAAGCCCTCTTGAAATCAATGCCGCCCTTGCATTATTACCAAGTTTTAACCCATCACTAATCCCACTTGCAATCGCCAAAACATTCTTATAAGCACCACAAATTTCAGCACCACGAACATCATTATCAATATAAGTTTTAATAAAATCAGGGAAAAAACTTGCAAATTTTTTACAAAGCTCTTGATTTATCCCACTAATCATCAAAGCAGTAGGAAGTTTTTGCATTACTTCAGCAGCAAAAGAAGGACCGCTTAAAACACAAAAATTTTCTTTTGGTACAAAATCTAAAAAAATTTCATCTAAAAATTGACAACTTTGATCTTCTATGCCTTTTGAAGCAATTAAAATTTTTTGTTCCTTGTTGATGAAATTTTCTTTAAGCCAAGTACGCATTCCTTGAGAACTTAAAGCAAAAATAAGATATTCACATTCTAAAGCTTCTTTTATACTAACAAAATCTTTTAAATCACGCTGATGCAAAGAACTGATAAAACAATTGTGATTTTCTTTTAAGGCTAGATGTAAAGCACTACCCCATTTTCCCGCACCAATAACCGCTATACGCATCAACCAAGCTTTGCTTTTAAAATTTCATTCACTTTTGCAGGATTAAAAGCTCCCTTACCCTCTTTCATTGTTTGACCTACAAAGAATCCAAAAAGCTTGTCTTTACCGCTTTTATACTCTGCAACCTTATCAGCATTTGCATTTAAAATTTGTTCAATCACCGCTTCTATAGCTGAATCATCACTTACTTGCTTAAGTCCTAGCTTTTCTATAGCATCATCAATTTCCACACTGGTATTTTCAAATACAAAAGCCAAAACATCTTTAGCCGCTTTTGCACTGATAGTGCCATCTTCTATGCGTTTAATTAAAACTCCAAGCTTTTGAGCATCTACGGGAGAATTTTCTATAGTCAATTCTCCTTTTAAAAGTCCCATAAGTTCAGTATTTAACCAATTTACGCAAAGCTTAGGATTTAAATTTTGAGAAATAAGACTTTCAAAAAAACGACTCATTTCTAAAGAACTGATTAAAACCTCAGCATCACTTTCTTTTATACCAAGCTCGTCTATAAAGCGTGCTTTCTTCTCATCAGGAAGTTCAGGAATTTTAATATCCAAAAACTCATCTTTTAATAAAACAGGCAATAAATCAGGATCAGGAAAATATCGATATTCTGCCGCTTCTTCTTTGCCACGCATACTTCTCGTAACTAAATTTGTCGTATCAAAAAGTCTGGTTTCTTGAACTACTTCTTGTTCGTAAGTTCCATCTTCCCAAGCCTCACTTTGTCTTTTCACCTCATATTCTATAGCTTTTTGGATAAAACGAAAAGAATTAAGATTTTTAATCTCTACTCTAGTATAAAGTTTTGTATCGCCCTTAGGCCTTATGCTAACATTTGCATCGCATCTAAAACTTCCTTCTTGCATATTTGCATCTGAAATATCTAAAAAGCGTATAATAGAATGAAGTTTTTTAAGATAAGCTACTGCCTCATCACTACTTCTAAGCTCAGGCTCACTGACAATCTCAAGCAAAGGAGTTCCTGCACGATTTAAATCCACTTTAGAAAAATTACTTTCATGGATATTTTTACCTGCATCTTCTTCCAAGTGCGCTCTTGTAATACCTATGCGTTTATTTTCACCATTTACATTGATAAAAAGCTCACCCTTTTCTACTATAGGGATATCAAATTGTGAAATTTGATAAGCCTTAGGTAAATCTGGATAAAAATAATTCTTGCGATTAAAAACACTTTTTTTATTAATTGTTGCATTGACAGCTTTTCCAAAAGCTATAGCTTTTTTTACAGCCTCTTCATTTAAAACAGGCAAAGCTCCTGGTAAGGCCAAACAAGTGGGACAAACATTAGTATTTGGAGCTTCTCCAAAAGAAGTTGCACATGAGCAAAAGATTTTTGTTTTTGTATTTAACTGAGTATGAACTTCAAGACCTATAACTACTTCAAACATAAAATTTCCTTGAATTTTTAAATGTTTTATTTTATCTTTTTTTCTTTTAGAAAGGCTTTAAATATTAACTTTAAATGCTATAATCCTTAAGTAATTTATATTTTAAGGAGTTAAAATGCCATTATTAGACAGCTTTAAAGTTGACCATACTAAAATGCTAGCTCCTGCTGTGCGTTTAGCTAAAGTTATGAAAACACCTAAGGGTGATGATATTAGTGTATTTGATTTGCGTTTTTGCATACCAAATAAAGACATTATGAGCGAAAAAGGTACTCATACCTTAGAACATTTATTTGCAGGATTTATGAGAGATCATTTAAATTCAAATTCAGTTGAAATTATTGATATTTCACCTATGGGTTGTCGCACGGGTTTTTATATGAGTTTAATTGGAACACCTAATGAGAAAAGTATTGCAAAAGCTTGGGAAGCAGCTATGAAAGATGTTTTAAGTGTAAGCGATCAAAGCAAAATTCCTGAACTTAATATCTATCAATGTGGAACTTGCGCAATGCATTCTTTAGATGAAGCCAAACAAATTGCCCAAAAAGTTTTAAATCTAGGTATTAGCATAATGAATAACAAAGAATTAAAACTCGAGAATGCTTAAAAAGAATCTTTATTTTTTAAATGATTAAGCTTTAATTAATATATTTTTATATATGATTTTGAAATTTTATTATTTTAAAAGGAGAAAAAATGAAACTGATGTGCGAGATGTGTAGTATCTAGTGCGTCCTTTGGCTTAACATTATGTTTCCAAAGGTCCAAAAAGTGGATAAGGAGATATAATGTGTAAGAAAGTCAAAAAGTTTATTTTTTTCAAAATACTTATTTAAAATCTTAACTTACAAAAATTTCTCTAATAAAATTTAATTCAAAATATCTTCTTATCCTTAATTTTATTTAAGGAGCAAAAATGAATTTACCTATACTTGATTTACAAGCTTATGAAAAAGATAAAAGCACTTTTCTTAAAAACTTAAGAGAAATTGCTTCTAAAATAGGTTTTTTTTATCTTATCAATACTAGTATAGATAAAAATTTAAATGAGAAATTATTCAAACTTGGCAAAGAATTTTTTAATCTTCCTAGAAGTTCGAAAGAGCTTATTTCTATGGTGCATTCTTCTCAATTTAGAGGTTATACTAGCGAAGGTTTTGAATACACAGCAGGAGCTAAGGATTATAGAGAACAACTGGATATAGGCACAGAAAGAGATGCTTTAAACTGGAATTTAAACTCACCTTTATGGCAAAGACTAGAAGGCCCTAATCTTTGGCCTAGTGAAATTCCAGAACTTAAAAAAACTTTCTTAACTTGGCACGAACAAACCAAAAAAGCTTGTTTAAAGCTTTTAAAAGCCTTCGCTCAAGCTCTTGATCTACCTAGCAATGCTTTTGATAAACTTTATGGAGAAAATTCTTATGAACATTGTAAAATCATACATTATCCAAAAAGCTCAAAAAATATCACTCAAGGCGTAGGCTCACATAAAGATGGTGGGCTTATCACTTTTGTTTTTCAAGAAAAACAAAGCGGACTTGAAGCTTTTATAGATGGTAAATGGCTTAGCATACCCCCACTTGAAAATAGTGTTGTAGTTAATATAGGAGAATTTTTAGAACTAGCTACCAATGGCTATTTAAAAGCTACTATTCACCGCGTGAATTTAAGCCCAAAAGAACGCTTTAGCATAGCTTATTTTCTTGGAGTGCAACTTGATAAGGATATACCTATTTTTAAGTTAAACCCAGAGCTTGCCAAAGAAAGCAAAGGTGTGGATACTGATCCTAAAAATCCACTTTTAAGAAATGTTGCAAGTAATTATTTTAAAAGAATGATACGCTCACATCCTGATGTAGCAAGCATTTATCATAGTGACTTGATAGAAAAATTTAAATTTGCGTAAAGGAGAAAAAAATGACTTTATTTACCAAAGCTTTTTGTATCGCTACTCTTTTTACCGGTTTTGCATCGGCAAATGAAGAACTTAAAGTTGGCTCTTCTATAACACCTCATGCAGATATTTTAAGGTTTATCAAGCCTAAACTTCAAAAACAAGGTTATGATTTAAAAATTTATGAATTCAATGATGGGGTGATCCCTAATGTAATGGTTGAAAACGGTGAATTGGATGCTAATTATTTTCAGCATGAACCTTATTTAAAAGAATTCAATCAAAGGCAAAGCACCCATCTTGTAAAAGTTGCTAGTATTCATATAGAACCTATGGCGGTGTATTCTAAAAAACATAAAGAATTTAACCCCGAGGAAGGACAAAACATTTCTATACCCAATAATCCTACAAATGAAAGCCGTGCTTTACGCATTGTAGCAAGCAAAGGGCTTATAGAAATTAAGGATAATGAGCTCATCACTCCTTTAGATATTACTAAAAATCCTAAGAAGCTTAAATTTGTAGAGTTAAAAGACGCTCAACTTACAAGGAGTTTAGATGATGTAGATTATTCTCTTATTAATAGCAATTTTGCTATTTTAGCAGGTTTAAACCCTGTAAAAGATGGGTTTTATACAGAAAGTAAATATAGTGAATATGGCAATATCATCGCTGTTAAAGAAGGTAATGAAAACCTTCCTAAAATCAAAGCCCTAGTAAAGGCCTTGCAAAGCGATGAAGTTAAAAAATTTATAGAAGAAAAATATCAGGGTGCTTTAATCCCTACATTTTAAGGAGAACAAATATGAAAAATTCAATCATTTCTTACCCAAGAATAGGTGCAAATAGAGAATTAAAATTTGCTATTGAAAAATACTTTAAAAACCAAAGTTCAAAAGAGGAGCTTTTAAAAAGTGCTAAGGATTTAAGGATTAGACACTGGCAAGAAATTCAAAAAGCTGGCATTGATTTTATCCCTAGTAATGATTTTTCACTTTATGATAATGTCTTAGATACGGCTGTACTTTTTAACATTGTTCATACAAAGTATAAAAATTTAAATTTAGATGCTTTAGATGAATACTTTGCTCAAAGTCGAGGTTATCAAGGAGAAAATGGAGATGTTACAGCTTTAGCAATGAAAAAATGGTTCAATACAAATTATCATTATTTGGTGCCTGAGTGCGATAATGCTAATATTATAGCTTTAACAGGGGATAAAATTTTTAAAGAATATCTTGAAGCTAAAGAGCTTGACATAGAAAGCAAGCCTGTTTTAATAGGTATTTTCACACTTTTTAAACTCATTGCCTTTAAAGATGAAAAAACTCAAAAACTTGCCAAAGAAAAGCTTTTAAACGCTTATATAGAGCTTTTTGATAAACTAAATGAACTTAAAGTGACATGGCTTGAACTTGATGAGCCTTATTTGGTTTATGATTTAAACAAGGAAGATATTGCTTTGTTTGAAGAATTTTACCAAAAACTTTTAAATCATAAAAAAAATCTTAAAATTTTACTTCAAAGCTATTTTGGAGACTTAAGAGATATTTATCCTAAACTTTTAGAAAGCAAATTTGATGCTTTGGGGCTTGATTTTATCGAAGGTAAACAAAGCTTAGCCTTAGTTCAAAAATACGGCTTTGCTAAAGATAAAATCCTTTTTACAGGTCTTATTAACGGCAAAAATATCTACGCTAATGATTATGCTAAAAGCCTAAAGCTTATTAAAGAGCTTCAAAAATATACACAAAATATCATTCTAAACACCTCTTGCTCACTTTTGCATGTGCCTTATAGCACTGAATTTGAAAGCAAATTGGATCCAAGCTATCTTAAACTTTTTGCCTTTGCTAAAGAAAAACTTCAAGAGCTTAAAGATTTAAAAGAAATCTTAAATTCCAGTGAAGAAAATCCGCTCTTTAAAGCTAATCAAGAGCTTTTTAAAAATATTCCGGAGCGTTTAGATGAAAAAGTCAAAGTAAGACTTAAGGCTTTAAAAAAAGAAGATTTTACTAGAACGCCTAGTTTTAAAGAACGTGCCTTAATCCAAAAAGAATTTTTAAAACTTCCTCTTTTGCCAACCACAACCATAGGCTCCTTTCCTCAAAGTGCTGATGTAAGATCTAATCGCCTTGCCTTTAAGCAAGAAAAAATTTCAGCTCAAAACTACACTGAATTTAACCAACAAAAAATCAAAGAATGTATACAAATTCAAGAAGAAATAGGACTTGATGTTTTAGTACATGGAGAATTTGAAAGAAATGATATGGTGGAGTATTTTGGAGAGAATTTAAAGGGCTTTTTATTTACTCAAAATGGCTGGGTTCAAAGCTATGGCACAAGGTGCGTTAAGCCTCCTGTGATTTGGGGTGATGTATCACGCACAAAGCCTATTACCTTAGCTTGGTCTAAATTTGCACAAAGTTTAAGTCAAAAAATCGTAAAAGGTATGCTAACTGGACCTGTAACCATACTTAATTGGTCCTTTCCAAGAGAAGACATCAGTCTAAAAGAAAGCACTGAGCAAATTGCCTTAGCTATAAGAGATGAAGTATTAGATCTTGAAAATGCGGGTATAAAAATCATACAAATTGATGAAGCAGCTTTACGTGAAAAACTGCCTTTAAGAAAAAGCGATTGGCATAGCGAGTATTTAGATTGGGCTATCCCTGCTTTTAATCTTGTGCATAGTGGGGTAAAAGCTAAAACTCAAATTCACACTCATATGTGCTATAGTGAATTTAGCGATATCTTAAAAGAAATTGACGCTATGGATGCTGATGTGATTTCTTTTGAAGCTTCAAGATCAAACTTAAGCCTTTTAGATACCCTAAAAGCTATTCATTTTAAAACTGAGGTGGGACCAGGAGTTTATGATATACATAGCCCTAGAGTTCCAAGCATAGAAGAGCTAAGCTTAACCATAGAAAAAATTCTAAACAAATTACCTAAAGAACAAATTTGGATCAATCCAGACTGCGGACTTAAAACAAGAGCTTATGAAGAAGTCATAGCCTCTCTTAAAAATTTAGTTACGGCTACGCAAAAAATACGAAAACAATTATAAGGAGTTTTTATGTGTAATTTTTCTTTTGAAGTTTTTCCACCAAGAAAGGATGAAAATATCAAAAATCTTCATGCTATCTTAGATGATTTAGGGCAATTAAGCCCTAATTTTATCAGCGTAACCTTTGGAGCTGGAGGCTCTGTTAACTCACAAAACACTTTAGAAATTGCAAGCTTAATCCAGAAAGAATATCAAATTCCTAGCATAGTACATTTACCTTGTATCCATTCTAGTAAAGAAAAAATCACTCAGATACTTCAAAAATGCAAAGAAAAAAATCTTAATCAAATTCTTGCCCTAAGAGGCGATATATGTGAGAATTTAGAAAAAAGCAAAGATTTTTCTTATGCTAGTGATTTAATTTCTTTTATAAAAAAACAAGAATACTTTGAAATTTATGCCGCATGCTATCCTGAAAAACATAATGAATCTAAAAATTTCATCGAGGATATACACCATCTTAAAACTAAGGTAAATGCAGGAACAGATAAGCTCATTACTCAACTTTTTTACGATAATGAAGATTTTTATACTTTTAAACAAAATTGTGCTTTAGCAGGTATTGACATACCTATTTACGCAGGTATTATGCCTATTACTAACAAAAGACAGGTTTTAAAAATTTCTCAACTTTGCGGAGCTAAAATCCCTCCTAAATTTGTTAAAATTTTAGAAAAATATGAAAATAATACTTTGGCTTTAGAAGATGCAGGTATCGCGTATGCTTGCGATCAAATTGTCGATTTAATCACAAGTGGTGTAGATGGAATTCATCTTTATACTATGAATAAATCCAAAGCAGCTATTAAAATTTATGAAGCTGTAAAGTATTTGCTTAAAGAAGAGCTTCATGCTTAGAAAATAAACTATTTTTTGCTTTTATCTTAACTTATTTTCATTTTTCAGCTTATGGTTTTCTATAAGTAAAACAAAAATTAAAGATAAAAGCAAACCTGGTATAATACCCAAGCAAAGATAGAAAAAAGAATTATATTTAAAAAAGAAGAAAAATGCACCAAAAAGCATTAAAGCTAAAGATGCACCTTTGAAAAATTCTAAAATATAGATCAATGACCTTCCTCAACAACAGTTGCACCCGCTAAATATACATAAGTTAAAATCATAAAAATAAAAGCTTGTAAAAATGCCATAAAAGTTAAAAGCACATAAGCGGGAAGTGGAGCTATATAAGGAACTAAAGCTAAAATTACCATCAAAAATAAATCGTCACCTTTAATATTTCCAAACAAACGGAAGGACAAAGAAACCACACGAGAAAGATGAGAAACTATCTCTATAGGAAACATCAAAGGAGCTAAAAGTTTAATAGGTCCCATGAAATGAGCAAAATACTTTACAAAACCTTGTGCCCTAATACCCTCAAAATGATAATATACAAAAACTATAATAGCCAAGGACAAAGTCAAATTTAAACTTGCAGTTGGAGCGTGAAAACCAGGTATTATACCTATAATATTACTAAAAAACACTATAATCCCCAAAGTTGCAACCAAAGGAAGATATTTTCTTGCACCTTTTTCACTTCCCATGGTATCTCTACCCATAGATAAAACTCCCTCTAAAAAAGCCTCACCTAAATTTTGCATACCGCGTGGAACAAGTTGCATAGAACGAGTAGCCATCATAGCCACTATAACAGCAATTAAAGCTACCAAACCTATGTGAAAAAAATAAGAAAAAGTATGACTTGCATCAAGCAAAGAGCTAAATAAAAATAAATCTTTCATGGTTTCCTCAAAAATTTTATTCTAAACTCGAAATTCTAGCAAAATCTTACTTATATTTTAATGAAAATTTACATCCATTCTAAAACTTGCGAAAGTTCTTTAGCAACAAAACACTTAAGCCCTATATCTTCCAAAGGCTTAGAAGGAACAATGGCATTTTTAAATTTTTGCATTTTAGCTTCTTTTAAACGCGTATCAAGGCTAAAAACCTCTCTAATTTCTCCATTTAAACTAAGCTCCCCTATAAAAATACTATCTTTACTCAAAGGGCGATTTTTAAAACTTGAAATAATCGCAGCAACCACAGCCAAATCCGCAGCAGTTTCACTTACTTTTACTCCGCCGCTAATATTTACAAATACATCATAATGCCCTAAAGGAATTTCAAGTTTTCTTTCAAGCAAAGCCAAAAGCATATCTAAGCGATTTTTTTCATATCCTGTAGCGCTGCGTTTTGGATAAGAACTTTCACACACTAAAGCTTGAACTTCTAAAACCAAGGCACGAGATCCTTCCATCACAACACCTAAAGCACTTCCTGAAATAGCCTTTCCACGAGTAAAAAAACGATTTGCTAAATCTTTTGCGCTAATCAAACCCTTAGCAGTCATCTCAAAAATACCTACTTCATTCGTTCCACCAAAACGATTTTTAAAGCCTCTTAAAAGTCTAATTTCTTTAGTGGCATCTCCTTCAAAATAAAGCACCACATCTACCATATGCTCAAGAACTCTAGGTCCTGCTATAGCACCTTCTTTAGTAATATGCCCTATGATAAAAGTACTGATATTATAAGCCTTGCTAACACGCATAAGTTCAAAAGTAATCTCACGCACTTGAGTAATGCTTCCTGCTGCTGAAGTGATTTTATTTGAATATAGAGTTTGTATAGAATCAATGATAAGAATACTATAATCTTTTTTGTGCAATTCTTCTAAAATATTTTCAAGGCAAAGTTCAGTAAGTAAAAATAAATTCGGAGTATTAGCCTCAAGGCGATCAGCTCTTAATTTAATCTGGGCTTTACTTTCTTCGCCACTGACATAAAGCACTTTTTTACCCTGTTTAGCTAAATTTGAAGCAATTTTTAACAAAAGCGTAGATTTTCCCACACCTGGACTTCCGCCTATAAGCACTAAAGAACCTTCAACAAGCCCTCCGCCTAAAACCAAATCAAGCTCATTATCATCTGTGCTGTATCTTGTAAAATGTTCTAACTCCACATCTTCAATACAAACAGCCTCGCTTGTTTTCATACTAACTTGCGCAAGCTCTTTTAAAACTTTAATTTGCTCAGCTTTTAATTCTATAAAACTATCCCAAGCTCCACAATCAGGACATTTTCCAAGCCATTTGCTTTGTTGATTTCCACAAGCTTGACATTCAAAAAGTGCTTTATTTTTTGCCATTATTCAAAAATAGGATCTAATAAAGTATCTAAGTAAGCACTTGCATTAAATTCTTGTAAATCCGTCATTTGCTCACCCACGCCTACATAAAAAATAGGAAGCTCAAGCTCTCTTGCTATACTAAAAAGTGCACCCCCTTTAGCTGTCCCATCAAGCTTTGTAATAATCACACCATCAAGTTTTACAAGCTCATTAAAAGCTTTAGCTTGTAAAATTCCAGCATTTCCCTGTGTTCCATCTAAAACTAAAATTTTTCTATGGGGTGCACCTTCTAAAGCTTTGTTTAAAATTCTCACAATTTTTTCAAGCTCATGGGCTAAATTTTTTTGATTTTGCAAACGCCCTGCTGTATCGATAATAACCCTATCAAAATCCTTTGCTTTTGCTTTAGAAATGGTATCAAAAGCAACCGCTGAAGGATCATGCCCTTGTGCAGTTAAAACTATATCTACATCCACTTTTTGCGCCCAAAGTTTTAATTGCTCAATCGCACCTGCTCTAAAAGTATCACACGCTCCTAAAATCACTTTTTGATTTTGGTTTTTGTATAAATAAGCAAGCTTGGCAATACTTGTTGTTTTTCCTGCTCCATTTACTCCTAAAATAAGCTCTACAAAAGGTTTTTCTTGATTGGTTTCTTTTTTTTCATAAAGAAAATAAGAACCCATAACACGCTTTAAATCTTCTTTTTTTACTTCATTTTGAGGTGGTAAATAATAAATTATCTCTTCAACTATTTCATAACTTACATCTGCTTCAAGCAAAATTTCTTCAAGCAAATCTTTGGTTATCTTTTTATTCTCTCCTTTAACTCCAACAATATTTTCAAGAGTTTTTGCAAGTCCTTTTTTAAAAAAATCAAACATTAAAGTATAGCCTTTTGTATATCAATTTCTAGCATTTCTTCAGGAATAAGCCCTAAATACTGATTAATCAATTTAGAATGCTTGTTGTAAAGAAACATGGTAGGAATTCCATTTACCCCACCTAAAGCTTTAGCTAAAAGATAGTTATTTTCACCATTAGCGACTTTATAAGATATTTTATGCTGTTCTATAAATTTTTGAATCTCATCGTTAGATTTATCTTCTAATAAAATCCCAACTATATTAAAATCATTATTATACTTTTCTTGTAATTTATTAAGATGAGAGATTTCAGCAATGCAAGGGGTACACCAAGTGGTAAAAAATACAAACAAAGTTGCCTTATCTTCATCGTTGAAATTTAAAACGGCATTTTCTTTTTTAACTGAAATTGATCCTCCATCAATCAAATTAAGTTTAAAATTCATATCATCACTTTGATTGATACTTGCCTCGGTACTTAAATTTACATCATTTTGCTGCTTTTCTTTATCATTGCTACAAGCAACAAACAAATAAGATATTGCCACTAGTAAAAGTATTTTTTTAATCTTCATTATTTATCAATCCTTTATTCTTCTTTATAAAAATGCTAAAATTATAACATACATAAGATAATATTTTTTTAAAGGCATATTAATGGAAAAAACAGATTTTAGGGCATTGCAAAAAATACGCCTTTTCAAACATTCAAAACTAAATTTCAAACAAGATTATAAAATATTCAAAGAATGTCTTAAAATAATAAAGCTATTTAAAGCTAAAAATATTTTAATTTTTATTCCTTTGCATTATGAACCAAACTTAATAAAATTTCGCCATATTCTTAATAAAAATTACAAACTTTTTGTTCCATTTATGCAAGATAAAAGTTTAAAAATTGTAAAATTAAGATTGCCTTTTATTAAAAAAAGGTTTGGGGTTTTAGAGCCTATAGATTCTTTTTTTAAAGCAAAAATTGATTTAGCTATTGTGCCTGTAATTGGTGTCGATAAAAATTTAAAAAGAATAGGACATGGGCAAGGTTTTTATGATAGATTTTTTGAAAATTTAAATTACAAACCTCATATAATATTTGTCCAAAGTATAGATGCTTTAAGTCAAAATAATCTAACACAAAAGCATGATATTTCAGGAAAATTATACATAAACCCTTATAAAAAATATTACAAGAAAGAAAGAAAAAATGATAGAATCACTTATCGCACTTATAGCCGCTATAGTCGGACTCGGTATAGGATATTTAGTTGCAAAAAAAATCAATGATGCCAAATATGAAATTTTCGTAGAACAAGCCAAAGCTAAAGCTAAAGCTATAGAATACGAAGCGGAGCTTATTTTAAAAGATGCAAAAAATTCAATTCTTAATGCAGAATTAGAAGTTAAAAAAAAATACGAAGAAAAAACTCACAAAATTCAAAAAGATTTTAATCAAAAATTTGATGATCTTTCTAAAAAAGAACAAAAACTTCAGCAAGAAGAAGAAAAACTAAAAGAAGATAAAGAATACCTTTGCAAGTCACAAAAACACATTCAAGACTTACAATCTGATGTTGATAAATTAAAAAATAAATATCAAGAAAAACTTGACGATGTTTTAAAAATTTTAGAACATTCTACAGGACTTACACAAAATGAAGCCAAAGAAATCATTCTTAAAAAAGTAGAAGAAAATTCTCGCGAGCAAATTGCACATATAGTAAGAAAATATGAAGAAGAAGCAAAAAATGAAGCCAAAAGAAAAGCTAACTTCATCATTGCTCAAGCTACTTCTCGTTTTGCAGGTGAATTTGCAGCTGAAAGACTTATCAATGTTATTAACATTAAAAACGATGAACTTAAAGGACGTATCATTGGCAAAGAAGGGCGCAATGTTAAAACCTTAGAAATGGTTTTAGGTGTTGATATTATCATCGATGATACACCAGGTGCTATTATAGTAAGTTGTTTTAATCTTTATCGCCGTGCTATTGCTACAAAAGTTATAGAACTTTTAGTTGAAGATGGCAGAATTCAACCCGCGCGCATAGAAGAAATTCACGAAAAAGTGTGTAAAGAATTTGATAGTGCTATTCTAGAAGAAGGCGAAACCATAGTTATGGATCTAGGTTTAAATAAAATACACCCTGAAATTGTAAAACTCATAGGAAAACTCAAATACCGAGCAAGCTATGGACAAAACGCTTTAGCACATTCTTTGGAAGTGGCTCACCTTGCAGGAATCATTGCTGCTGAGTGTGGCGGGGATGAGAATTTAGCACGTCGTGCGGGAATTTTACATGATATAGGAAAAGCATTAACCCATGATTTTGAAGGATCTCATGTGGATTTAGGCGCAGAACTTTGCAAACGCTATAAAGAGCATCCTGTAGTAATCAATGCTATTTACGCACATCATGGACACGAAGAAGCTACAAGCATAGAATCAGCAGCTGTTTGTGCAGCAGATACTTTAAGTGCTGCACGACCTGGAGCTAGAAGAGAAGTATTAGAAGCTTTCTTAAAAAGAGTCAATGAGCTAGAAGATATCGCTAAAAGTAAAGAAGGAATTAAAAATGCCTATGCAATCAATGCCGGAAGAGAAATTCGCGTCATAGCCAATGCTCAGCTTGTTAATGATGATGAAAGTGTACTTTTGGCTAAGGAAATAGCAGCTGAAATTCAAGAAAAAATGCAATATCCTGGTGAAATTAAAGTCAATGTTATACGTGAACTTAGAGCTGTAGAATACGCTAAATAAGGTTTATTATGCAAGATATGATTGATACTTTAATAAAATATGGTTATATTGTTTTATTCTTTTACTCTTTAGGGGGCGGAATGGTTGGAATTTTAGCTGCAGGAGTTTTAAGCTCTCAAGGAAAAATGGATCTTAGTTTTTGCATTGCTCTTGCTTTTATTGCTAATACCATAGGTTCAACTTTGCTTTTTATACTTGGAAAATATTATAAAAAAGATATTATGCCTTATTTTAAAAAACACCGACGCAAACTAGCCCTTGCTATGATGAAAACAAAACAACACGGAATTATTTTACTTGTAACTCAAAAATTTATTTATGGTTTAAAAACTTTCATTCCCATAGCTGCAGGTATGGCAAAATATAATTTTATTAAATTTTTTATTATCAATACTCTAGCTAGTTTGGCATGGGCTATTGTTCTAGGTTTTGCTGCTTATACTTTTGGGTATGTTATTGAAGCAATTTTTGATAAACTGAGTTTATATCCTTATACTGCTCCTTTATTTTTATTATTTTTAGCTGGAATAATTTGGCTTTATTTAAGTAAATTTTCTAAAAAATAATGTCTCTATGGAATTCTTTTTTTTACTCTTTTAAAGAATTTCATTATTTATTTTTATCTGTTGTTATTATTTTTATTTTTAATATCCTTTTAGAATATAATAATTTTTTAAAATTTAAAAACCAAAAACATTACTTTATAAATAACGCTCTATTAACGCACCAATATACAAAATATAATAAAAAAATAAAAAATACTGGGTTTTAAAGCTACAAACTGAAAACTTCACTTTTTATACTACAAGTTTTAAGGATTTAAATTTAAGCAAGAATCAACTTTTAAGCCTTAGAATTATCACCCATAATATTAACTTTAAAGACTATCTGAGCAAAAGTTTTTACACACCTTCTTATGATTTTGAAAAATTAAAAGAAAAAGAATACAATCCCATTATATCTTACTTCTTAAATCAACATACAAATGAAAAAATTAAAGAATTTTATAGTGCTTTATTTTTTGCACTGCCCATATCTTTAGAGCTTAGAAACGATGTAAATTACTACGGCATAGCACACCTTATAGCAATTAGCGGTTATCACATAAGCTTGCTTTTTAGTTTAATTTTCTTTATTTTAGCTCCAATTTATAGTTTTTTCCAAAAAAGATATTTTCCTTATAGAAATTTACGTTTAGATTTAAGTATTTTAATTTTTACACTACTTTTAGCTTATGCTTGTTTAATAGGATTTGTCCCTTCTTTTGTGCGCTCCTTGATTATGGCTTTTTGGGTTTTTTATCTATTGTGTAAAAATATAAAAATTATTAATTTCTTTACGCTTTTTTGTAGTATTTTATTGTGCATTTCTCTTTACCCTAGACTTTTATTTAATATTGGATTTTTATTTTCTATTTTAGGTGTTTTTTATATTTTTTATATATGCATCATTTTGCAAATAAATTTAACAATCTTATAAATATTATTTTGCTTAATATTTGGACTTTTTTTGCTATGACTTTACCTGTACTTTATTTTTTTCCACTTATAAGCTACCAACAAATTTTAGGTATTATTTTGAGTGGAATTTTTGTAATATTTTATCCTTTAGTATTATTTTTACATCTTATAAACTATGGAGATTTGTTCAATTTTATCTTGGATGAATTTTTTAAATTTAAAATTTATGGAACTAATATCCATATCCCATTTTGGATTTTTTAAGTTATCTTATTGCTTCTTTAATCTCTGTACGATTTAAATATCTAGCTTTTCTTTGTATTTTTGCGAATTTTATTCCCTTCATTATGATTGTGATTTAGAAAATAATAGAGTTTAAGCCCAAAAAGATAAATAATCCAAGAAATATAAATCCAAATAAAAAAGAATAAAATAGTAGAAAAAGATCCGTAAACACTAGCGTATGTTTTATTATATACCACATAATATACAAATAAATTTTTTCCTATATACCAAATAGCACCCGCTCCAAAAGATACTAAAGCTAAACTTTTAAGAGTTCCCTTATGAACAGAACTTGAATAAGATATAAAAAATAAACCCCAAATAATTACAAAGGGTAAAATTTCAAAAAAATTAAACCCTATTTTATAATCATCCAAAGTTTGTTGGATAAAACCTGAAATATAAAAACTAAGCCCAAGCCCCAAAGGAACAAGAGTTAAAAGAGTCCAATAAGAACTAATGCTTTGCCAAAGTCCTTTAGGTTCATTTTTAGTAATACGATTGATTACAAAATCATAGCCTGAAAAAAAAGCTAAAGAAGTAAATGCCATAGCAATAAGACCTACAATACCCAAATTTACACTATTTTTTAAAAAAGTATCGATGTAAGTAGCAACAACATCTTGTTGCGTTGGTATTAAAAAAGCAAAAATTACTTGCTTTGCTTTTTCATAATAAGCTTTAAAACTAGAAATTTGCGTAAAAACAGAAAAACATACAAATAAAATAGGTATTAAAGATAATACAGTATAAAAACTAAGCGCTGCTGCATAATTTAAAATTTCCTTATCACGTAAATTTAGTAAAATAGTAAAAAAATTTTTCACCTTCTAAAGTCCCATTTTAAAAGGATTTAGTATATTATTTGGATCAAAAGCTTTTTTAATATTTCTCATTAAAGTCATCTCAGCTTCAGAAAAAGCTAAATTCATAAAAGGTGCCTTAGAAAGTCCTATGCCATGCTCTCCGCTTAAAGTTCCTCCAAGTTTCACTGTTAATTTAAAAATTTCTTCCACAGCTTCATAGCCTTTTTTCACCTGCTCTTTATCATTTTTATCAGGAACCATAACATTAGTATGCACATTTCCATCCCCTGTATGCCCAAAACAAGGAATTTTAAAACCATATTTTTTAGAAATCTCATCTATACCTTCAAGCAAAGCAGGTAGTTTAGAACGCGGAACTGTAATATCTTCATTAAGTTTTAAAGTTCCATAGATGGCAATGCTTTGAGAACAATTTCTTCTAGCAAACCAAATATCTGCGGCTTCTTGTTCGTCTTTTGCTATTTTAAATTCACTAGCTCCAGCTTCTAAAAAATAATGTTCTAAATTTCTTAAATCCTCATCAATAGCTTCTTTAACATTACCATCCACATCAGCAATCAAAATAGCGCCAGCTTCTATAGGCAAACCTTTATTAAATTTACTCTCAACCGCTCTAATGCTAAGATTGTCTAAAAATTCCATAGATACAGGACTTACACCGCTAGCAAGACTTTTGTAAACCGCATTCATAGCACTTTTTACACTTGGAAAAATAGCAAAAGCGGTTTTTTTGAATTTAGGTAAAGGTATTAATTTTAAAGTAAGCTCACTTAAAACTGCCAAAGAACCTTCACTAGCGATTAAAATTCCTGCCAAATTATAACCTGCCACATCTTTAATAGTGCGTTTTCCTGCACGAATGATTTCTCCGCTAGGCAAAACAGCCCTTAAAGCCATCACATAATCTTTTGTAATGCCATATTTTACAGCTCTCATTCCCCCAGCATTTTCGCTTACATTACCCCCTAAGCTAGAATACTCCATGCTAGCAGGGTCAGGTGGGTAAAAAAGTCCGTATTTAACCACTTCTTTTTGTAAATGTATATTAATAACCCCAGGTTGCACAACAGCCACTAAATTTTCAAGATCAATTTCCAAAATTTTATTCATATGCTTTTCAAAAGCAAGCACCACACCGCCATTAACAGCTAAAGCTCCTCCTGTAAAACCAGATCCTGAGCCTCGTGGTATGACTATGATATTATTTTCATTGCAAAATTTTAAAATTTGAGCAATATCTTCTTCATTTCTTGGAAAAAGAACCCCATCGGGTAAATAATGTTTTTTTGTCGCATCATAGCTATAAGCTCTTTTGTGAATTTCATCAAAATAAGCGTTTTCTTCTCCTAAAAATCGTTTAAAATATTGTTCAAATTCTTTTTTCATGTTTATTGCACCTTAGGAAGATTAATCAAAGCATCATAATATCTATAATAATTCCCTATTTCTTGAGAGTTAAAATCAAAAAAATTACTTTTATATCCACCTATACGAGAATAAAAAGGAACCTGAACGCTAGTTGGCTTGCTTATAGGCACTTCATAAAGCTTATTAAAATCTTGACAATCCACAACTTCTGCTTGATTTTCCAAAGCCACAACCAAAATGCCAACCGCATTATCATCACAAAATTGCCTAAAATCTGAACGCTTAGGAGAAAGAGTGGCCGTTCTAATTAATTGTGCTCCAAAAATGTCAATATGGGTAAAATATATCTGCGGAAATTCTCTAACAAGTTCATTATAAGTTTGTTCATCAGGAGCAATTACCAATCCTCTATCATAAAGAAAATTTAAAACAACCTCATCACCTACTTTAGGTAAAACATTTGGTAAAGGCAAAGCATCTTGCTTAAGAGCTGAAAAAACACTAAATTCTAATTTTGCCAAACCATTTTTTTTATCTATAACACTTGCTCTAGCGATGATACTTTGCGAATTGCTAAAATGTTGCACTACTACGCCACTTGAATAAAGTTTTATATCATCGCTATCTTTAATATAACCATAAATATCATCAACTTTTACAAGTTCACTTTTTATAGGTTTTAAATCAAATCCAACCGCAAAGAGGCTAAGGTTTAAAGCTAAAAAACACACTATAGTTTTAAACAAATTTGCTCCTTAAATAAAAATTTATAGAATTATAATCCTTTTTTGTTAAGCAATTGTAAGAAAAATAAAGTAAAATATAGCTTTCAAATTTCAAAATTCTTTTAAAAATTAAGGTTATCTCATGAAAAAATTATTGCTTTTATTTATTTTTGTTGTTCAAAGTTTTGCAGCTTTAAGTGTTGAAGAGCTAACTTGGGATAATGGAGATACCTTGCTTAAATTCTTACAAAGAAATTCCATACCTATGTCGCTTTATTATGGACTTGATAGAGAAGATCAAGAACTTGCTTCTGATATAGCCTATAAAATAAAATATCAAGTTTTAAAAGATGAAAACAACAACATAGAACAAGTTTTAATTCCAATTAGTGATGATTTACAAATTCATATCTATAAAGATAAAGATGGACAATACACTCTTGCTTTTACTCCTGTATCTTATCAAAAAGAAGATAGAATTTTACATTTAACCATTAAAAGCTCTGCTTATCAAGATGTCTATGAAGAAAGTGGTAGCAGTACTTTAGCTCGTGCTATGGTTCGTGCTTTTCGAGGAAGTATAAATTTTCGCAATATCCAAAAAGGTGATGAAGTAACCCTATATTATGAACAAAAAAGACGCATGGGTAAACTTTGGGGCGATATAAATATAAAAATGGCAATGGTAGAAATCAATAAAAGTGCTAGAGAAGTCTTTTCTTATAATGATATATTCTATGATCGCGATGGCAAAGAATTAGAATCTTTTTTACTTACAAAACCTGTGAACTACACTAGAATTTCCTCTCCTTTTACAACAGCAAGATATCATCCTATATTAAAACGCTATCGTGCTCATCTTGGTATAGACTATGCTGCACCTACTGGAACTCCTGTAAAAAGTGCTGGCAAAGGAGTAGTAACCTTTATAGGCACAAAAGGTGGTTATGGAAATGTAATTCAAATCAAGCATGACTCAGGTTATATGACTTTATATGCCCATCTTAGTCGTTTTGCAAAAATTAAAAACGGACAAAAGGTAAATCAAGGACAAGTAATTGCATATGTTGGTTCAACAGGTATGAGCACAGGTCCTCATTTGCATTTTGGAGTATATTTAAATAATAAAGCTATAAATCCTGCATCTGTTGTAAAAATCGCCAAATCAGAACTTAGTGGAAAAGCAAAAGAGAATTTTAAACATATCATAGCTGGATACGAGCAGGTTGTTAAAGAAGCCCTAGCCTCGAATCAACCTAATCCTCCAAAAGAAGAAGATTTTGAAAACTATATAGAATTTTAATTACTCAATAACGCTTTATCTTTTGCATTGATTAAAGAATGTAGAAGAGTTGCAAGCTCTTCTTTTTCTTTTTCATTAATTTCACAAAAATCTGCATCAATCAATTGTTTTACCAAAGCTTCATTTAACAAATCTCCATCGCCAAATTCTCTAGCTTTTTGAATGATTTTTAACACCCTTGAATCTTTTCTTTCATACATTTTAATCCTTTAAATAAACCACACTCACAAAACGCTTAGTCGTTTTATCACGACGATAAGAAAAAAAACTCTCATCATCAAAGCTACAAATTCCACAATCTTTAATATTTTCAATGCCTAAATTTTGCGCTTGAAATTTTACTAAAGCTTTTAAATCAAGTTTATCATCTTGAACAAATTCTTTAAATTCTTTTTTAGCAAATTCTAAAATTTCTCCATCTATTTCATAATTTTTAGCACAAATTCCAGGCAGGATAAAAAGATGAAATTTATTCTTATCTAAATGTGAATTTTGTATAGTAATTTGATCAACGCATTCTTTTAGAATATTTTCAAAGCTTCCTTTTCTACCTGAATGCAAAGCTGCTATAATGCCGCTTTCATAATATAAGATCAAAGGCAGACAATCCGCACTTAAAACACAAAGAGCGATATTTTTTTCTTTACTTATAAGCCCATCACAGCTAAGATTTTTTAAATTTTTTTCATAAATGATAACTTTATGAGAGTGAATTTGATCCATAAAAACACATTTTTTAATATCTTTAAAACCTAAATGAGAAAATAAATTCTCATTATAAATTTTAGCTCTAAAAACATTATAATCCTTATCAAAAGCACAAAAAATACCGACTTTATCATTTTCTAATAAAGATAAGAAATTCTTTCCACTTCTTCCCATGACAATCCTTTGTTTTTACCTTGTAATTGTGCATAAATATAACGAGCAAGTAAATCGCTTTCTATGTTGATTTTTCTACCTACTTGATAGTCTTTAAAAAGCGTTTCTTTAAAAGTAATAGGAATAATAGTAAGCCTAATGCCATTTTTTAAAATTTCATTGATAGTAAGACTTACCCCATCAACGCCTATACTTCCTTTTTCTGCCATAAATTTCATAGCTTCTTTAGGTAAAGATATATAAAAATCCACTCCATTTTCATCTTTTTGAATCTTTTCAAGTGTGCCGATAAAATCAATATGTCCTTGCATAAGATGTCCATCAATTCTATCGCCATATCTTAAAGCAGGTTCTATATGAACTTTATCTTTTAAATTCTCTATAGCTATATGAGTGCGACTTTCACGAGAAAGCTCCACTTCAAAACCCCTTTCATAAAGTTTTGTTACACTTAAACAAGCTCCATTTACGGCTATGCTATCGCCAAGGTTTGGGCGATATTTTGCTTTTAAGCTTAAAGTATTGTTTTGATAAGATTGAACTTTAGCAATTTCTCTTATGAGTCCATTAAACATTTTTTACCTTAAAAAATCTTATTTAATAATTTATTCACCGCTTTATCAACTTTATCGCCCGTACTTTTAGCACCATCACTCACACCGCCACCTACTACATTTTTAATAGAATTTAACACACTTCCTGCATTTAAATTCACTTTAGGATTTTCCGTAGTTCCTGTAATACTTCCTTTAAAATTGGCTCTATCGAGTTTAATATCAAAAGGCAAATTTAAAGCTCCGCTTTTAGAATTTAAAGCTCCTGATGGTACTAAAATATAAGAACGATCTGCTTGCATATTAAGATCAAGTTTGATATTTTCTTTTTTAATCAAAGCTTTAGCATTAGCAGTGCGATAAACATCATTGGTAATATCTTTTAGTGTTAAAATTTTTAAAGCATTGGTAATAAGATTTGGTTTTAATTTACCCTCTTTCATATCCAAATTAACCTCTCCTTCTTCACTTAAAAGATTGTAATTTGCCTTCACATCTGCCTTACCTTGATAAACATCCATAAAATCTAAACCTTGAGCTAGACTACTTAAATCCACTCCATTTAAATCAGCAAGCAAAAGGTTATCTTTAAGTGTGCTTTGAAGCCTCCCTTCAAATAAATTTGGACTATTTACAACAAAATTTAAATTCTTATCAAAACCTACCTTTCCATTAAATTCTGCCCTACCTTTAAGTTTTCTATCCAACAAAAAGCCTAGTTTTGAAAAATCATTTATCTTTAGATTAAAATCCGAATTTAAAAGCATTTTACTTATATCAAAACTTCCTTGTAGTTTTGTAAGATCAGCTAAAGATGAATTTAAAACAGAATCAAATTGAGCGATATTGTTTTTAAAATTAATTTTGGTATTTAAATCATAACTTGTATTGTTTGGAAAATTTTTATTTAAAATTTTACTTAAAGTTGCAGCATTTAATATACCTTTAGCTTCTAAATTTGCTTTACCATTAAGGTTGTTAAAATCGATATTATCTAAATTAACTTTTGCATTAACAATCCCACTGGCATAATTTGGCATACCTGCTATAACAAAAAGTTTAGATAAATCAAGTTTATCAATGTTTAAATCAAGTTTTTTACCATTTGAATCAGCCTTGATTACACCATCTGCCAAATTTGCATTGGCATTTAAATTTTGTATTTGAGTGCCTATAATATGAGCTTTTGCAGTAAGATCTGCCTTACCTTGTAATTTTTGTCCTGTTATAGCGCTAAACTGAGATAAATCATCGATAAAAGCATTTAAATCTGTATTTAACTCACTATTTTTTAAATTATAAGTTCCTTGAAGTTTTTTGATATTAAGCAAATTTGAAGCAAGCAAAGCATTGTAAGCAATATTGCTATTTTTTGCATTTGCTTTAGCATCAAAACTAAAAATTGTATTTGGAAGCTCTATTTTAGCCATTTTTTTAAGCTCATTGGTGTTAAGTTTTGCATTGTTTATTTTTGCTTCAAGATCAAAATTAGAAAAATCCAAATCTGCATTTAGAAGTTTAGCATTTAAATTTCCAGAAACTAAAGCTCCATATCCTGCAAGAGCTAATAATTTTTCCAAGCTTGCTTCATTAATATCTGCAAAAATTTTATTATTTTTCAAACTTGCCTTTACTTCTCCACCAAGTCCAATAACTTGAGCATTTAAACTTGATAAAATATTATTTACAACACTTGCTTGACCTACCACACCCAAACTACCATTTAGTCTAGTTTTTGCAAGCTTTTCAAGCTTTGCAAGAGAAGGAATACTTAAACTAAAATCAGTACTTAAAGCATTCTTGCTAATATCATAAAGAGTTTTTTGGGTTTGTAAGTTAAGATAATCATTGTAAATTTTACTTACAGCATAAATCTTATCTTCTTTAACATTGGCCAAAATTTCTGCTTTAGGATTAGAATTTAAAGGCAAGTCTAAAGAAAAATCTTTTTTTATCGCCTCATAGTTTATATAATTTGTATCAAGTTTTATGATGATATTCCCATCAGGTTTTAAATTCTGTGCTGAAATTTTTGCTTGAGCATTTAAAAAACCTTTAGCGTAACTAGGGTAAGATAAAAGATGAAGTATTTCTTCTATCTTAAGATTTTGCGCATCTAAATTTAAAGCAATAGGGCTATAATTATACATTCTTGCATTTAAAAGTACATTTGAACCTAACAAATAACCCTTTCCATCTAAAGTAAAATCACTTGCTTTACCTTGAATTTTACCGCCAAAAGAAAGGTTTTGATTTAAATTTAAACCTAAATTTTTAGCATAATTTTGATTTAAAGAAATAAGATAGTCAAGATCAAATCCAAGCTTAAAAGGACTCAAAGATCCCTTAAGATTAAAATCTGCCATATTTGCGATATTTGCTTGCAATTCAAGACTTGAAAAACGTAAATTAAAATGCGTGATATTTACATCTAATCCCGCACTTTCTTTGATCTTTTTTTGCGCTATATTTGCCACTATATTATTACCAAAACTTGTGAAAAGTATGGTATAAATAGCAATCAAAAGCACAACAACAAAAGCTATAACTCCATAAAAAATCTTTTTCATTTTTATCCTTTAGTTTATTTTATAAAATAACTTTAGTCTATAAAACTAAACTTTTATAAATATTTTAATTTAAAGTATTGACAAAATTCATTTTTTATAGTATGATATTATCACTCTAAATAAAAGAGTGCTAAAATCAATATTTTTAAGGATGGACAAAAATGAATTTTCAACCTTTAGGAAAGCGTGTTCTAGTTAAACGCGTAGAAGAAACTAAAACAACAGCCTCAGGCATAATTATACCAGATAATGCTAAAGAAAAGCCTTTAATGGGTGAAGTAGTAGCAGTAAGTAAAGAAATCACTGATATTGCAAATGGTGATAAAATCGTGTTTGCTAAATACGGTGGAACAGAAATTAAACTTGATAATAATGAATATTTAGTTTTAAACTTAGATGATATCTTAGGAATTTTAAAATAATTTATAAAAAAGGATAAAAAATGGCAAAAGAAATTATTTTTTCAGATGAAGCAAGAAATAAACTTTATGAGGGCGTTAAAAAACTTAATGACGCGGTAAAAGTAACTATGGGGCCAAGAGGACGCAATGTTTTAATCCAAAAAAGCTTTGGTGCTCCAAGCATTACTAAAGATGGCGTAAGTGTTGCCAAAGAAGTAGAACTTAAAGATAGTCTTGAAAATATGGGCGCTTCACTTGTAAGAGAAGTAGCAAGCAAAACAGCTGATCAAGCAGGCGATGGAACAACTACTGCAACGGTTTTAGCTCATGCGATTTTTAAAGAAGGTTTAAGAAATATCACAGCAGGTGCAAATCCTATTGAAGTAAAACGTGGCATGGATAAAGCTTGCGAAGCTATAGTAGGCGAACTTAAAAAACTTTCTCGCGAAGTAAAAGATAAAAAAGAAATTGCACAAGTTGCTACAATCTCAGCCAATTCTGATGAAAAAATCGGAAATTTAATCGCTGATGCTATGGAAAAAGTGGGCAAAGATGGTGTTATCACTGTTGAAGAGGCAAAATCAATCAATGATGAATTAAATGTAGTTGAAGGTATGCAATTTGACAGAGGTTATTTAAGCCCTTATTTTATCACTAATGCAGAAAAAATGACAGTAGAGCTTTCAAGCCCTTATATCCTGCTTTTTGATAAAAAAATTGCAAATTTAAAAGATTTATTACCGGTTTTAGAACAAATTCAAAAAACAGGCAAACCACTTTTGATTATCGCTGAAGATATTGAAGGTGAAGCGCTTGCAACTTTGGTTGTAAATAAACTTCGCGGTGTTCTTAATATTTCAGCAGTAAAAGCTCCAGGTTTTGGCGATAGAAGAAAAGCTATGCTTGAAGATATAGCGATTTTAACAGGTGGAGAAGTGATTTCTGAAGAACTTGGAAGAACTCTTGAAAGTGCGACCATACAAGATCTTGGACAAGCTTCTAGCGTAATCATCGATAAAGACAATACAACCATAGTAAATGGCGCAGGTGAAAAAGCAAATATCGATGCAAGAGTAAATCAAATCAAAGCACAAATTGCTGAAACAACTTCAGATTATGACAGAGAAAAATTACAAGAAAGACTTGCAAAATTAAGTGGCGGTGTTGCAGTTATTAAAGTAGGCGCAGCAACTGAAACTGAAATGAAAGAGAAAAAAGATCGTGTTGATGATGCTTTAAGTGCTACTAAAGCAGCAGTTGAAGAAGGTATAGTAATTGGTGGTGGCGCAGCGCTTATCAAAGCAAAAGCTAAAATCAAACTTGATCTACAAGGTGATGAAGCAATCGGCGCAGCTATCGTTGAAAGAGCTTTAAGAGCACCTTTAAGACAAATTGCTGAAAATGCAGGATTTGATGCGGGTGTGGTTGTAAATAGCGTAGAAAATGCTAAAGATGAAAACACAGGATTTGATGCTGCAAAAGGTGAATATGTTAATATGCTTGAAAGTGGAATTATCGATCCTGTTAAAGTAGAAAGAGTAGCTTTACTCAATGCAGTTTCTGTAGCTAGTATGCTTTTAACTACAGAAGCAACAATTAGTGAAATTAAAGAAGATAAACCTGCTATGCCAGATATGAGCGGTATGGGAGGAATGGGTGGCATGGGCGGAATGATGTAATATCTACTCTAACCTCTTATCAGCAAGGATTTTCCTTGCTGATTACCAATTTAATTTAAAAACACTCCCTTGATTTTCTACAGATTCGCAAATAATCTTAATATCATTATCATCACAAACTTTTTTTACCAAAGAAAGCCCTATACCAAATCCTCCTTGATCGGTATTAAATCTTGTATACCTATCAAAAATATGATTTAAATTTGACTTTGAAATTCCACAACCTGTATCCGCAATACTTAAAAAATTGGCTTTTAAAATTATAGAAATTACTCCACCTTTTTTATTGTATTTAATAGCATTGCTTATAAGATTATCAATCAATTTAGAAATTTGACTTTTAGGAGCAAAAATATTTACTTGATTTAAATCAAGCTTTAGTGTAATTTTTTTTTGCTCAAAAAATACTTTAAAATATTCCAATCTTTCTTCAAGTAGTATTCTTAAATCAAATTTTTGTTTTTCTGTTTCTAAGGCATTAGGGAAATTATAAAAAACAAGATCAGAATACACTTGAGACAAACTTTTTGCAGCAAGCTTAATCCTTGTAAATTTAGCATTATCTCCTAAATTTTGATGCTCAAGTTGTTCTATACTCATCAAAATAACACTTAATGGGGTATTGAGTTCATGGGTTGAATCTTTAATGAAACGATTTAGTGTGCTGATTTTATCCTCTAAAGGCTTTAGAGCAATTTTTACTAAAATATAAGATATTAAGCCCAATATGCAAAAAGCCATAATAGCAAAACCAAAAACTTTTGTTCTAATCCAAAAAAGATCTTTGCCAACATCTTCACCCTGTATTAAAATTTGCAAACCATCGTTAGTATTTACTTCTTCATTACTAGCATGTCTTAAAAAATAATGATCTGCACTCATAGGAGCAAGGAAAAAAACCTTATTATCACAAATACCTCTACCTTTAAGCTCTATCTTTGCTTTTCTTAAATCAAAATCTATATTACTAAAAACAATCTTTTTAGCATCAAATATAGCAAATTTTAGCGCTGTACTTTGAGCAATATTTTTTGCACTTATATCTATAGGGGTAAAACGAGAATTTAAGATGCTTATAACAATATTTCTATGATTTTCTCTCAAAGTGGCACCCTTTAAAACAACTAATTCTTCATATAATTTTTGATACCATAATGCAAAAAAAATAGTTAAAAAAATACCTGTAGTTGTTAGGTAGATTAATAAAATTTGCCTAATGACTTTTTTAGCCATAGCAATATCCCCTGCCTCTTTGATTTATAATTTTTTCTTTTCCTAAAATTTTACGTAAATTTTTCACATAAGCCCTTAAACTTAGCTCACTAGGCTCCTCATCATAATCCCAGAGTTCTTCAAAAATTCTCTCTGTGCTTAAAAAGTTGTTTTTATTTTTAAGTAATAAAGACAAAAGCTTAATTTCTTTACTCGGTAAAGTCAAGGCTTTATTATTATGGTAAAGAATTTGTGTAGTAAATTCAAATCTAAATCCATCTCCTAAATCTTCAAAATCTTCATTTTTATGTGAAAAAGCTCTTTTAAGCAAAGCTTTAACCCTGATAGATAACTCGGCAAGTTCAAAAGGTTTTTTTATATAATCATCACAACCTGCGTCAAAGCCTTGTTTTAAATCGTTTGTTGTGTTTAAAGAAGTCATGAAAATTGCTGGAGTTTGCTTTCCGCTTTTTCTTAATTCTTTAAGTAATGAAAATCCATCTCCTAAAGGAACTTTTACATCTAAAATCCAAAGATCAAAATATCTTTCATAAGCCATATCTAAAGCTTCTTGTGCATTATCGCATAAAAATACTTCATATCCTTCATCGTTTAAAAACTCTTCAATGATCTCACTCAAGCTCAAATCATCTTCTAAAAGTAAAATTTTAGCAGCCATAATTTAAATCTTTCTAACTTCAAATCTCTTAAATATATATCATTGTATCAAAATTCTTATCAATTATTTAATAAAATTTCATTTTTATTTAATTTATTTTTATCTATAATCCTTTTATACAAATAAATTTTTCCTTAAGGAGTTAAAATGCTTCCAAAATGGGATAACAGCTATAGTGTACACAATGCTAAAATTGATGAGCAACATAAAAAGCTTTTTGAACTTGCTGCAAAAGTTGAAGTTGTATCAGATAGATCTGTAAGTAAAAATGAAGTCAAAGAACTTTTGGCTGAATTTTTTAATTATATGAAAGATCACTTTAATGATGAAGAAAAATACATGCAGCTAATAGGCTATCCAAATTTAGAAGAACATCGAAAAATACACAAAGAAATCATCCAAACCATGATTAACTTGATCAAAGATATCAAATCAACCAATGATCTTAAAGAAAAACTTTATATAGTGGCTAAAAAGTGGCTTTTAGAACATATACTATATGAAGACATGAAAGTTGAAAAATGGAGAAGTTCTTCTTTGTCGACAGATGATGGTGGCGATGTTAGCTTTGAAGCAGCAGAAGATGAAGATAATGAGCATCCACAATTTTACCTTTATACCTGTAATTGTCCTGGTAAAATTCACGATGTTCCTTATAGCATTCATCAAAAAATAGAATTACAAGGTCATAAATTTACTTGTAAAACTTGTAAACAAGCTATAAAATTTTACAAAAAACATTCTTAAGGAGGATAATAATGAAACGCAATGTAAAAACTTATTCTTTTAGAATACCTTTAGAGCTTAAGGAGCGTTTGGATAATTTAAGTAAAAATCTTTCTAAACCAAAATCAGCCATAGTAAAAGAAGCCATAGAGGCTTATCTTAATGAAGTTGAAGATTTTTCTTTTGCTGTTAATGCCCTAGAAGAACTTAAAGATGGGGATTATCAAAAGGCAAGTAAAAAAATAGATAAAATTGTCAAAAATCTTAAACAAACAAAATAAAAAACTTTATCACAATTTTTTGTGATAAAGACTTATTAATTTTTTATATTAAAATACATTTATGAATATTAAAAATGGAGTTAAAAAAGTGGCTCCGGATGTAGGATTCGAACCTACGACCAATCGGTTAACAGCCGACTACTCTACCGCTGAGCTAATCCGGAATATTTAAAAGTAAAATGTGATTATAGTGAAATTAAAAAACTTTGTCAAGGGTTTTTACACAAAAATGCATTTTTTATGTAAAAAAATTAATTTACTCCTTAACAATAACACTTTTTAAATTTCTAAAATAAAACAAATTTACCCCATCTTCATATAAATAATCAAGCTTCATTCCATGTGTTTCTAAAATAGTATTTACAATATAAAGCCCTAATCCAAAACTTGATTTTTGTTTTGATCCTTGAGTAAAAGCTTGAGTATAGTATTCTAAAGTATTGTTAAGCTCAGGACCACGATTTTTAAAACAAATATAATCATCTATAATATCAATTTGCACAAACCCATCTTCAGAATGTTTAATACCATTATCTATCATATTTTTAATCGCCGTAGTAAAAAGTTTAAAATCCACATTTACAAAAAAACTTTCTTCCATAAAAATACGTATATTGCTATCATCTCGCATTGCAATTTCTTTGGCTTCATCTAAAACATCTAAAATATTGTATTTTTTTCTATTTATAAAAGCAGCCCCTGAAGTAATTTGCTCAATAGCAGCAAATTCATTAATTAAAATTTCAAGTCTAGTAAAAACCCCATTTAAGCGCTCTTTATATTTATTATCTTCTATCATTTCTAAAGTTAAAAGCCCCTTAGTAATAGGAGTTTTGAGTTCATGCATAATATTTCTTAAAAAAAACTGACGAGATTGGTTTAGCTTTCGAATTTGAACAATGGCTTGATAAAAAGCTTCACTTACTTGTGAAATTTCATCCACCCCAGTGCTTACATCTTCTATATCATTAAGCTTTCCTTGGGCAAATTTATCAATTTGTTTTTTAAGTCTTTTAAGTGGTTTTAATTTTTTAAATATATAAATATAAAGCAATACAAGAATACAAATCACAGCTACAGCTATAGCTTTGATAATAAAATACCTATAGGTTTGATAATCTTGATCCTTATAAAGATAAACCTTTCCATCATAAATAATATTTAAATACACCTGTCTATTATAAGAAATAATCTCGATCAAGCCATTATTAACCTCAACCCTAGCTAAAACATCACCTCTAAAAAGAATTTTACGGATCTGCTTTGCTTCTGTTATCTCATCCATTTTATTATAATTTTTTGTCTGCTCTTCAAATTCTTTTTCACTGATAACTCCTGCAAAATTTAAGAGCCTTGCATTAGCTATCAAAGAATATTTTGTATTTAATTCTCTAGTATAATTTTGCTGATCGTATTCTATAAGCCACAAAAAGCCAAGTATAACACTAACCCCAGCAAAAATAAAAATAAAAGTTATAGTATAAAAAATCGAAGATTTATTCATTGAGTAAGCTTATAACCTATTCCACGTATAGAGTGAATATATTTTGGAGTTTTTGGATCATCTCCCATCTTTTGACGAATTCTACTGATAATAACGTCTATACTTTTATTACTAGAATCCTCACTAATAGAAGAACAATTATAAACAAGCTCTTCACGACTTACCACTCCACCCTCTTTTTTAATCAAATAGCTTAAAATATCAAATTCAGCATTAGTTAAAGTAAGCTCTTGTCCTTTCATGGTAATAATATGCTTATATTGATCATAAACAAGATCTTTTACACTTTTTGCTATGGCGCTTTTTGTATTTGAAATACGTCTTAAATGACTTTTAATACGTGCTTGTAATTCTTTTGGATTATAAGGTTTTGGTAGGTAATCATCTGCTCCAAGCTCTAAAGCATTAACCTTATCTGTAATATCATGTCTTGCACTTGAAATAATAATAGGCGTATCATACTTTTTACGAATCTCTTCACACACTTCAAGCCCATCAAGTCCTGGCAAAGAAAGGTCTAAAATGATAAGCTGATATTCTTTTAATGCAAGCTTAGAAAGGCCTATATAAGGCTCATGAGCTATATCAACTTTCATATCAAATTTTTCCAAATATTCAGCTGTAATTTCTGCTAATTCTAAATCGTCTTCTATCATAAGAATATTTGTCATAGTTTTCCTTTATTTTAAACTTAATTTTAATTTTAAACTAAAATTTATAACGAAAGGAAAATCCTTCCGTTATTTTTATTTAAGCACAAGCAAAGTCGCAAAACCATTGCGATATACCCAAACTTTGGTAAATTCTTTTTTATTAACTTGTTTTAAAGCTTGTTCTAAATCTTTTAAATTTTTAATTTCACTTTGTCCAACACCTATGATAATATCACCCTCTTGGAAACCAGAATTTTTTCCTTTGCTCTTTTCTTTAACACTATCAACCAAAACACCATTAACATCTTTTGGAATTTGCAAACGATCCTTAAGTCTTGGATCTAAATTTCTCAAACTCAAACCATCAATCAGATCACTTTGTACGCCTTTAGGATTTTCTTTTTCACCTTTAAGAGTAAAACTTGATTGCTTATTTTCTCCATCTCTTTCGTAACTTAATGAAATTTTTTGACCAATCTCTAAAGTTCCTATATAATTTTTAAGATCAATAGGACTTTTTATAATCTTATCATTAACTTTAATAACTAAATCTCCACGCTTAAGCCCTGCTTCATCAGCACTTGAACCTTTTTGAACATCAGTAATTAAAGCTCCTTCTTGATTTTTGTAAGCTTTTTTAGTATCACCTTGCAAAGCTGAAATAGTCACACCTAAAAACCCTCTATCGATCTTGCCTTTTTCAATAAGTTTTTTAGCTATATCTTTAACCATATTTGAAGGTATAGCAAAACCTATGCCGTTATTTCCACCGCCACGAGAAAGAATAGCTGAATTAATACCTACTAAATATCCACGACTATCCACCAAAGCTCCACCTGAATTTCCTGGATTGATAGAAGCATCTGTTTGTATAAAATTTTCATATTGATTTAAACCTATATTGTCTTTGTTTAAAGCAGATATTATCCCACTTGTAACACTAAAACCGACTCCAAAAGGATTTCCAAGTGCAAAAACAACATCTCCTTCCATTAAATCATCAGAATTTGTAAAAGTAATAGCTGAAAGATTGTTAGCTTCTATTTTTATAACAGCCAGATCTGTTTTAGGATCTTTACCTATAAGCTTGGCTTTATATTCTGTATCGCTTCCTGGTAAATTCACTGTAATCGTATCAGCATCATCTACAACGTGATTATTTGTTACTATATAACCATCTTTTGAAATAATCACCCCTGATCCCAAAGAACTCACCACTTCTTTATCATTTTTTCCTTTTCTTTGAGGAAAATCAAAATCAAAAAATTGTTTAAAATAAGGATCATTAAAAAAATCATCCAAAGGACTTGGACGATTTGCTCTTGTAATAGTTTTTGAGGTAGAAATATTAACCACTGATTTTTTTGCATCTTTAATAGAATCATGATAAGAAAGCACTGCACTTCCGGCGGCAGGATTCACACGATTAGCCGTTGTAGTCGATTCGTTAAAATTAATACCTGCAGCAAATAAAGCACTTGCTAAACTTAATGATAAAAAAATCTTTTTCATTTCATTTCCTTTTGTTCTTAAAGATAAATTATCTCGTAAAATATTTTACTGTCTTCATAGTATAAAACCGAAAATTTACAAAATTGTAAATAAAACCTTGAGTGATAAAAATTTATAAAACTTGATTGACTTAGACTAAAGTTTATGTTATAATTTAATCCTCTATATAATCAAGTAAAAATTTTTAAGGAAATATAACATGAATAGTTTATACGAAACTCTTGGAGTTAGCAAAAACGCTAGTGCAGATGAAATAAAAAAAGCTTACCGTCGCCTAGCTAGAAAATATCATCCTGATATCAACAAAGAAAAAGGCGCAGAAGAAAAATTTAAAGAAATTAATGCTGCTTATGAAATTTTAAGTGACGAAAAAAAACGAGCTCAGTATGACCAATACGGCGATTCTATGTTTGGTGGACAAAGTTTTCATGATTTTTCAAGAAATGCTGGTGGGGTAAATTTAGACGATATTTTAAAAGATCTCTTTGGAGGAGGCTTTGGTGGACGCTCAAGAGGGGGTTTTAACGGCTTTTCTTCAAAAAGCTTTAGCAGTGGTTTTGGAGGATTTGGAGGTTTTGAAGAAGAAAATTTAGACAGTAATCTAGAGCTTCACATTCCTTTCGAAAAAGCTGTTAAAGGCGGGGAACATAGTTTTAATTTTCAAGGCGAAACCATTAAATTTAAAATTCCACACGGTATAAAAGAAGGCGAGAAACTAAGAATTCGCTCTAAAGGAAAACAAAGCAGAAATGGAGCTAGAGGCGATTTAATCATTATTGTAAAAATAGAAGAAAGTCCTATTTACACAAGAGAAGATGATGATTTATATCAAAAGGTTGATATTTCTTTAAAAACTGCACTTTTTGGTGGAAAAATAAATATAAAAACACTCAAAGAAGGTAAGGAAGAAGCGACAATTAACATAACGCCTAATTCAAAAAATAACCAAAAAATTCGTTTAAAAGGTTATGGGGTGCAAAATAGAAAAAGTGATATTTATGGGGATATGTATTTGATTTTAAATGTTGTTTTGCCAAATTTAGATACCCTTGATGAAAAATTTATAGAACTCTTAAAAGAAAAATTACCTTAAAGAAAGGAATAAAATATGGAACACCATTATGATGAACCTGTATATTTAATCAGTGTTGTGGCTAAAGTTTTAAGCATACATCCACAAACCTTAAGGCAATACGAAAGAGAAGGATTGATAGAGCCAAGTAGAACCGATGGCAAAATAAGACTTTATTCTCAAAGGGATATTGACCGTATTAAACTTATATTGCGTTTAACAAGAGACATGGGAATCAATCTTGCTGGAGTAGATGTTATCTTAAAATTGAAAAACCAACTTCACGAATTTGAAAATTTAATTGATGAACTACGCTTAGAATTAAGCAAACAACAAGATAAAGAAGCGGCTAGCAAAGCCGTTGTTAAGCATAAAAATAGCTTTGATTTGATTTTTTATGAGAAAAAATAAAAAATAATGGATAATTTTTTAGAAATTTTTTTAATCACCGTTGCTATAGCTATAGTTTTAAATGTCATATTTAAAAAATTTGAAATTCCAACTATCATTGGATATATAGCTGCTGGAGAAATCATTTCTGAAATTTATCATTTAAGTGGCAAAGGCGAAATCACCCATATAGCCGAATTTGGTATAGTGTTTTTAATGTTTACCATAGGGCTTGAATTTTCTTTTAAGCATTTAATGGCAATGAAACAAGAAGTTTTTTTAAACGGCTCTTTGCAGATGCTTACTTGTGGCTTTGTTTTTATGCTACTTGCTATGGGAATTTTAGGACTTGGAGATAAAAGCGCTACCATAGTAGGCTTTGCACTAGCACTTTCTTCAACTGCAGTGGTGCTTAAAATTTTAAATGATAATGGCGATATAAATGAGCAATATGGCAGAAAAGCATTGGGAATTTTGCTTTTTCAAGATATAGCCGTTATTCCTTTGCTTTTGCTTGTAGATATTTTTTCATCCAACAATCAAAACATAGAAAAACTCCTTTTTACCACTTTAATTTCAGCACTTATTTTAATCACTTTATTATTTTTCATAGGTAAATATCTAGTGGATAGAATTTTTAGACTCATTATCCACACCTCTTCTCAGGAAATTTTTATTAGTACTGTTTTATTTATGGTTATTGGAGCAAGTTTTTTAGCAAATTATTTTGGATTTTCTTATTCTTTGGGTGCTTTTATAGCAGGTGCTTTGATAGCAGAAACAAAATATAAACACAAAATAGAAGCGGACTTAATCCCATTTAGAGATTTGCTTTTAGGGCTTTTTTTCATAACTGTAGGCATGCAAATTCAACTTGATGTAGTGGCGCAAAATTGGTTTTTAATCATAGTTTTAACCCTTCTTGTAATGGCTTTAAAATTTGGCATAGTTTTTGGCTTTTTATTTCTTTACACCAAAAAAAGAGTAGCGCTTAAAACAGCTTTTGCCATAGCGCAAATTGGCGAATTCGCCCTAGCAATTTTTTCTCTTTTACAAGCAAAAAATATGCTTGATATCAAAACTTCACAAATTTTAATTGTTGTTTCTATTTTAACCATGATTATCACGCCTTTTATTTTAAACAATATAAGAAAAATTACCAATGTTGTAGAAGATATAGCACTTAATACCAACGCTGTGCAAAATATTGACAGCAATATCAAGCTTAAAAATCATCTTGTTGTTTTTGGCTACGGACGTTTAGGTCAAGAAGTTGTACAAAAAATCAAAAACACAGGCGTACCTTATCTTGTTTTAGAAAGTGATTTAAATTTAGTAGAACTTGGAGTTAGTCGGGGTGAAAATGTCGTTTTTGCCAATGCTGCTCAAGAAGAAACCTTAAAAATTGCCAATATAGAAGAATGTGCCGTAGCTATTATCACAGTTACAAATGAAGCTAAACTTGAAATTTTATGTCAAGTGCTAGCTAATTATCCAAAACCTATAGATACTATCATTCATGTAAATGGAACTTTGAAAAAGATGCTTTTTTCTAGCATAGATGAAAATATACGCATCATTCGCTCTGAAAAAGTAATCGCTAGAAATTTAGTTCAAGAAGCACTAGAATGCCGCATTCATAAAAATACCTAAGGAAGAATTTTGACAAAAAATGAAGAAAAAGCCTTACGCGTAAAATACCTAAGAAATCTTGAAAAATTTTTCAATGGCGCTATATCTGCACTTAAAAAAGAAGATTTTAATAAAACTAAATTTGAAGAAAGAATGCTAAAAAATGCTAAATTTTTTGAAAAAAATCCCACGGTAAATCTTAACTCAACCTATGCAAAAAATCTTGAATTTTTTGTCAATGCTTGTTTAGATTTTTCCAAAGAAAAAAGCGAACTTTTAAATCTTGCCAATGCTTTAGATAAGCAAAAAAAACAAGGTGAAAAAAAAGAAAAACATAAAAATTATTTAAAGGATTATGAATGATTAATGTATTTTTTGATATGGATGGAACTTTAATCGATAGCGCAAATGCCATTTCTTGTGCAGTCAATGAAATAAGACAGGATTTAAACCTAGCCCCACTTTCAAGAGAAATCATTATGCAAACCATCAATACTCCTAATATTGACTGGGCAAAAGAACTTTATAATATAGAAAATTTCCATCATTCTAGCTTTAAAGAAGGCTATGAAAAATATTTTGTCAAACACTATGAACAAAGCGTGGTACTTTTTGAAGGAGTGAAAGAACTTTTAGAATTTTTAAAAAGCAAAAATTGTTTTTTAGCTATTGCTACTAATGCCCCGCAAAGCTCACTTTCAAGCATACTTAAAAAACATCAAATCATTCCTTATTTTGATAAAATTTTAGGCGTAAGTTTAGGCATAGAACCCAAACCTCATCCTATGATGCTAGAACTTTTAAAAAACGAGGCTCCATATAAAACAAGCGTTTTTATAGGAGATAGTCAAAAAGATAAAGAATGTGCTAAAAATGCCAATTTGCCTTATTTTCATGCAAAATGGTATCAAAAAGATTTAAAAGAAAATGAATTTAGCAACGCTAGTGAACTTAAAGGCTTTTTGCAAAAGTATTTATAAGTTTTTTAATGAAATTTTAGTTAAAATTAGAAATAAATTTTAAAAAGAGTAGATTATGAGTGAATTATTAATAGAAATTGGCACAGAAGAATTACCTGCTATTCCTTTGCTAAAAGAATTAGCTAATATAGAAAAAAAATGGAAAAATGTTTTAGAAGAATACCGCTTGGTAAGTGATTTTAAATTTTATTATACTCCGCGTCGTTTAGTTTTTTTTCATGAAAATTTTGCAGACAAACAAGAAGATAGCTTTGCTGAATTTATAGGAGCACCTAAAAATGTCGCTTATAAAGACGGGGTTTTAACTCCTGCAGGACAAAGTTTCCTACAAAAAGCAGGGATCAGTGAAAATGAACTCACTTTTAAGGAAATCAAAGGCAAAGAAGTTTTATACCATCAAAAAGCTATCAAAGGTTTGCAAAGTCAAGAAATTTTAGGAGAAATGGTAGAAAAATTTCTAAAAAGTCTTAGTTTTGGCAAAAGCATGCGTTGGGGTGCAAATTCTTTTGAATTCATTCGTGCGATCCGTTCTATTGCTTGCATTTTAAATGATAAACTTGTTGATTTTCAAAGCTATGGGGTAAAAAGTGCTAAAAAAACTTTCATTCACAGAAGTGTAAGTTATGATTTGCAAGATTTTAACAATGCAAAAGAATATTTTGAACTACTAAAGAAAAACTATATTATCCTTGATCCAATCAAAAGAAAAGAAAAAATACTTGAGCAATTTAAACTTATAGAAAGTCAAAAAAATATACAAATTGGAGAGGATGAAGAACTTTTAGCTGAAGTAGTTGCTATCACAGAATACCCTAATGCACTTTTAGGAAGCTTTGAAGAAGAATTTTTAGAAATTCCTAGCGAAGTAATCATCACTTCAATGAGAGAAAATCAACGTTATTTTGCAGTTTTTAACGATAAAGGCTTAAGTAATCATTTTATAGTAGTAAGCAATGCAGTATGTAAAGATTATTCAAAAATCATACATGGAAATGAAAGAGTTTTGCGTGCAAGACTTAGCGATGCAATGTTTTTTTATCAAAATGATTTACAAAATGGTTTAAAACCTGAAAAACTTGCCAAAATGACCTATCTTGAAGGTTTAGGCACAATGCAAGATAAAAGTTTAAGAGAGATTAAAATTGCTGAAATTTTATGTCAAATGCTTCATAATGATAAAATCGAAAATATCAGCACGGCACTAAAATACGCCAAAGCAGACTTAGCCACACAAATGGTTTATGAATTTACTGATTTGCAAGGCATTATGGGAAGTTATTATGCGCAAAAAATGGGCTTAGATTATGAAATTTGCTTAGCCATCAAAGAACAATATCTTCCTAATTCCGAACAAGCTCCACTTCCAAGCACGGAATTTTCAAGCATAGTAGCCCTTGCAAACAAGCTTGATACCCTTATAGGACTTTTTAGCATAGGAAAAATTCCAAGCGGAACAAAGGATCCTTATGCCTTAAGAAGAGCAGCCAATGGGATCATTAAAATCGCTCTAAATTTAAATAAAGAATTTGATATCCAAATTTTATTAGAAAAACTTTCAAGTCATTATAAAAGCTTTGATATGCAAATTTTAAAAGATTTTATTTTTGAAAGACTTTATACTTTTTATACGGTCAATGCTTCTTTTGTAAAAGCGGTTTTAAGCTCACAAAATACAGATCTTATCCATATCAATCAAAGCGTAAATGCTCTTATAGAACTTAGCAAAAAAGATAATTTTAATGAAAATTTTGCAACCTTTAAAAGACTGGCCAATATCGCCACTAAAAATCCTCATAAAGTTGATGAAAGTCTTTTTATTCAAGAAGCAGAAAGCAAACTTTACAAAGCTTTTCAAGAAAAAACTAAAGCCAACTCTTTACAAGAAAAACTTGAAAATCTTTTTGCACTTAAGCCTTTTATTGATGAGTTTTTTAATCAAGTGATGATTAATGCTGAAGATGAAAAACTTAAAAACAATCGCCAAGCTTTGGTTTATGAAATTTATGCGGAGTTTTTAAAAATTGCCGATCTTAAAGAGTTAAGCTTATGAAAGCCCTATGGATTCTTTTAAGCCTTACTCTTTGGCTTTTTGGAGCTCAAAATTTAGAACTCATCAAAGGTCAAGCTTTATTTTTGGAACTAGATAAGAAAGATTTTTTATCTTTAAAAAATAATGATAAAAATATTCCCACTTTTACACATCCTAAAAATCAAGAAAAAATTCTAGCTATTTTTTCCTTACCTTACAAAAATCCCCCGCAAAATACAAAACTTATAGCATTTTATAAAGATAGAAAAGAAGAAATTTTCATAAAAACTTTAGAAGGTAATTATAAAAGTGAAAAATTGCAAGTTGAAAACAAAAAGATTTTTCCACCAAAAACTGTACAAGAACGCATCGCTAAAGAATTAAAAGAAGCCAATGCAATTTATAGTTCTTATACTCCAAAAGCTTTATTTAACGGTGCTTTTAATATACCTTTAAATTCTTTTATCACAAGTGATTTTGGCAAAGCAAGAACTTTTAATGAAAAAGTAGCAAGTTATCATAGTGGAACGGACTTTAGGGCCGCTATAGGAACACCTATTTATGCAGCCAATTCAGGCATAGTAAAAATTGCAAAAGATCGTTATTTCGCAGGAAATTCGGTAGTCGTTGATCATGGTTTTGGAATTTATTCACAATACTATCATCTTTCTAAAATCAATGTTAAAGTAGGACAAAAGATAAAAAAAGGCGAACTTATAGGACTTAGCGGGGCTAGTGGTAGGGTAAGTGGGCCGCATTTGCATTTTGGAATTTTAGCTGGAGGCAAACAAGTCGATCCTTTGGATTTTGTATCCAAATTTAATGCTATTTTTCAATGAAATTTAGTGACTTTTTCCATGCTTGGCTACATGAAAGCTATTATAAAAATGCTGTAAGTATAGGAAAAAACGGAGATTTTTTTACTGCTGTGAGCGTAGGAAATCTTTTTGGCACACTTTTAGCTAAGCATTTTTTAAATTTAATAGATGAAAAAATTCTCAAACCTCCACTAGAGCTTGTAGAAATAGGCGCTAATGAAGGCTATTTAAGTCGTGATTTTTTAGCCGCTTTGCTTGAATTAAGACCTGAAATTTTTTCTCAAATTTCTTTTTTCATCATAGAACCACATGAAAAATTAAAAAATTTACAGAAAAAGACCTTAGAAGGAGTGGAATTTACTCACAAAAATAGTCTTAAAGAATGCCATTTTAAGAACGCTTTTTTCTTTTGCAATGAACTTTTTGATAGTTTTACTTGCGAACTTATAGATCATGATAAAATGGCATTTGTAGAAAATTTTAAACTTATTTTTAAAAATATGGATGAAAATTTGAACACAAAATGCAAAGCTTTAAATCTTACAAAAGGTGAACTCAGTTTAGAGCTTGAAATTTTTTTTAAAGATTTAGATCAAGCTTGTGATAGATTTATATTTGCAGGATTTGATTATGGAACTTTGAATCCACAAAATTTTAGCTTAAGAATTTATCAAAAGCACGAAGTTTTTAGCCCCTTTGAAGTATCGTTAAAAGATTTTTTCGGCAAAAGCGATCTAACTTATAATGTCAATTTTACCCATCTTCAAAAACTCATCAAAGAATATGATTTTAAACCTTTAGCTTTTAAAAAACAAAGTCTTGCTTTAATGGATTTTGGTTTTGAAGATTTATTGGAATACACAAAAAATAAAAACATTAAAACTTACGAAAGTTTTTTATCTCAAGCTAAAATTTTATTTTTTAATTTTGATGAAAAATTTCATTTTTTCGAATTTCAAAAAAACTAAAATTTTATATTTTTCATACTCGCCAAACAAACTCCCTCCCTTAAACCCTCATCAATGACTAGAAGTTTATGTTTATCAAACAAAGCATAAAACAATAAATAACCTGCACTCAAATAATTTTTTCTCATCGTGCCTACTTCTTTTATAGCCTTTTTTTCTTCCATATGAAAAAGTTTAATAGCATAATTTAAAAAATCCTTATGGCAAAGTTTTTTACCATTTACTCTACTTGCTTCATACTTTTCATAGCTTATATTTTGTTTTAATGCGCTAAGTGTAGTAGGAACTCCGGAATTTAAAACCACCGTTTTAACTCCTAAAGAACGAAGCTCCTTTTTAATCATAGCTACCTCATCAAAAGCCATAAAAGCTAAATGCTTTAAATAGGGATTTGCAATTAAAAAATGAATTTTAAGTTTTTTATCTTTAATATTTATGATAAATTTAGGATATTTTTTTATCAATTTTTTATAAGAAATACAAGATTTATAATACGAATGGCAATTTTTTTCATAAAAACTAATAATACCAAAATCAAAACTTTTAAAACTTTTTCTAAAAGAAAGCTCACAAGAAGCCCCTCCTAAATCACAATACGCAAACTCTCCCCAAATTTTAAGCCTTCTTAAACCTGATTGCATACCTAAAACACTAATCTTAGCTTCACTTTTGGCATCTATAAGCTTAAAATCAATCCCAAATTCTTCTTTTAAATGAGCAAAAATTTCATTTGTATTACTTGCCTTTCTAAAAGCTGCAGTCGCTACAGCTCTTGCTTTGCTTAAATCTTGCTCTTTAGCTAAAATACTCAAAGCATTTTTTAATCTTTGTATGGCTTCTTTCGAAATTTCTCCACTTTGATTTAGATTTTTCGCTGCCCCAATAACAAATTCATATTCTTTTAATTTATTTAATTTTTCATCCATTTGTACTGCTCTTAAAGTATTTGAACCAAGATCTATACCTAACATGACTTTCCTTGTTTGATTTTATAGTATAATAGCAAAAAAGTTCTAAAGGAAAAATATGCTTTTAGGTGTAAATATCGATCATATCGCAGTGTTAAGACAAGCTAGAATGGTAAATGATCCTGATCTTTTAGAGGCTGCTTTTATAGCAGCTAAATACGCAGATCAAATCACTTTGCATGTAAGAGAAGATCGCCGTCATGCTCAGGATTTTGACTTGGAAAATATTATAAAATTTTGTAAAAGCCCTATCAATTTAGAATGTGCTTTAAATGATGAAATTTTAAATTTAGCTCTTAAACTCAAACCCCACCGCGTTACTTTAGTACCTGAAAAAAGAGAAGAGCTTACTACAGAAGGGGGGCTTTGTTTAAATCATACTAAATTAAAACAAAGCATAGAAAAACTTCAAAATGCAAACATTGAAGTTTCACTTTTTATCAATCCTAGTTTAGAAGATATAGAAAAATCAAAAATTTTAAAAGCCCAATTCATAGAACTTCATACAGGACATTATGCAAATTTACACAATGCACTTTTTAGCAATATCTCTCATACTGCTTTTGCCTTAAAAGAACTCAATCAAGATAAAAAAACCTTGCAAACTCAATTTGAAAAAGAATTGCAAAATTTAAAACTCTGTGCTAAAAAGGGCGTAGAGCTTGGTTTAAAAGTAGCTGCAGGACATGGTTTAAATTACAAAAATGTAAAACCCGTAATAAAAACTAAAGAAATTTGCGAGCTAAATATAGGACAAAGCATTATAGCAAGATCTGTATTTACAGGACTTCAAAACGCTATTTTAGAAATGAAAGAACTTATTAAAAGATGAAAAAACTAGCCATTAGTATAGGCGATATAAACAGCATAGGACTTGAAATTTTAGTGCGTTCTCATGAAGAACTAAGCAAAATCTGCACACCTTTTTATTTTATCCACGAAAGCTTGCTTAATAAAGCTTTAAAACTTTTAAATTTAAAACTTTTTAATGCAAAAATCGTAGCTTTTAAAGATGACAAAGACTATGAGTTTAATTTTATAAAAAAAGAAAATTCTCTTGAAATTTACTCTTTTTGCCTTCCTTTAGGCTTTAAAGTGGATGAAAATTTTGAAATCCAAGCCGGAGAAATAGATGCAAAAAGCGGACTTTATGGTTTTTTAAGCTTTAAGGCGGCAAGTTATTTTGTCTATGAAAAACACGCCCATGCCTTACTTACTCTACCTATACACAAAAAAGCTTGGGAAGATGCAGGACTTAAATACAAAGGACATACCGATGCTTTAAGGGATTTTTTTAAAAAAAATGCCATTATGATGTTAGGTTGTAAAGAACTTTTTGTAGGGCTTTTTAGCGAACATGTACCTTTAGCTAAGGTGAGTAAAAAAATCACTTTTAAAAATTTAAGCATCTTTTTAAAAGATTTTTACAAAGAAACGCATTTTAAAAAAATAGGACTTTTAGGTTTTAATCCTCACGCTGGAGATTATGGAGTTATAGGTGGAGAAGAAGAAAAGATCATGGAAAAAGCTATAGCCTTTGTTAATGCCTTTTTACACTCTAAAAAAGATGAAAAATTTTTCAAAAAAGCCTTAAAAGATGAAAATTTACAAAAAGAATTGCTTTTAAATTTTAAAGGCAAGGGCGTTTATCTACCCTATCCTTTAGTAGCTGACACAGCTTTTACCAAGGCTGGTTTAAAAAACTGCAATCGTTTAGTGGCTATGTATCACGATCTTGCCCTTGCTCCTTTAAAGGCCTTGTATTTTGATAAAAGCATCAATGTGAGTTTAAATTTACCCATCATACGCGTTAGCGTTGATCATGGCACGGCCTTTGATAAGGCCTATAAAAATGCTAAAATCAACACTAAAAGTTATTTTGAAGCGGCTAAATTTGCAATCAATTTAAGCCCTAAAGCTTAAATTTAGCCCTAGAATCAATCAAATCTTCTTTAGCCAAGCTGTCTATAAAATCTTGCAAATCTTTATTGGTATTTAAACTTTGAGTGAGTAAATTTTCATATTTATCAACTTTATTTTTAAAAATTTGCTCTAAAACTTCTTTAGTCTTTATATCTTTTTTTGCTCTTTGCGTAAGTTCTAATAAAGCTTTAGCATAAGCTTCTTGCATGCAATCACTTGCATTGAGTAAAGGTAAAATAGGATTTTCCCCTGCTTTTGTATTTTGCATATTTTTTATACAAATTTTTCTTTCTTTAATCATCTTTTTTGAAATAGCTTTAAAATCTTTTTTCGTCTTTTTATCTGCTTTTTTTGAAATATTTTGATACAAACTACTATAGATGTTATCTACTAAAGCAAGTTTTTTATTCTCAAATTCATTGCGCACACCAATTTCATTACATATCATAAGCTCATCATCACTTTTACCATCATCTTTGACTTTAGAACAATCAAAACTAGGTTTTACTTCATCTTTATAAATAAGCTCATCAAAACTCAAAGCCCCTAAACTCACCAAACTTAAACCAAGCAATAAAATAATTTTTTTCATTATTTACCTTTAAAATTTTTATTTTATTTTAACAAAAATATTTTGAATTTTTTAAGGAAATTAAGCCTTTATTTTATTATAATGCGTTTTTATTTTTATAAGGAAATTAAAATGCAAAATTACAAAAAAGCTCTTTTTGCACTAGCTCTTAGTGCTTTTTGTATGGGTGTAACCGAATTTGTTATGGCAGGAGTTTTGGTTGATGTTGAAGCGTATTTTAGCGTAGATGCAAAAACTGCGGGCTATCTTACAACCTTATATGCTATAGGTGTTGTTATAGGTGCTCCTCTTATTACTATACCTTTAAGTCGTTTTCACAGACATACACAACTTTTAATCAATCTTGGAATTTTTGCTTTAGCAAATTTCATTATCTTTTTTAGCCAAAATTTCTATCTTACAGCGTTTGCGCGTTTTGTAGCAGGAACACAACATGGAGTATTTTTTGTCATTGCTACCTTAGCTGTAAGTGCTATAGTACCTAATGATAAAAAATCAAGTGCTCTAGCTATAATGGTCACAGGACTTACCGTAGCCTTAGTTACTGGAGTACCACTTGGAACTTTTATAGGACATTATTTTGGCTTTAAATTTATCTTTTTACTTATTTTTATCATTACAAGCCTAGCATTTTTTGGAGTATGGCATATGATGCCCAAAAATTTACATCCTAGTCCAACAAGTCTTAAAAATCTAATCCCTGCTTTTTCGCATCAAAATTTGTTAAAAACTTATACTATAACCATTTGTAGTTGTGGGGCTCAATTCGTTCTTTACACTTATTTGCAAAAATTACTTGTAGAAATAAGCGGTTTTAAAGTCCAAGATACAGCTTATATCTTGCTCTTATATGGAATTTGTGGGGCGGAAAAATAGTAGATAAAAAAGGTGCTATTTTTTCTTTGCGTCTTATTTTAAGCATACAAGTTCTAGTATTCTTAAGCGTATTTCTCACCATGCATTCTAAAATTTTAATCATTTTTAGCATAGCTTTGATAGGATTTTTTGCCTTTTCAACCATACCTGCGCTAAAAATGCTTAGCATTGCTAAAGCTAAACGCCACACTTATAAAGTCATAGACAGCACAGTAAGTGTGAATGAAGCAGCTTTTAATGTAGGCATAGCTTTAGCAAGTTTTTTAGGTGGGATTGTTTTAGCAGGATTGGGTATAGAATTTAATGCTTTATTTTCGGCACTTTTTGTAAGCCCTGCTTTGATTTTTGCCTTACTTTTTGCCAAAGATAAATTAAATTATAAAAAATTTCAAAGAAAAAGTTTAAAAAAGATATAAATTGGAATAGAAATTGCTTGTTTGTTTAATGTAAAGTTAAATAAAGGAGGAGAAAATGGTAGTAGATAATACTCAAAAAACATCAAATGCTATTTTTAGCACCACAACAAAGGTTAAAGAGAAAAATACTTCAGCAGATGAATTTCAAGCCACATTAAATGAAGTAAAAAACAAAGAAGAAAAGGAAGAAGAAAAAACAAGCTCAAGCAAATTTACTAATGAAGACATTGATCTTGGTGCTGTTAGAGAAGATTTTAGATCTTATGCTTGGGAAAAAATGAGAGAAGATCAATACAAAAAAAATGAGGAGACTTTGCTAAATAAGCTTTTTGCTACAATTGACGCAGGAAATGCCACAAACAATACAAAGGCTTAATATACAAATCAAAACTCAAACTACACAAACGAGAATTCCAATAATTCTCGTAAAATTTCTCATAACTCTGGATAAAATGAAAAAATTTATTATTTCCTCCATATGAAGAAAATATAGAAAAATTGACCAATTTAATTTATCAAATTCTGTTATAATTTTGCTAAAAACAAAGGAAAATAATGATTTTTATTGATGCTTGCTTTAAAAAACCTACACCCTACACCCCTATTTGGATGATGCGTCAAGCAGGAAGATATTTGCCAGAATATATGGAAGTAAGAAAACAAGCGGGTGATTTTCTCTCTTTATGCAAAGACTATAAAAAAGCTTCTGAAGTTTCTTTACAGCCTATTGATATTTTAGATGTAGATGCAGCAATCATTTTTTCAGATATCTTAGTTGTTCCTCTTGAAATGGGTATGAATTTACGCTTTGAAAAAGGAGAAGGGCCTGTTTTTGATAATCCTATTTCAACCCTAGAAGACTTAGAAAAACTTGACAATCAAAATGCACATAAAAAATTAAATTATGTCTATGATGCCTTAAAGCTTACAAGAGAAAAATTATCTCAAAACAAGGCTTTAATAGGATTTTGCGGAAGCCCTTGGACTATAGCTACCTATATGATAGAAGGAAGTGGAAGTAAAAATTATACAAAGTGTAAAAAAATGCTTTATCAAAACCCAGAGCTTTTACATAAAATTCTAAATAAACTAACTCAAGTTTTAAAACTTTATTTAGAAGAGCAAATTAAAGCAGGTGCTAATGCTATACAAATTTTTGATAGCTGGGCAAGTGCTTTAGAATATGATAAGTTTTTTGAATTCTCTTTTAATTATATGCTTGAAATTTCAAATTTTATTAAAAGCAAATACCCAAATATACCTGTAATTTTATTCCCTAAAGGCATTAGCGGTTATTTGGATAGAATCGATGGTAATTTTGATGTTTTTGGGGTTGATTGGAGTACTCCACTTGATTTAGCACGCGATAAACTATCACACAAATACACTCTTCAAGGCAACATGGAGCCTTGTAGACTTTATGATAAAAATGCCATCAAAGAAGGAGTGGAAAAAATACTAAAAACCATGCAAAATAAAGCTCATATTTTCAACTTAGGACATGGGATCTTGCCTGATATTCCTGTTGAAAATGCAAAATATTTTATCAAGCTTGTACAAGAAAGTTCAGCTAAATGAAAATACTCTTTGGTCCTGTTAGCTCTAGGCGTTTTGGAAGATCTTTGGGTATAGATTTAAGCCCTAGTAAAAAACAATGCAATTTTGATTGTGTTTATTGTGAGCTTGATCCAAAAAAAGCCCAAGAAAAACAGGATGAAATTATCAGCATAGATAAAATTATCTCCGAAGTTAAAGTTATGCTTGAAAAAAATGTTGAATTTGATTTTCTTACCCTTACTGCCAACGGAGAGCCTAGTCTTTATCCTTATTTAAATGAGCTTATTTTATCTTTACGCAGCATTGCTAAAGATAAAAAATTGCTTATTTTAAGCAATGGTACAGCTGTATTAGATGAAGACAAATTTAATGCTTTGCTAAAACTAGATGTGATCAAATTTAGCCTAGATAGTGCAGTTGCTAAAACTTTTTATCGTATTGATAGAGCTTTAAAAAACATTGACTTAGAAAAAATGATAGAAAAAATGGCAGATTTTAGAGCTAGGTTTAATGGAGATTTGATTATGGAAATTCTAGTTGTTAAAGATCTTAATGACAACGAAGAAGAATTTAAAGCACTTAATCAAGCTTTAAAAAAAATCATGCCTTTAAGGGTTGATCTAAGCACCATAGATAGACCTCCTGCTTATGCCGTTAAAAAAGTAAGCGAAGAAAAACTTTTAGAACTTTCTAAACTTATAGATTCTACTCCCGTACTCTTAGCCAAAAGGCATTATGAAGGTAAAAAACTAAGCTTCAATGAAGAAGAATTATTAAAAATGCTTCATTTACGCTCACAAAGCGAAATAGACATTGAAGTGAAATTTGATGAACAATCCAAAACTCTCTTAAATCAACTTATCAAAGAAAAAAAGGTAAAAATTCTCGATTTAGCTGGAGTTAAATTTTATAAAGCTTAGGCCTTTGGTAAATACTTTCTAAGTAAAGTTATAAGATCATTTCTACTTACATCACTTAAAACTTCGCTCACACAATCAAAATCCCTAACTTTTTCCTTTGAAAAAAAGATGATATGGCTTTGTGGATGCTGTTTTTTATAAGCACTTAGCAAATTTCTCATTTGCTCAAGATCAAATTTAATTAATTCATAATCAAGCAAAATCAAACGATAAATCTCCTTGCTTAATTCTTGTTTTAATTGACTAAAAGAATTTATACATACATTTTTATCGCATTGTTTTTCTATTATATTAAAAAATAAGGTTGCATCAAAATCATTTTGTTTAAAAAGCAATACATTATTTTGATAAGGGGTTTTAAATTTTAAAGTGCAAACCTTATCAAGCTTGTTTTGCAAAATATTTTCAAGATCTTTTTTTTCAAAAGGTAAAGTTAAAAAATACTCATAATGTGTATTTTTATGGCGACCCATCACTATAAAATCATAGTTTTTCTTTACATTTTCATTTAAAATTTTATCCTTGATAAAAATCAAGTGAAAGTCATTAACATCAAAACTTAAATTTTTAAAACAAGTACTTTCTATGCCAAAATACGAAAGTAAATTTGCAAGTAAAAAATTCTCAAGCTCATCATTATTAACTATAGCCACACTTGCTTCAAACTGCAAAACCTTTCCGTGAGATGTCCCTATAATGCTTTTATGATGCTCTAAAGCCTCATTTAATTCTAATCTAATTTGATCTTTTTGAGAATTTAAGGCATTTAAAATCAAAGAATTAATTTCTTTATTATACCCTTCATTTAAGCAACGCATTGCATTGGATATATTTCCAAGCTGATATAAATTTTCCTCTAATAAATGCAAATATCTGTCTTTTTCATGGGATATTTTAGTTAAATTTTGCCCCGTAGTTTCAAATTTTTCCTTTAACAAATCAAGCGCACTATCAACATCAATCTTTTTTTGAAAATTTAAAAAATCACTTTGCATGCAAAAAATTTTTTGATATATTTTGTTTATATTTCTATTTTGCCTAAAAGCAAAAATAAAAAGTGTTAAAGATAAAACAAAAATGCTAGAAAACATACCTATTTTCAGTTGTTCAGCAACACTATCAAGCTTTGAGATATCAATACTTAAATACGCTAAAATTAGATTAAAAATAAAAATTATCCCTGCTAATATCAAATCAATTTTCCTTTATCTTTTGTGCCGCTTTCTTGCCTACAAGCATTGCAAGATCTTTAAAATCAGCCTTATATATAGATTCAAAATTTCCATAATACGCTAAAAGTTTTTGTATAACCCCTGAACTAAGTCCTAAATTTACAAGCTTAGAACTATTCAAGTCCTGTTTTTTCTTAGTATTTTGATGAAAGCTGATAGCAAAACGATGCGCTTCATCTCTTAATTTCTGTAAGAATTGTAGTTTTTTATCGTTAATACTTAGGCTAAATTCTCCTTTTAAGGAATGAATTTTATCTCTAGCACCTCCTTTAGCCCTATGTGCTTTTGCATCGATTTTTTCTTTTGAAATAGCTAAAATATCAACATTAGCTCCACTACTTACAATGATTTCTTTAGCCAAATCAAGCAAAGCCTTTCCTCCATCTATAAGCCATAAATCAGGAGGTGGATTTTTATCAAAGTCCAAAGCCCTACGCATTAAAACCTCACGCATTTGATCATAATCATTTTTATGTTTTAAATGAAATTTGCGATATTTTGACTTATCCCAAGAATTTGCACTATAAGTTACCATAGCTCCAACATTTGCCACGCCTTGCAAATGAGAATTATCAAAAATTTCTATATCATTTGGTAAATTTTCAAGCTCAAAATAAGACTTTAATTCTTTTTGTATAGTAAAACCATGATTTTTTTGCTCTTTTTCTATATTTAAAAGGGCGTTTTGAAAAGCCAAATCACAAATTCTTCTTTTTTCTCCTATTTTAGGAATTTTAATACTGATTTTTTTATCAAATCTTTGGCTTAAAATTTCTTCTAAAAGCACTCTATCTTCAAATTCTTCATAAACATAAATAACATTTGCAAGCCAAGGAATATCCATGCTAAAATTTTCTAAAATCAATTGCTTGTAAATTTCATTTTTATCCCATTGTATATCATTTTTTATAGGAGTAATCTTAGAATTTGCACTGATAATTTTTCCATTTTGCACTACAAAACGCAAGGTTGAAAGCATAGAATTTTTAAAAGCTAAAGCAAACACTTCAAAATCTTCTAATTTTGCAATATCTATTTCAACCTTAATTTCTAAATCCTTAATCGTTACAATCTGATCTCTTACTTTAGCTGCTTCTTCATAATTTTCATTCTGTGCTAAAACAAGCATTTGTTTTTCTAAATTTTTTATTAAAATACTAGGATTTAAAAGCGCGTGCATAGCCTCATCTAAAATTTCAAGGTATTTTTCCCTGCTGATGCGTTTATCACAAGGTGCAAGACAACGAGAAATTTGATAAAAAATACAAGGGGATTTACAACTTGCTTTTTGCTTTAAAGGATAGTATAAATAAAGCGCATCTAAAAGCTCTCTAGCGCCTTTAAAAAAAGGGCCAAAATATTTAATTTTGCTTTTTTTTACTAATTTTCTAGTGATCTCAAAGCGTGGAAATTCTTCTTCAAAATCCACATAAATATAAGGATAAGTTTTATCATCTCTTAGCAAAATATTATATTTTGGATGCAGTTGTTTGATAAAAGAATTTTCCAAAATCAAAGCATCGGCTTCTGAATTAGTAGTGATAAATTCCAAATGCACTGTTTCTTCAATCATTTTTTGAATTCTTAAAGAATTTCTTGGGTTTGCATGTAAATTTGGAGTAAAAGCGAAATAAGATTTGACACGATTTTTAAGATTTTTAGCCTTACCTACATATAAAAGCTTTCCTTCTTGATTAAAATATTGATACACTCCAGCACTATTAGGAAGAGTTTTTAACTCATTTTCTAAATTCTCTTTAGTCAAGATTAGAACCTTTTTTTATAAGCTCTCTTAAATCTTCAAATTTCTTAAATAATTTTTCATCTTCAAAGCAATTTTTAAATTCACCCTTAGAAAGCTCCAAATAAGAATTTTTAGAGAGTTTTTCATCATTTTTGTTTTTATTTACTGCATAAGTGTATTTTTGAGAAAAGATTTTTATATCTTTTATATCAACAAATCCACTTAAAGGATATTTTTGTCCATATGCTTTTATGAGAAATTTAATATAAATTTTGCTATCATCATGATTTAATTCTTGATAAGCTGCTGGATGTAAGGTTATTATATTTAAAATATGATTTTTTACATAAATTTTAGCAATCAAACGTTGCTTAGCAGGCGGAAAAGAACTTAAAAAATCTTTGCAAAAAAATAAGGTTTTTAAAGGCTTATAATGAGGTTTATCCATCAATTCATTAATAACAGCACTAGCGTTTTTAGTCATCTTAATATTATTTCTTTTTCCCATAAGATGATTTTAGCATTTCTTTTCTTAATTTTCTTCTGTGCTTGCGGATATAAAGGCAACCCTCAATACACAAGCTATGAACAAAATGGTTCGGTAAAAACCATTAAAAAATACGAACAATTACATAGGTGGTAAATAATGAAAAAAGCAGATATTTTAGTTTTAGACTTTGGCTCTCAATACACTCAGCTTATAGCAAGACGCTTAAGGGAACAAGGAGTTTATGCAGAAATTTTACCTTTTAATGTGAGCTTAGCTGATATTAAGGCGAAAGAACCAAAAGGTATTATTTTAAGCGGAGGTCCAGCAAGCGTATATGCAACTGATGCGTATTTTTGCGATAAAGGTATATTTGACTTAGGTTTACCTATTCTTGGAATTTGTTATGGTATGCAGCTTATGGCACATCATTACAAAGCTACAGTAGCACCTGCAGGACATAAAGAATACGGCAAAGCAAACATAGAAGTTAAAAAAGATAGCGCTTTATTTAAAAATCTTCCAAAAAAACAAACCGTTTGGATGAGTCATTCTGATAAGGTAGAAAATTTACCTCAAGGTTTTGAAGTTTTAGCCACAAGTGAAAATAGCCCTTTTTGTGTTTTTGGCAACGAAGATAAGAAATTTTTTGCTCTGCAATTTCACCCAGAAGTGCAACACAGTGAATTTGGCAAAAATATCTTAAAAAATTTTGCTAAATACGCTTGTAATTGCGAAAGTGTTTGGAATATGGGCTCTTTTGCAAAAACTCAAGCAGAAAAAATCCGTGAAGAAGTGGGCAATGATAAAGTGCTTTGTGCAGTAAGTGGCGGAGTAGATAGTAGCGTAGTTGCTGCACTTTTAGCCAGTGCTATAAAAGAGCAAGTTATAGTAGTTTTTGTAGATAATGGACTTTTAAGAAGTGGTGAAAAAGAACAAGTTGAATTTATGTTTAAAAATACCTTAGGTATCGATCTTATCAGCATTGATGCAAGTGAAATTTTCTTAAGTCGATTAGCTAATGTTAGAGATCCCGAGCAAAAAAGAAAAATCATAGGAAATACCTTTATAGAAGTTTTTGAAGAAGAAGCAAAAAAACATAAAGATGTAAAATATCTCGCTCAAGGCACGCTTTATACTGATATCATAGAAAGTTCTGTTGTAGGTGCAAGCAAAACCATTAAAAGCCATCATAATGTAGGGGGCTTACCTGAAAAAATGAATCTTAAACTCATAGAGCCTTTAAAAGAAATTTTTAAAGATGAAGTGCGTGCCTTAGGACTTGAGCTTGGACTTAGCAAAGAAGTAGTTTATCGTCATCCTTTCCCTGGGCCAGGTCTTGCTATACGCATTATGGGAGAAGTAAATCGCCCTAGCTTAGAACTATTACGCAAGGCTGATGTAATTTTACTTGAAGAACTTAAAAGTACAGGTTGGTATGATAAAACTTGGCAAGCATTTTGCGTGCTTTTAAATGTTAAAAGCGTTGGAGTTATGGGGGATAATCGCACTTATGATAATGCAGTTTGCATACGCGTTGTAGATGCAAGCGATGGCATGACAGCTACTTTCTCGCATTTACCTTACGAAGTTTTAGAAAACATAAGTCGCCGTATCATCAATGAAGTAGAAGGTATAAACCGCGTTGTTTATGATATCTCAAGCAAACCACCTGCAACCATAGAATGGGAATGATCCATTTTTTCTAGCTCTTATTTTTATTATAAAATTTTTATAAAAATAAGGCTAGAATTTATTCAAGAAATTTCAAGGAAGAAATATGCATGGAAAAATAGCTATTTATATGGATTCTACAGGACGTGGAACCGTTACAAACTCAGCAAATACCTTTTTTGACTTCAATCGCCAAATTTGGAATGATAAAAAAAGTATGCCAAGTGTTGGTATGCTTGTGGAATTTAGAACTCTTTCTAGCGAAAAAAAAGCAGAAGACGGCAAGCCCGTTCAAACAAGTAAAACCATAACAGGTATAAAACCTTCAAAATTTCAAGAATTTAAAGAAGGGGATTTTATCACTGAGCATGATTTTTGGAAAACTGATAATGATGATGAATTAGAAGACTTACAAAACTCAAGAAGAAGTGCTTATATAACAGAACTTTATAGAACGACAGACTTTGACACTATAGAAAAAATTCCTCTTTCTTTTACTATACCTCAAGCTATACAAAAATATTTTGCCCATGAAATTTTATCCGTAGAAACGCTTCAAGCCAATCTACAAGATGAAAAGGAAATTCCTTGCATACTTGATTATCTTATACTTAAAAGATTTTTATTTAAAGCTTATGATACTTTAATTTTTATGGATAATAGCATAGACCAAACCCAATTTAGCGCATTAAAAAGCATCATGATGCATTTGGAGAATTCATACAAGCAAATGATAGCTGATCAAAAACCAAATATCACTAAAATTTTTAACGAAACTTTTTTATCTTTGCAGTGTCATTACCAAGCTTTAGTAGCCACCATAGATACAAGAAAAAATCGTCTAGCCTCGCTTGAAGCACAAATGAAAACTTTACAATCTGAAATAAATCTTAAAAGCAATGCGGCCAATGCAGACCCTGAAAAACTTAAAGCTCGACAAGAAAGATTGGCTAAACTACAAAAAGAAGCAGAATACTACAGAACAACACTAAAAAGACTTGATGCTATAAGGGAAGATTTTTATAAGAAAAATTATAATATTTTCGAAAATGCTTTTAAACTTTCACGAGAAAAGCTCTTTAAAAAAATTGTCACAGGTTTAAATCTATGCGCAACCATAATGGATGTTAAAATTTGGCACTTGTCTTTAAAATCATCAGGGGTTAAAAATTCTTATTTTACTATGAGTAATATAGAAAATTCTTTCTGTTCTCTTTCTTTTGCAGAACATTACTTAAGTCGCTTAAATAAATCCGCTCTAAATCCTTTTGATCAAAAACTTTTAGTGTATATTCAAAAAATCACAAAAGAACAAAGAAAAAAATTTTTAGTTGTCACATCGGATTTAGATTTATTATGCAAATTAAAAATTGAAAACTTTTCACAAAATCCGTATTATTTAGTAAAATACGCACCTAAAAAAGTGAATTATCAGTCTTTAATGCGTGATAACACCTTTGATATAGTCTATATTGATGAAAAACATGTTTGGGAAAATGTTGCCGATATTATTTTACAAGGAAAGCATTTTGACAAATCAGGAAAAACCAAATTTAAACTGATTTAAGACATAGAAATTTAAGCTAAATTAAGTTATAATTTCCTTGCCTAAACAGTTTGTGGTATTTAAAGTGATCCAACACATTTTTATTAACTGCGATTGTGTGATTTACCGTGTTCTGTGGCATCGTTTGAGCTTTGAAAAAAGCGAGAAGTTGCAGCCTTTAAAAATTACCTAGCGGTTTTCTTTGACTTTTTGGGGTCAATCTTTGTTAAACGGCTGTTTGGGTTTAAAAGGAGATATAAATGAAAATAATGATTTTGGGTAGTGGTGCAAGAGAATACTCTATTGCTTTAGCCTTAAGAAGAGTAGACAAAAATTTAGAGTTTTATTTTGCTCCTGGAAATGGCGCTACCGAAAGTCTTGGAACAAATTTAAACCTAAAAGATCCAGTAGTTTTAGCAACCTATGCAAAAGAAAAAGGTTTTGATCTTTGTATAGTAGGAAGTGAAAGTTTTTTAGCCGAAGGGGTTGTAGATATTTTTAAACAACAAGGACTTGCTATTTTTGGGCCAAGTAAAGCTGCTGCAATGCTTGAAACCTCAAAATCTTTTATGAAAAGCTTTCTTAAAAAATACCGCATCAAAACAGCCAAATTTTTAAACACAAATGACATTGAAAAAGCAAAAAATTTTATATATAGTTTAACCCCTCCTATAGTAGTAAAAGCCGATGGACTTTGCGCAGGAAAAGGTGTTATCATAGCTAAGACTCATGAAGAAGCCATAGAAGAAACAGCTAAAATGCTGAGTGGAGAAAGCTTTGGAGATGCTGGAAAACTCGTTGTAATTGAAGAATTTTTAGATGGTTATGAATTAAGCATTTTTGCAGTATGTGATGGCAATGATTTTGTTTTACTTCCTGCAGCACAAGATCACAAAAAATTACTCGATAATGATCAAGGGCCAAATACTGGTGGAATGGGTGCTTACGCCCCTAGCTCTTTGGCGAATGAAAGCTTGCTTAGAAAAGTTCAAAAAGATATTATTTTACCGACTTTAGCAGGTATGAAAAAAGAAGGAGCGGAATTTTGTGGCGTTTTATTTATAGGCGCTATGATCGTTGGAAATAAACCTTATGTATTAGAATTTAATGTTCGCTTTGGCGATCCTGAATGTGAAGTTTTAATGCCTTTAATCGAAGATCCTTTAGAGCTTATTTTAGCTGCTACTCAAAGACGCTTAAGACACGCAAAAATCAAAATCAAAAAAGAATTTGCAGTAGGGGTTGTATGCGCGAGTGAAAACTATCCTTACAAAAGTTCACCAAAAAGTGAAATTACTGTAAATAACATTCCTGAAAACTCTCATATTTCTTATGCTGGAGTAAGCCTAGAAGATGGCAAATTAATGGCTGATGGTGGAAGAGTTTTAGTTTGCGTTGGCACAGGAAAAAGTATAGAAGAAGCGCAAAAAAATGCTTATAAACTTTGTGATAATGTAAATTTCAAAGGAAAACAATACAGAAAAGACATCGCTCATCAGGTTCTTAAATGAAAGAAAATTTACAAGACCGCTTAGAGCGTGAAAATCTAAAAATAGCAAGTTTTGGAAAAAGAGTTCTAGCTTTTTTAATCGATGATATGGTTATTTCTTTGATTGTATTTATCATTTTTTATGATCGTCTAATCCAAGCAAAAGATTTATTTGAAACGACTCAAATTATAGGAAATTTTTATCTTGGCTTCATCTTGCTTCATTTTAGCTATCAAGCGATTTTTACTTATCTTTATGGGGCAAGTTTGGGAAAAATATTATGCAAAATTATCATCTTGGATGAAAATCTTCTCGACAAACCCAATCTCATCCAAAGTTGCATCAGATCTGCCATAAGACAAGTTAGTGCTATGGCGTTTATGCTTGGGTTTGCTTGGGCTTTAAGCAATGATTTGCGCAAAGCTTGGGAGGATTATCTAGCAAGGACAATAGTAGTCGATGTGGCGTAAATTTTCCCTATTGCTAGGAACTAGCATAGCTTTAAATGCAGCACAAGTTGATATTTACGCTCTTGATGCAAAAAAAGAAGGTGATATTCTTACTGCAAACAATGATGTTATTATTTTTTCTGATTTTTATTTCATCACTGCCAATAAAACAATTTACAATGAAAAAACCGGAGATGTTGAGCTTTTTGGCGATGTTAACATCCTAAGGGGACAAAACGAAAGATCACATTCTGATTATGCTAAAATCAACCTAAATTCCAATCAAGCTGATTTTAGTAATTTTTTCTTTTCCAATAACAATCTTGAAGTATGGTTTCAAAGCAAAACAAGTCATCTAAATGATAAAGTCTTTGAAAGTAAAATTTCAGCAGTTTCAAGCTGCAATGTTGAAGATCCTGATTGGGAAATTCGTTTTTCAAAAGGCTGGCTTAACCGGGAAACCAATTTTGTTCATCTTTACAATGCAAAATTATATGTTAAAAATACCCCAGTTTTTTATCTACCTTATTTTGGATTTAGTGCTGATACTCATAGACAAAGCGGGCTTTTAATCCCAAAAATCGTTTTAAAAAGTAGCGAAGGCTTATACTATGAACAGCCTATTTATATAGCCACTCAAGAAAATTGGGATTTAGAACTTGATCCACAAATTCGAACAAATCGTGGTTTTGGACTTTATTCTACTTTAAGATTTCTTGATTCTCCATATTCAACAGGAGAATTAAATTTTGGTACTTTTAGGGAAAATAGCTCCTATTTTCACGATGAAAATTTGAAAAATCAAACTCACTATGGAATAGAATTAAAATACTCAAGAGATAATTTAATCAAATCTTTACTCAGCGATAATTTTCAAGAAGGTCTATGGATAGATGCAACCTATCTCAACGATGTGGATTATTTAAATTTAGGAAGTAGGGATTATCGAGATCTTAACTCGCTTGTAACCTCCAAAATCAATTATTTTTTAGCCGATGAAAACAATTTTTATGGAGCTTATGTAAGATATTATATCGACACATCTAAACTTAGCAACAATACAACCTTGCAAGAATATCCAAGCTTTCAATATCATAGATTTTTAAATAACCTTTTTGATGAACGCTTGCGTTATTCATTTGATGCTTCATTTCATAATTTTTACCGACCTGCTGGTTCTTATGCAAATGAGCTAAATTTAGACTTGCCTATCTCGTATCACAACGCTTTTTTTGGAGACTTTTTACACTTTACTTTTACAGAAAGATTTTATGCTTCTTTTGTAAATTATAGCAACGATCCCGAAAGAAACCATGAGCATTATTTCAGAAACACTCATGATTTTAATCTCTACACCGATCTTTCAAAAGCTTATGAAAATTTCTTTCATACTTTAAATTTAGGGGTGAATTACGTTTTACCAGGAGCAAAATCAGGTAAAATCACGCAAGATTATCTTGAAGAATACGATAAAGAAAACGAACATACAAGTTTTTATGCCGTTCAATATTTTTATAATGATGAAGGACAAAAAAAAATCAAACACAGAATTTCACTTGACTATCTCAATAAACAAAATGAATTCTATGAACTTGAAAACCTTCTAACTTATTATTTTAATGAAAACATTAATTTTAATAGTGAAATGCTTTACTCTTATGAGCAAAGTCGCTTTACCAATATCATCAGCCAAATAGAAGTCAATACAAATTCAAAATTTAATTGGATGTTTTCTCATGCTTATCAAAACGATGAGTATGGAAAATATAGCTTTATTGGTACAAGAGCAAATTATATTGCCACACCTAATTACAATTTATTTGGTGGAATTTGGTTTGATACTCAAAGAGCTCATGCAAACATGTGGGAACTTGGCTATACCTACCAAAGAAAATGTTGGAACTATTCTTTAATGTATAGAGAAAGAATCGATCCACAACTCACAAGTGGTGGCATCACAGCTAAAAATCAAAGCGGAGTTTATTTTATTTTCAACTTCTATCCTTTAGGAGGAGTAAAATACGATTTCTCTTTAGCAGAAAGTGAAAACAAAATTTAAAAAGGATGAAATTTGCTAAATATTTTAAAAAATTTTACGAATTTATTATCTGGTAAAAAAGGAAAAATAATGCAATACAGCATAGAAATTAACAAAAATACAGAAATATTTGATATAGACAAAGTCGCCAAACAAGCTGCCGGTGCTGTTTTAATGAGACAAGGCAAAAGCGTTGTTCTAGCTACAGTTGCAAGAGAAGAAAAACAAGTTGAAGAAGATTTTTTACCTCTAACCGTCCAATACATCGAAAAAGCTTATGCCGCAGGAAAAATCCCTGGTGGTTATGTCAAAAGAGAAACCAAACCAAGCGATGCAGAAACCTTAACAGCACGCATTATTGATAGAAGCTTACGCCCTCTTTTTCCAAAAGGCTATGCTTATCCGACTCAAATCGTTGTGATGGTTGTCTCAGCTGATCCTAAAGTAGATTTGCAAGTAATGAGCTTAAATGCCGCAAGCGTGGCACTTTATCTTAGTGATATACCTATGAAAGCTCCAGTATGTGGTGTGCGTATAGGAAAGATAGATGGAAATTTCATACTCAATCCAAACAATGAAGAGCTTCAAAATAGCACCCTAGATCTCTATGTAGCAGGTGTAAAAGATGAGCTTTTGATGATAGAAATGAGAGCCTTGCCTGATCAAAAAGAAAATGAAATCTTTATCGAAGCTCCCTATGCTGATGTTTTAACTCAAACCACTTCACAAAATATGAATGAACTTAGCGAAGATGAAATTTTAGAAGCTCTAAATTTAGCTCAAAAAGCTATATTAAATGGTTCAAATGCTTATGAAGAAGCCTTTAGCAAACACAAAAAAAATTCTCAAATCGAACTAAAAAATGAGATTGAACATCCTGAAATTTTAGCTTTTATAGAAAATAATTTCCAAAAACAAATCAAAGAAGCCATCAACCAAATGGCAAAAAGCGAAAGAGCAAGCGAACTGAATAAAATTGCTAAAGAAATTTTAAATCTTGAAATCGCTAAAGACTGGAGCGAAGAAAGTGTCTTAAATACCTTAGCTAAAGTCAAACGCAAACTTATTCGTGAGCAAATTTTAAATGAAGGTAAAAGAGCTGATGGTAGAAGTTTAAACGAGGTACGTCCTATCAGTATAGAAACCAATATCTTGCCAAACGCTCATGGCTCTTGTCTTTTCACTCGTGGACAAACTCAAGCTCTAGTTGTTGCAACCTTAGGCGGAGAAAACGATGCTCAAATGATAGACTTGCTTACAGAAAAAAATCCTATAAGCGAACGCTTTATGGTAAATTATAATTTTCCAGGTTTTTCAGTAGGCGAAGCAAGTCCTATCAAAGCTCCAGGAAGAAGAGAACTAGGACATGGAAATTTAGCCAAAAGAGCGCTTTATCCAAGCGTGGATGAAAACTATCCTTATGTAATCCGCTTAGTCAGTGAAATTTTAGAAAGCAATGGCTCAAGTTCTATGGCAACGGTTTGTGGCGGATCTTTAGCCTTAAAAGCAGCAGGAGTGCCAAGCTTAAAACTTGTTGCAGGAGTAGCCATGGGGCTTATCTTTGAAGATAACAAGCATGCTGTTTTAACAGATATCATGGGACTTGAAGATCATGATGGGGATATGGATTTTAAAGTAGCTGGTAGCAAAGACGGCATTACTGCTCTTCAAATGGATATAAAACTAGGCGGAATCGATCAAGAAACACTAAAACAAGCTTTATATCAAGCCAAAGAAGGAAGAATTCACATCCTAAATATCATGGAAGAAGCTGCAAAAGAAATCATAGTCAATGAAGAAGTTTTACCTAAACTTGAGCTTTTTAGCGTTGATCCTTCAAAAATCGTTGATATCATAGGACAAGCTGGAAAAACCATCAAAGAAATCATAGAAAAATTTGGCGTTTCTATAGACTTAGATCGCGAAAAAGGTGAAGTAAAAATAGCAGGTAGTCAAAACGAGCAAATCAAAGCCGCAAAAGACTACATCATAAACATCACAAGCTCTCAAAAAGGAACTAAAAAAGGCTCTAAAGACAAAGATATATCAGGCTTTGAACTTGGGCAAGAATTTCAAGGTATTGTTAAAAAAATCGCTCCTTTTGGAGCCTTTGTGGAACTTAAAAATGGTGTTGATGGTTTATTGCATAGCTCAAAAAGCAAGCATCTTAATTTAACTGAAAACCAAAGCTTAAAAGTTAAAATTAGCGAAATTAAAAACGGAAAAATTTCTGTGGATTTGTGTGAGTGAGTAAATTTCTAACTCATCCTTTTGAGCCTTTTTTTGACAAAGATTCTAAAATCTTAATTTTAGGATCTTTTCCTTCAGTAAAATCAAGACAAGATGGCTTTTATTATCAACACTCAAGAAATCGTTTTTGGCCCATACTAGAAACACTTTTTGATGTAAAATTAGAAAATATCACAGAACAACAAGCCTTTTTAAGAAAAAAACATATCGCTCTTTGGGATGTACTTCAAAGTTGCAAGATAAAAAATTCAGATGATAAAACTATAAGTTATGCAAAAGCCAATGATTTAAGCCTGATCCTTTCTCAAGCCAAAATCCAAGCCATTTTTACTACAGGACAAAGCGCTTATAAATTTTTTGTTAAATTCCACCCTCGCTTAGAAGCCATAGCCCTCCCCTCAACTTCTCCCGCAAATTTAAATTTTTCTTTTGAACAGCTTTTACAAAACTATGAAATAATCAAAAAATTTACAAAATAAAAGAATATTTTAATTTTTTAGATTTTAGAATAATTATAAAAATTTAAGGAGTTAAAAATGCCTTTTGTAAATATACACATCACCAAAGAAAACGGAGAACCTACAACAGAACAAAAACAAGAGCTTATCGCCAGGAGTAACGGATTTACTTGCTAAGGTTTTAAACAAAAATAAAAGCTCCACTGTAGTAATTATCGATGAAATCGATACAGATAATTACGGACTAGGTGGAAAAAGCATTACCCAAGCAAGACAAGAAAAAAGCTAGTTTACATCTAGCTTTTGCGTATTATCCTTAAATTCAAATTCCACTCTCTTAGCCCCAAAACCTTTAGCAATAGCTTCTAAAGTATCCTTAGCGCTTTTATGAATTTTGCTTTCCAAATTTTGGATAAGATTTAAAGACAAGTCTTTAACCTCATCTTTAGCTTCTTTTATGAGTTTGTTTTTATCACTTTCGCTAAAACTAATCCCCGTACTATTGATAGAATCAGGCAGTAAAAAAGGTAAAAATTTAGCATTTTTTTCATCATAAAATTTCATATCTATGATGCTGTGTTTATATCTACACTCTGGCATGATGATCTTATAAGTATCGTCCCCTAAAGGCAAAATATCAAAGTTTTTATCTCTTAAATCATACAAAAAAGTGATCTCAAATTCAAAAATCAAAGCAATCTGTCTTTCACTCAAAGACCATCCTAAAAGATTTTTCCAAATTCCATTAAAAGCACTATCTTTTTTAGTGACAATCTCTTTACTAAAAACTTGAAAAACACTTAACTCTCCTATGGATTTAAGCTGCATGATATCGCTAAAGCTTTGCGTGCTTTTTTCTTCTATTTTAGAGCTTTTATATTGCCTAAAAAGTACTATAAATAAAAACACAAGCAAAATCATCACTAAAGCAAATAAAATCATTTCCATTTTAAACCTTTCTAAATTTATAAGCCTTGATTTGAAAAGATATATTTTTTCTCAAACGCTAAAAAAATAAAAGCATTAATGATAAAAATCAAACACACAAAAGCAAAAACAAATTCCACGCTAAAATGCGAAGCCATAAGCCCTCCGCCAAAAGCACCGCAAAAATTTCCCAAAAATTGACAAGTTTGATTAAAACCAAAAATCACACTTAAATTTTTAGCACTCACACTTTTTTTAAGCAAGGCATTCACACAAGGCAAAAGCCCTCCAAGTCCTACACCTATAAACAAACGCACGAAAATAAGCGTATAAACATTACTTGCTACAGCCTGCAAGTAAAAGCAAATTCCACAAAATATCAAAGCTATCAAAATAATCTTACTAGGCCCTATCTTATCAGCAATTTTTCCAAGTTTTGGTGCAAAAAAAAGATTACTAATCCCACTTGCAGCTACCACTATACCCGCCCAAAGAGCCAAATTTCCACCTTGATGAATTTGCTCAACATAAATACTTAAAATCGGCATCACTCCAAAAGTACCAAATTGTATCACAAAAGTAGTGATAAAAAGAACGATGATAAGGGTTTTATTTTCTTTTACTTTTTGAGTATTTTTCTTCGCCTCTTTTTGAATTTTTCTCTCATGGATGAAAAAATAAATCGTCACAAAAGAACAAGCGATCAAAAAAGCCACCACATCAAAAACCGCACTAATGCTAAAAAATTCAGCCACAAAGCCACCAAACAAAGGTCCAAGCAAACTTCCACTTATAGAAGCCGTAGAAAGAGTTCCTAAAGCATAAGCCACTTTTTCTTTAGGTGCTATCACAGCGATAAACACAACAGCAGCAGAAGTAAAACCTGAGATTATCCCTGTTAAACCCCGCACAAAAACCACTTCTAAAGCACTATGAGCAAAGCTAAGCCATAAGGTTAAAACCGACATCCCAAAACTTGCACGAAGAAGCATATTTTTATAACCATACTTTGCACCCAAAAAAGCCCACAAAGGTGAAAAAACAGCCATAAAAAGCGGAGTGATCCCAAAAGCAAGCCCTGAATAAAACGCTATTTCACTCGTATCAACATGTCCTAGTTCTTTGATATAAAAAGGCAAAATCGGAGCGATTTGACTAAGCCCCATACTTGTGGTAAAAACACCAAACCAACACACAAGCAAAGTTCTATTGAAATTTTCCATGGATTTATTGTATGATATTTTTTATAATTTTTAATTAAAACTCAAGGATAAAAATGAAAAAAATACTCTTTATATGCTTAGGCAATATATGCCGTTCGCCTATGGCAGAATTTATCATGAAAGATCTTGTCAAAAAAGCAAATTTAGAAAAAGAATTTTTTATAAGCAGTGCTGGAACTTCAGGAAAACACGATGGAGAAGGTATGCACCATGGCACCAAAAACAAGCTTGCTCAACTTAACATAGAACACAAAAACTTCACAAGCAAAAAACTCACTCAAAAACTTTGTGATGAAAGCGATTTTTTAATCACCATGGATAATTCTAACTTCAAAAATGTTTTAAAAAACTTCACCAACACTCAAAACAAAGTTTTAAAAATCACTGATTTTAGCCCTACTCTAAACTATGATGAAGTGCCCGATCCTTGGTATAGCGGAAATTTTAATGAAACTTATAAAATTTTATCCCTGGCTTGTAAAAATTTACTTGTTTTTTTATCAAAATAATTTAAAGCAACTATATATTACTTCTTGTTTACTTTTTAGACTTATACTTTTAAATGAACCGAAAAACATTCATAAGAAAAACTCCTTAAAATTACACGCCTAGCTTAAATCCCTTTAGCTAGGCTTTTCTTTAGATGTTTTTATCCTTACAGATTTAAAATTTTTACTATTTTAAGTGCTTCTTAAGAAAAAACTCCAAATTTATGTGCTACAATTATGATGTTTTATTAATTTTGACAAGGAGAATTCTCATGAAACTAGTTAAACTTAGTTTAGTTGCAGCTCTTGCTGCAGGTGCTTTTTCAGCAGCTAACGCTACTCCACTTGAAGAAGCGATTAAAGATGTTGATGTATCAGGTGTATTAAGATACAGATACGATACAGGTAATTTTGATAAAAATTTCATTAACAACTCAAATTTAAACAACAGCAAACAAGATCACAAATATAGAGCGCAAGTTAACTTCAGTGCTGCTATAGCTGATAACTTCAAAGCTTTTGTTCAATTTGACTATAATGCTGCTGATGGTGGTTATGGTACTAATGAAATAAAAAATGATCAAAAAGGACTTTTTGTTCGTCAATTATACTTAACTTATACAAATGAAGATGTTGCTACAAGCGTAATCGCTGGTAAACAACAACTAAACACTATCTGGACAGACAATGGTATCGATGGTTTAGTTGGAACAGGTGTTAAAGTAATAAATAATAGCATCGATGGTTTAACTCTAGCTGCTTTTGCTGTAGATAGCTTTATGGCTGCGGAACAAGGTGCGGATTTATTAGGACATAGTAATATATCATCTGATAAACCTAATACAGCTCCTTTTAAATTAGATTCAATTGGAAATCTTTATGGTGGTGCTGCTGTAGGTTCTTATGAATTCTTAGGTGGACAATTCAACCCACAATTATGGTTAGCTTATTGGGATCAAGTAGCATTCTTTTATGCTGTAGATGCAGCTTATAGCACTACCATCTTTGATGGAATCAACTGGACACTTGAAGGTGCTTACTTAGGAAATAGCATTGATAGCGAACTTGATGATAAAACACACACTAATGGTAACTTATTTGCTTTAAGAGGTAGTGTTGAATTAAATGGTTGGGATGCTAGTCTTGGTGGTTTATACTACGGTGATAAAGAAAAAGCTTCTACAGTTGTAATCGAAGATCAAGGCAATATTGGTTCTTTACTTGCAGGTGAGGAAATTTTCTATACTACTGGTTCAAGACTAAATGGCGACACTGGTAGAAATATTTTTGGTTATGTAACTGGTGGATATACTTTCAACGAAACAGTTCGCGTTGGTGCTGACTTCGTATACGGTGGAACAAAAACAGAAACTGCTGGTCATTTAGGTGGTGGTAAAAAACTTGAAGCTGTTGCAAGAGTAGATTACAAATACTCTCCAAAACTTAACTTCTCAGCATTCTATTCTTATGTGAACCTAGATGAAGGTGTAAACACTAAAGAAAGTGCTGATCATAGCACTGTAAGACTTCAAGCTCTTTACAAATTCTAAGAAGTTTTCAAGTCTAACTTCAAGGCGGGGTTTTACTCCGTCTTTTTTTATGCCTGATTTTTAAAACTTAAATTTATATAAAAAATTTTCCCAAGCTAAAAAGCTTTAGGAAAATTAAGACTTAAACCAATTAGCGATTTTTTCAAAAAGCCCTTTTTGCTCTTGATGCATACCATCTTTGATACCAAAACTTTCACTTAGTTTTTCTAAAAGTTCTTTTTGTTCATCGTTTAAAGAAGTTGGGAATTTGATAGAAATTTGAACGATTTGATTTCCTATGCGAGAACTATGAACATCTTTTACCCCTTCTTTTTCAAGAACAAATCTTTGTCCGTCTTTAGCGCCCTTTGGTAAATTTAAAGTCGCCTCACCGCGTATGGTAGGTACTTTTATACTCTCTCCTAAGATAGCTTGAGTAAAAAATACTGGAAATTCTATATATATATCATCATCATCTCTGATAAAAGTATCATCTTCAGCAGCAATGATCTTAACATACATATCCCCTCTAGTGCCATTTTTTGGGATATTTCCTTTAGCATTGACACGAAGTTTCATACCTGTATCTACACCTTCTGGGATATTAAGTTCTACACTATCTTTGCTTTCATTATAACCCAAACCTTTGCAATCGCTACATTTTTCACTAGCTTTTTCTCCACTTCCTTGACAATCAGGGCAAGTTTGTGCAAAAGTAATAAAACCTTGAGAAATTCCAACCTGTCCCCTACCTTGACACTTTGGACAAGTTTGAAGTTTTCCATCTTTAGCCCCTGTTCCATTGCAAGTTTTACAAGAGCATTTATAAGTAAAGTCTATATTTTTCTTACAACCAAAAACCGCTTCTTTAAAACTTAATTTTAAATTAACGATAAAATCTGAAGGGATTTTCTCATCATTTGAACTTTTTCTACGACGTGATGATGAACCAAAGCCTTCTCCAAAAAAACTAGAAAATATATCTCCTAAATCCTCAAAACCACCAAAACCTGAACTACTAGAACCAAATCCACCGCCTTTTAAAGCATCTTTTCCATATCTATCATAAATAGCTCGCTTTTCATCGTTGCTTAAAACTTCATAGGCTTCATTAACAAGCTTAAATTTATCCTCTGCTTCTTTATCGCCTTGGTTTCTATCAGGATGGTATTTTAAAGCCATTTTTCTATAGGCTTTTTTTATGGTTTCTTTATCAGCATTTTGCGTGATTTCAAGAATTTCATAATAACTTATTTCCACATTATTCCTTTAAAAAATTTAAAATTTTGCTAGAATTTTAATCTTAAAAATTCAAAAATCTAATTTTAGCAAAAATAAAATCAATAATTTATCAAATTTTAAATAAAATTATGCAAATATTATAAATCTTAGATAAAATTTAAAGGATACCAAAATGATTAATGTGTTGATGATAGAAGATGATCCTGATTTTGCGCAATTATTATCTGAGTATTTAGCGCAATTTAATATTAAAATCACAAATTTTGAAAATCCTAAAAGTGCCTTAAATGTAGGCGTTCAAGGCTATGATTGTCTAATATTGGATTTAACTTTACCAGGAATTGATGGTCTTGAAGTTTGTAGAGAAATCAGACAAAAAAGCAATATTCCCATTATCATCTCATCAGCTAGAGGCGACTTAAGCGATAAGGTTGTAGGTCTTCAAATTGGTGCCGATGATTACCTACCAAAGCCTTACGATCCAAAAGAAATGTATGCAAGGATTATGAGTCTTATTCGTCGCACAAAAAGAGTTGAACACGCAAATAATGAAAATATTAACTCCGCTTTCAAAATCGATGAAAGAAGGCATGAGATCACCTATGAAGATAAGGTTTTAACACTTACTCCTGCTGAGTTTGAAATTTTAGAATATCTTATCCAGCAGCACGGATATAGCGTTTCAAGAGAACAGCTTGTAAGTCGCTGTAAAAATCTAAAAGATAAAGATTCTAAAAGTCTCGATGTTATCATCGGTCGCTTAAGAGTAAAAATAGGAGATAGTTCAAAATCTCCAAAACATATTTTTTCTGTTAGAGGTATAGGATATAAACTAATAGGATGACAAAAAATTATTCTATTTATACCAAGCTAATTATTTTATTTGTTGTTACTTTTTTCTTGGTTTGTGTGCTTTTTATCGTTCTTTTGAAAATAGAAGGAAGTGCTTACAACGAAGAAGAAAGTTTAAAACAAGAAAATCTTATAAAAAATTTACTCATCTCCTATGAAAACACTTCAGGCACTAAAATAGGTTCCTATCTTGAAAATAGCGGTTTTAATACTATACAAAATCCCTATCTTGTAAAAAGCATAAGAAATAATGGACAATCGCTTTTTAAAGCAAATGGAGAATTTTGCACCCTTTCTTCTTTAAAATATCATAGCAATCTTTATTTTGATGTTCAATGTAAAGATTTTGATGGCTTGTATGAAGAAAATACTAGTGATAGAGTTTATAATCTTTTATTAATAGGATTTTTTTCTTTTTCTTTGATGGTTGTTTTTATGTATTTTTCGGTATTAAAATCTTTAGAACCTTTAAAAAAATTAAGAAGGCAAGTTGCTAAAGTTGCAAATGGGGAGCAACCTGATTTTTTAGACTATCAAGAAGATGAAGTAGGTAAAATCGCCTTTGAATTTCAAAAAGCTTTCAAAAAAAATCAAGAATTAATCCAATCAAGACAACTGTTCCTAAGAACAATTATGCATGAGTTAAAAACCCCTATAGGAAAAGGGAGAATCATTTCTGAAATGATCAAAGAAGACAGACAAAAAGAAAGACTTATCGCTATATTTTTACGCATGGATTCTTTGATCAATGAATTTGCCAAAATCGAAAATTTATTTTCAAAAAACTACAACTTACACTTTAAACCTAGTCGTTTTAGCACTATACTTGAGGAAGCTAAAGAACACCTTATGAGAGATGATTTTAATAAAGTTGTAAAAGTCGATATAAGATATGATGCTTTAATCAATGTTGATATGGAAATTTTCTCTGTAATTTTAAAAAATCTTATCGATAATGCCTTAAAATACTCAAACAATGGCACTTGTGAGCTTTTTTGTTGTAAAGAATGTTTTACCATTAAAAATCCAGGCAAACCTTTAGCAGAGCCTATAGAACATTATCTTGAAGCTTTCACAAGAGAAAAACACAATCAGGTCAAAGGTATGGGGCTAGGACTTTATATAGTTTCAGAAGTATGCAAACTGCATAATTTTGATTTGATTTATTTTTATGATGATGGAAAGCATTGCTTTAAAATTTTCTTTGGAGATAAAGAAAAATAATGGCAAAAGGCCTAGAAAAATTCAACGAACTTGTTGAAAGTTTCGCGAATTTACCTACCATAGGAAAAAAAACCGCCATAAGGCTTGCTTATCACCTTTGCATAAATAATCAAATCGATGGTATAAAACTCGCACACAATATAGAAAATGCTATCCGCTTTATAAAACCTTGTGAGCAATGCGGTGCTTTAAGCGAAAATGAGCTTTGTGAAATTTGTAGCGATGAAGAAAGAAATAAAAACATCTTATGTATAGTTGAAAGTCCAAAAGATATACTAACACTCGAAGAGAGTCAAAGCTACAATGGGTTATATTTTGTTTTAGATGACTTAAGTGAAGAAAAACTTGAAAAACTAAAGCAAATCATACTTAAACTAAATACCTCTGAACTCATTTTTGCGTTGACACATAGCATTAATTCTGATGCAACTATTTTTTTTATAGAAGATAAATTTAAAGGCTTAAACCTAACTTTTAGTAAAATCGCTCAAGGAATTCCAAGTGGTGTAAATTTAGAAAATGTGGATTTAATCTCTTTAAATAAAGCTATGAATTTTAGAACAAAAATTTAGTAATTTTTATAAGAAATATCAGCTAATTCTTGCAAAGAAAAATCCGCAATCTTTTCATAAGTAAAACCTTCCTTGCTTAAAAAATCAAGAAAAGTTTTTTCCATGATTTTAGCCCCTTGTATAAGCTCATCTGAGATCTTAAAACTCATTGCTTCAATACGCTTTGGCACACAAGCTAAGATGTGCGTTTTAGGCAAATCTCCTGCAAGTTCCATGTACTGTAAGGTTTGAAGCATTTCTATTTCATGGGCACTTCCACTCCAGCTAATTTTATTAGGCATGGCATCATAAGGAAAGAAAAACACATCTCCTATACTCGCATCTTGTGCTTCTATGCAGTCTAAAACAATAAGTCTATCGTATCGAGCGATGATGTAGCTAAGTTGCAAAGCCAAAGTTCCACCATCAACAAAATCTAAAGTAAATTCAGGATGAGTGAATTTGTAGTTTTTTTCAAGTTGCTTACAAAGATGAACGCCTAAGCCTTCATCTGCAAACATGATATTGCCTATTCCAAGGACTAAGAATTTCAATGCTTTTCTTCTTTTACATATTTATATCCGCTAATAATAGCATCCATAGCACCATCTTTACCTTTTACTGCGTTAAAAATCGCCATGTAAATATGTACTGGTATAAAAATCATAATCACCCACATCAAAATTCTATGATAAGTTCTTACATCAGCCAAGCCGCCCATTGCAGCTTCAAGCGGTCTTAAAATATGATATAAAAGCCCACCTAAGCCCTCATGATAAGTATGAGTATAAAGAATAAGCCCTGTAAGAATGATACCTAACATCACAAGATAAAAGAAAAAATAAGTTACAAATTGCAAAGGATTATAAACCCCTTTTAAATGCGGGTGTTTTCCTAAGAAAATGTAAAATTTTACTTGTTCTATCCATAATTTGATATTAAAAATATCCCATACACTTCTGCGTTCTTTTGCACTTACCTTATCGCAGAAAAACAAATATACCTTAAAAATAATACAAGCAATTAAAATAAAACCCACCGCTTGATGTACTAAACGATATTTTGCTTGTATAAAATTTACGGGTTCACCGTTACTAATAGGACTTTGAAACACATAAGAAAGATAATACCCTGTGCCAATAAGAATCACTATAGCAATAGCTCTTACCCAGTGCGTTAAACGCAAACCTATGCTAAATTCATATTCAGCTTTTCTTTGCAATTTTTCTTCTTTGTTTTGCATGAAAGCCTCCTTTATAAATTGACATTCACTTTATATTCGCTTAGATTATTGCCCTTAGTATCCATTACATGCACCGCACAAGCAATACAAGGATCATAAGAGTGAATTTTCCTAATGATTTCAAGCGGTTGTTTTACATCAGCGATTTTAAGTCCTATCAAACATTGCTCATAACTTCCACCTACACCATTTGCGTCTTTTGGACTTGCATTCCAAGTAGAAGGCACCACAGCTTGCCAGTTTTCAATGACGCCATTTTTAATTCTACACCAATGACTTAATGTTCCGCGTGGCACATGCCCCATATAGCGTCCTTTGTATTCTTTAGAATTATCGATCACATAAGGAGCACAAGTACTCTGGTCTACTTTTAAATTTTCAACTAAATTATTAAACGCTTTTAAAGCATTATTTGCAACGATTTTTGCTTCAATACAACGAGCAGCTGTTCTTCCAAGTGTGCTAAATACAGCATTTAAAGGAAGTCCTGTTTCTTTTAAGAACTCATCTACCACAGGAACAACATTTTGATTACCTTTAGCATAATTTACAACGATATTTGCTAAAGGTCCTACTTGCATAGGATTTCCTTCATAGCGTGGAGCTTTAATCCAGCTATATTTACCCTTAGTATCAAACACTTTAGAATGGACATTATTTCCATGATGATCTACGCTTTCTCCATCTACAAGTCCTGTATAATTTGGATTTGTTTTGCCATCATAAGGATGTAAAGGTTCATTGTCTGCATACCAAGAATGAGTTGCCTCTTCAGTAATCTTATCTTCTTCTACTTCATAAACCTTGCTTAAATCTCCATTTTTGATAATACCACTTTCAAAAAGCCATTCATCTCTTCCGATTTGGAATTCTTTAAAGGTATAAAGATTATTTACCCCTATATCATTTAAAACACTTGCTTCATGTGCATAAGCTTTTCCTGCCATCACAAGATCAGGATAATACGCACGATTGACAAAGTCTTGCACTTCTTGGAATTTAACCATATATTCACCCATTCTTGCAGGATCAAGTAAATCCATAACGCAAGTTACACCACCAACGGTTAAGCTTTGTGGATGTGGGTTTTTAGCTCCAAAAATCGCCATACATTGAGCAATGATTCTTTGAATTCTTAAACATTCTAGATAGTGAGAAAGAACGATTAAATTTTGCTCAGGAGTTAAACGATAAGTTGGATGACCATAGTACGCATTAGCAAAAGGTCCTAAATTTCCTTTATCTACAAAAGTTTTAAGTCTTTGTTGCACTTCAAGAAGTTTATCCGCACCTGTTGCATAAGGATTTAAAGTGTATTTAAAAGCTTCATCGCTTGCTTTTTTAACATCAGCACTTAAAGCACTTACCACATCAGCCCAATCAAGCCCATGAAGTTGATAAAAATGCACAATATGATCGTGTAAAAATAAAGCTGCATTCATTAAAGTTCTTGTTAAAAGTGCATTTAAAGGCGGAGTAATACCTAAAGCATTTTCAACAGCAACTATACCTGCTTTATAATGTGAAAAAGTACAAACTCCACAAATTCTTTGCGTCATAAAACCCGCATCTCTTGGATCACGCCCTTTTACTATGGTTTCAATACCACGCCACAAAGTAGAGCCCGCATAAGCTTCTTTTACCACATTGTTATCATCAACAACAACTTCAACTCTTAAATGCCCTTCAATTCTTGTAATAGGATCTACGATTATTTTTTGACTCATTTTTATTCCTTATCTTTTTGAATGGAAGATATAACTGCGTGTGCTGCTATAGCAACGCCTGTGAGTGTAAGCACACCTATACCGATTTTATCTGAAACACTATCCGCACCCAAACCAAAAACAGTATCAAATTTACGACTAGCCATAGGCTCTTCAAAAGGTCCCATAGTATCCCAAAAATTAGGCTCAGAACAACCTATACAACCATGCCCTGCTTGAATAGGCCAAGAAGTGTGCTGGTTAAATCTCTCTCTTGAGCAATTATTAAAAGTATAAGGTCCTTTACAACCTACTTTATAAAGACAAAAACCTTGTTTTGCTCCTTCATCTCCAAAAGCATGTACAAATTCACCCGCATCAAAATGTCCGCGTCTTTCACAAAGATCATGAATTCTTAAACCATAAGCCCATTTTGGTCTATTATACACATCAAGTGCTGGTAACTCACCAAATAATAAATAATGAAGTACATTACCCACTATATTTTTTTCACTTGGAGGACAGCCTGGAACATTGATCACAGTTTTACTTGTTACTTTGCTTAAAGACTGCGCGTTACTAGGATTTGGTCTTGCGGCTTGAATTCCTCCAAAGCTAGAACAGGTTCCTATAGCAAAAATCGCCAAAGCATTTTCACTTGCCATTTTTGAAAGCTCATAGCCTGTTTTTCCATGTGCACCTATGGTTAAAAAATGCTCCGTATCACCCATAGGGATACCACCTTCAACCATTAAAATGTATTTATTTTTATGCTTTTGAATGGCACTTTCTAAATTTTCTTCAGCTTGCCAACCTGCTGCAGCCATCACTGTTTCGTGATATTCTAAAGAAATATAATCAAAAATCAAACTATCAATCGTTGGAGTATCACTTCTTAACAAACTCTCACTACAGCCTGTACACTCAGCCATATGAAGCCACACAACAGGAAGCCTATCAGCAAGCTCAGCAGCTTTTGCCACCATAGGAGTAAAACTCGCTGGCAAAGCCAAAAATGCCGTCATAGCACCTGCCCATTTCATAAAATCCCTTCTAGAAAAACCTGACTTTTCTAATGCTTTTGTAATACTATCATTGTCTTTCAAAGAAGGAAGCTTTTCAAGAGTCGATAAACGCGACTCTATTTGATGATAATCAATCATTATATTTCCTTTGTAACATGAAATTTATTCTCTATAATAATAAAATAAAGGAAGTTAAAATAAAGTTAAAAACTTACTATCATAAGCAAATATTAGCATCACTCTTAATTAAAGCTTAATCATAAGCCTTTTTTAAGTTTGCGAATCAAAAATCTTGCAGGGTGAATAGCGTGGATGTATTTTTTTTCTAAACACAAGGGTTCATTATTTATCAATGCACACAAATACCTTGCCGCTAAAACACTTGTACTAAAACCCCTTGACCCATGAGCAAAATTAAAATACAAATTACAAGACATTTTAGCTGGTTTTTGCTCCTTATTTTTTGTCCATAATAAAGCTTTATATTCTTCTTTATAAAACGCTTCATCATAAGCATTTCCAACTATCATAAAGCGATCACTCGAATAAGATCTAAAACCTACTTTAGAACCTATGATTTCTAATTTTGTATTTTTATCTATAAATTCGGCTATATTTTCTATATTTTGTTTATCATCTTCTTCTTTTGATTCTAAACTTGCATTAAGCCTATCATAACTTGCTCCAATCACTTGCAAATCATCTTTTATAGGGCAAATATAAGCCTTAGAAGATAAAGGAAATGGGGTATCTAAAAAAGGTTTTAGATGTGTAACTTGACCTCTTACTTTACTTAATTTCATCTCATCATAAAAAACAAAGTCTTTTGTATCTGCACCCATAGCATAAATCAAAACCGCATAATCACTTTTAACAATATTATTTTTAAAATTTAAACTAAAACACTCATTTTCAAATTTATAAGCTTGAAATTCATGATTAAAATATATACAAGCTTTGCTTTTTTCAAAAAGATTTTTAACCAAATTTTTTGGAAAAATCACTCCACCCCCTTCTAAAAAAGCTTGATTTTTTGAAATTTTAAACAAAATATTTTCTCTTTGTGCGTTAAATCTTTCTTGCATCAAATCATTATGTGCAAACTCCATCACACCTTTAAATTTTAAATCTAAAATTTGTCTATAAAAACGGCTTGCTTCTATAAAAGAAAGCTCTGAAAACTCCCCTAAATTTACCTTAGGCTTTAAGATTAAAGAGCTTAAAATTCCACTTTCATTTCCGCTTGCACCCTTGCCTAATTCTAAATGTTTTTCAAAAACATCTATTTCAAAACCCCTTAAACTAAGCTCATAAGCTAAAACAGCACTTGATATACCCGCACCAATAATAGCTACTTTTTTATTTTTTAAAGATGAAAATGTTCTTGAAAAATACGCTTCTTTGTCTTTAAACTCAAGCTCATTTTCCAAATAAGCTTTAATCATTTCTCTTTTTCTAAAACCTTTGGTTTTTTCTACTCTAAAACCATATTTTTTTAAATTTTTTTGTAAAAAACCTGCCGAAGAAAAGGTGCAAATTTGTGTATTTTTTTTAGAAAGTCTTGCCACTTCAAAGATTAAATTTTCATCAAACATTTGCGAGTTTTTATTTGGAGAAAATCCATCTAAATACCAAACATCAGCTTTAAAATCCAATTCTTTTAAAACAGCTATATCTTCAAAAACAAGATCTAAAAAACAATCTTCAAAATAAAAACGATAAATTCCTTCTTTAGCTTTAGGATAAAATTTTAAAAATTGCTCTAAAAGCTCTTTAAACTCTTCATAAAATCTTAGTTTTTGATAAATTTCTCTTAATTGTTCTTTTTCGATATAAAAAGCTTCTACACTAATATAAAAAAGTTTTTTAGGACGCTTAGAAGGAGTGGTTTCTAAAAAGCGTTTCAAAGTAAGAAAAAAATTTAAACCTATACCAAAACCACTCTCTGCGATAATGAAATTTTCTTGATTTTTCCATTCAAAAGAATGAGCATAAACAAATTTGCTTTCATTTAAGCCATCTTTGGAATTAAAATAAAAATCATCAAAATCCAAAGAAAAAGGAGTATTATCCTTAAAAATTAGCTTAGCTTTTTTCATCGGTTGTTATAAAAATAACTCTCAACTCCATCGGCAATACCCTTAACCAATAAATCTTGAAAAGCTTTATTGGCGATTCTTTTGCCTTCATTTGGATGTGTGATATAGCCAATTTCAATCAAAATTGCAGGCATTTGCGCACCTACTAAAACCCAAAAAGGCGCTTCTCTTACACCACCATCTACAATTTTATACTTTTTACGTGTTTGAGTGAGTATATTTTTTTGTACATCAATGGCTAGTTTATTTGAAGCAACGATTTTTTCACGATTTAAGAAATTTAAAATACTTTGTTTTGAGAAATAATTAATCTCTTCAAAATCTCCTTGATTTTCTTTTTCTGCTGCTTTTTTACTTCTTTCACTTCTTGCAGGACTTAAAAAGAAAGTTTCCACGCCTTCGCTACTTTTGGCCTTGACAGCATTGGGTGCTGCATTAGCATGTATAGAGATAAACAAATCCGCTCTTTTATCATTAGCATATTTAGTTCTATCGCGAAGATTGATAAATTTATCCGAACTTCTAGTGTAAAGTACTTTATAACCGCGTTTTTTAAGTTCATTTCCAAGTTTTAAAGCCGCACTTAAAACTATATCTTTTTCTTTTAAACTTCCTTTTTTATCACTTAGAGCACCGCTATCTTTTCCACCATGCCCCGCATCGATAACTATAAGTTTTCCTGATTTGTATTTCACGCTTAAGGTTTTACTAAAGCTTTGAGTTGCTTTTTTATCTATATTTTGATTTGAAGTTTGCACATGAAAACCTAAAGTGAGATTTTTATTATCCAACTTTTTTAAAAGTTTAAATTCTTTAGGAGCACTCAAAACCACACGAACAGTTTTTGGATTGTATTGAGTAACTGTAATCACATTTTGTCCAAAAGTAAAGCTTTTTCTATTACCTTCCAACACACCTTTAAAACTTACAACATATCGGAATTTTTGATCTTTGGTTTCAAATACTGCTATTTCTTTTTCATCCAAATCATCGCTCAAATTTAACACAACAGCATTAGAAATTTTATCCACATCTAAAACATATAAAGGTCCTTGATTTTCTTTTTCGTTATTGGTTTTTTTATCTTGTTTTTTTGTTTCTAAAACTTTGGTTTTAATTTCTGTTTTTTGATCTTGCTTTTTCTCTGAAATTTTACTAACTTGCTCAGTCTTTTTTTGGCTAGTAGTTTCTTTTGAAAAAATTAATTTTTCTTCTTTAAAAGATATATCAATAGGAATTTTTTCTTTAGCATAAACCACTATGCGTATGGTTTTGGGATTAAATTGTGAAATCACTAAACGATAGTCATCAAATTTAAACTCTTTTTTACCCCCCTCTAAAACCCCCTCAAAATCACTAATAAAACGATAGTTTCCTTTTTCGTCTAAAGCAAAACTTTTTAATTGATCCTTATTTAAATCTGCATTTAGTTCAAACTCTACACCTTGGTTTGTTTTACTTGACTTTAAAACATAAATTTTATCATCGCTTTTTGCTTTAGAAACGATACTACTCTCTGGTGCTTGCGAAGTTTTAGAATTTGTTTTTTCTGTATTTTTTATTTGTTCGTTAGATGATTTTTTTTCATTTTTTTGAACTGTTTTTATAGGTTCAAAAGTTGATTTTTCAGTGTCTTGAGAAATATTTTGAACCTTAATATCTTTAATAACAGCCTTTCTTAAAGCATTAATACTTGCTTCACTTATACCACTTTCTTTTAACTCATTAGCATATGACTTGTCATCTAAATTTAAAGTATTTGAACTGATGATCAATCTTTTTAAAATTTCAATTTTAGTTTTTTCATCTTCATTAATAACACTTTGTATATAAAGGCTTTTGAGCTGATGGTGAAATTTTACTTGTACTTCACTTTTAGAACCGATAAAATTTTTATCGAAATTTGCAAGTTCATTTTCATAGGCTCCAAAAAGAGTTGTAAAAACAAATACTAAAAATACAAAAATTTTAGCCATTATTCACCATTAACCAATTTTTCCATAAGTTCTTTAACACTGATAAGCTTATCTAAACGATATCCATTTGCACCTGTAAAGAAAAGCCCTGTTTCTTTTTTACCTGACCACGCATCAAAAAGCCTATCTGCTATACAATACCCTACTTTAGTTGCCTCTTTTCCGCGTCCACAAGGTGCTACACAATTGCTTATACAATTGATCTTTGGACCCATTCTTTTATCTACCAAATTTAAAAGATTGGTTCTAACCCCACGTGCAGGATAGCCCACAGGAGATTTAATAAGCTCTATATCTTCTTCTTTAGAAGCTAGCAAAACGCTTTTAAACTCTTCACTCGCATCACATTCAAAAGTTCCTATGAAACGCGTTCCCATTTGAACACCACTAGCCCCTAAAGAAATAGCGTTTTCTATATCTTTTTTATCCCAAATTCCACCCGCAGCAATCACAGGAAAAGATCCCCAATTTTTAGCCTCTTCTACCACAGGAGCGATTAATTTTTCTAACTGATAATTTGGATCTAAGCACTGTTCATAAGTAAAACCTTGATGACCTCCACTTTTTGGCCCTTCTAAAACCACTGCATCAGGCAAGCGATTGTAACGGCTTTGCCATCTTTTGCAAATAATTTTTAAAGCCTTTGCAGATGAAATGATAGGCACTAAAGCCACATCAGGAAAATCTGCAGTAAATTCAGGTAAATTTGTAGGAAGTCCAGCACCTGAAACAATCACATTAAAACCAACTTCACAAGCATCGCGTGCTATTCTTGCATAATCATTACTTGCACATAAGATATTACACCCTAAAGGTGCATCGCCACAAACTTTTCTTGCATTATTAATCAAAGCTTGCAAACCCTTGCGTGAGTAAAAATTTTCACTTCCATAAGGCTTAGCATTTAATTCTTTACTTGCATACTTTCTTTCTTCATAATATCCTGTTCCCACAGAAGAAATGATCCCAAGTCCACCATTTAAAGAAACTGCAGAAGCTAATCTATCCCAGCTTATGCCTAGTCCCATTCCCCCTTGAAAAATGGGATATTTTATAGTATGTTTTCCTATTTGTAAGGGTTGTAAATTCATTCTTTTACCTTTAATTTTGCAAATTTTCTTTTACCTATTTGTAAGATGTATTCTCCTTGTTCTAAATGCATTTGCTCGTCGCTAACTTTTTGAGAATTTACACTTACTGCATTAGCACTGATGCTTCTTCTTGCCGCAGAAGTAGAACTTTCCAAACCACATTCAACCAAAGCCTTAGCAAGCCAAATTTTTCCTTGTATTTCAAATTCAGCCATATCACTTGGTAAAGCATTTTGAGAATGAATCCTATCAAATTCAGACTTAGCATTATTAGCCTCTTCTTTGGAGTGAAAACGCTCCGTAATCTCTAAAGCTAAATTTTCTTTAGCTTTTTTAGGATGTAAATTGCCTTGTTCTATATCTTTTTTTATTTGCGCGATTTCTTCTAGACTTTTTTGACTTAAAAGTTCATAATATCTAAACATCAATTCATCACTAATACTTAAAATTTTAGCATACATATCATTAGCTTTTTCTGTAACACCAATGTAATTATTTAAACTCTTACTCATTTTGTTTACACCATCTAAACCTTCGAGTAAAGGCATCATAATCACAGCTTGTTCTTTTCCTATGTTATAAACTCTTTGAAGCTGTCTTCCCATTAAAAGATTAAATTTTTGATCCGTTCCGCCCATTTCAATATCGCTTTTTAAAGCCACGCTATCATATCCTTGAAGTAAAGGATACAAAAACTCGCAAATCGAAATAGGGCTTTGCTCTTTAAATCTCTTGGTAAAATCGTCACGCTCAAGCATTCTAGCTACACTAAAAGTTGAAGTAAGCTCTACTATACCCGCAGCTCCAAGTTCATTAAGCCAAGTAGAATTAAACTTAATCTGTGTTTTTTCTTTATCCAAAACCTTAAAAACCTGCGTTTCATAAGTTTTAGCATTGATTAAAACTTGCTCTTTATCCAGCTTTTTACGCGTTGCACTTTTTCCACTTGGATCGCCAATTTGTCCCGTAAAATCTCCAATCAAAAATTGCACAATAGCTCCATGTTTTTGCAAAAAAGCCATTTTTGTTAAAACCACACTATGGCCTAAATGTAAATCAGGTGCTGTAGGATCAAATCCTGCCTTTATGAAGAAATTTTCACCCTTTTCATAATAATTTTTAATTAAATTTTCTATTCTTTCTTCATCAATAAGCTCTGCACAGCCACGCTTAACTTCTGCTAATATTTTTTTTATATCCATAATAAACCTTTTTAACCTTCTTTATAAGCATCATTTAAAGATGTAAAATCTAAAATTTTACAACGAGATTTTAACCTATCCTTGACACTATCTGGATTGATATTATCAGGAATTTCCATTGTAATCTCAAAATAATCTACCGCCGAATTTAAATCACTTGATAAATTAATTGTTAATAAATTTATCTGCATTTTAGCTAAAAATGCCAAAAATTCCGCTAAAACACCTTTTTTATTTTCCAAAGAAAAAATCAATTTATAAGATTTAGGGATGTTAGAATCCCATTTTATAAATACCATATCTTGATTATTATCTATCATTTTATCAGCTCTATCGCAAAGCTTATGATGGACAATAGCGTTACCACCTTTAACAAAAGCTAAAACAGCATCACCTCTTTTTGGATGGCAGCAAAAATCAAAATCCACATTAGCGATTTTATGGTTACAATATAGAGTAAAATTTCCTATTTTTTGCTCTTTAATCTCATATTTATCAAACCAATATGACTTCTTGGCGTATTTTTTAAGACCATTGACTATATCTTTCAAATAAGCACTATCTGTTGCTACTTGTCTAATACGTCTGGCTAAATTTTCTTTTTCTATCCAAGTTTCAATTCTGTTTTTATCAACTCCAAAAATAAAACTTAACATATTAATAGAACTTGCTAGATTAATCTCTCTGATTTTTTGCTTACAAAATTCCCTTATACTTGCTTTTGCTTTTCCTGTTTTAACACTATCTATCCAAGAACAGCGATAAAATTTATCATTGCTAGTAACCACTCGCACAATATCGCCATTTTTAAGCTCGGTTAACAAAGGTACTTTAATACGATTTACATAAGCACTTTTTGCATGAAGCCCTACTTTAGTATGTACTTCATAGGCAAAATCAAGAACCGTTGCACCACGAGGCAAAGTGAAAATTTCTCCCTTAGGAGAATAAACTGCGACATCTTCAACATAAAGACTATCTTTAGCATATTCATAAAGTTCAATAGCATTATAATCTTCTGCATTTTCAAGATTGTTTATACTTTGCATTGAAATATCTGTAAGCCAATCAAGACGAGGCGCAACCACACTGCCATCTTCTTTATATTTCCAATGCGCTGCTATACCAAATTCCGCAATTTTATGCATATCAAAAGTTCGAATTTGTGCTTCTATAATACTTTTAGCATCAAAAAGTGTGGTGTGTATAGTTTGATAACCATTTTGTTTAGGCAAGGCTATATAATCCTTAAAACGCGAAACCAAGGGATTAAAATGTGTATGTAAAATTCCCAAAGCCAAGTAACAATCACTTACTTTTTCAACCAAAATTCTTACCCCAAGCAAATCAAGAACTTCTTCAATACCAATGCCTTTTCTTTGCATTTTAAGATAAATAGAATAACTATGCTTAATGCGTTTTTGAATTTCAAAACTACCTTGTCTAAAGCCATTGCTCAAAAATAAAAGTTCGATTTTGGAAATAAATTCATTTAAACCTAATTGCATTTCTTGATTATTGGAGTTGATATAATTGTCAATAAGCTTATACTCATCTGGCATAAGATATTTAAAACTAAGATCTTCCAAATAATTTTTTATGCTTGAAATACCGAGTCTATGGGCTATTGGAGCATATACAACTAAAGTTTCTTCGCTGATTCTTTTTTGCTTATCTTCTCTTAGAATATCAAGAGTAAGCATATTATGCAGCCTATCGCATAACTTCACAATCAAAACCCCAACATCTTCAATACTTGCTAAAAGCATATTTCTGAAAGTCAAGGCTGATTTAGTTAAACTTTTTTTAGATTTTGATGAAATGAGATTATCTTCTCTAATTTCTATAATTTTAGTAAGTCCTAAAACAAGTTTTAAAACCTCAGAACCAAACTGCTCTCTAAGTTCTTCTTCAGTGCAGTTTGTATCTTCAATCACATCATGCAATAAAGCAGCTAAAATATTGCTTTTATTTTCACTTAAAAATCCAACCAGTGTCGCTACCAAAATAGGATGCACTGCATAAGGCTCTCCACTTTTTCTAAACTGCCCTTCATGGCAAAATATACAGTAATCTACCGCTTTTTCAAGAATGGCATCATGGCCACAAATTTCGAAAAGCAAAGCCTTAGCAGCTTCTAAATCTTTACAATTTTTTACATTATCGATTAATTGTTCAAGCAATAATTCTTCATCGATTGGTTTCAACTAAACCCTCTAAAGTGATTTTATTTTCTGCAATTTCATATAAAGCTATATCTGCAAGTTTATTTTTATTTTTATCAAAGTCTACCAAAGGGGTCGCTCCATTCGCCAATTGTTCCGCTCTTTTTGCTACCACTAAAGAAAGGCGATATCTATCATTACCCATTTTTTCCAAAGCTTTTGCCGCTACTTCTTCTATTCTTTTATCCATAATTTTCTCCTTAATTATTTTTAACGATTGAACAAAGGCTAGTATCACCTTGTATGATTTTAAGTAAATTACCCTCTTCAAACATATTACAAACCACAATAGGAAGTTTGTTATCTTTAGCTAAAGCTATAGCTGTATCATCCATCACTTTAATATTATCTTGCATAGCCTCATCATAACTTAAAGTATTTAAAAATACTGCATCATCAAATTGTTTTGGATCTTTATCATAAACTCCATTAACTTTTGTAGCTTTTATTACCATATCTGCATCAATTTCCACAGCTCTTAAAATAGCTGTTGTATCTGTAGTAAAATAAGGGTTTCCAGTACCTGCGGCAAAAACCACAACACGACCCTTTTCTAAGTGTCTTTGTGCTCTTCTCATAATATAAGTTTCACAAAATGCTTCCATCTGAATGGCGCTTTGAACCCTAACTTCAAGTCCAGAGCTTTCCAAAGCTTCTTGTATAGCAATAGCATTGATAACCGTAGCAAGCATTCCCATATGATCTCCACTTGTCCTTTTAATCAATCCGCCCTTAGCAGCACTTACTCCGCGAATAATATTACCACCGCCTATAACTATGCCTACTTCTATTTGATTTTTTATAAGTTCTTTAATCTCTGAAGCTATGAATTTTAAAATAGAATTTTCTATACCAAAGCCATTTTCACCTGCTAAAGCCTCTCCTGAAAATTTTACTAAAACTCTTTTTCTCTCTTGCATTATTTCTCCTTATTTAACTTGAAATTATATTTTAAATTCCATTAAATTTAGCTAATTTAAGCTAATGAGTTCCAAAGGATTGATATGAAAATTTTTTTGAGTTACTTCGAAAGTAAGATCATTTTTTATTCTACCCACTACGGCACCTTTTTTAATATTCTTACCAACTTTAATATTAGGAGCAATCTTATCTAAATGTGCGTATATTGTATGTATGCCATTATCATGTTCAACAATAACAACTCGAGCTAACATACTAGTATCTTTGGCAAAAACTATTTTTCCATCTAGCACATTTTTAACAACTGCATCGCTTTTATTGCTTCTTAAAACTACATTCTCGTTAAAAATTTTAAGATTGTAAACAGGATCAACATAATTTCCAAATTTTTGCTTCACAGTAAAAGAATCCAATGGAGCTATGGTTTTTTTTCCTGTGTAACGCTTGACTGAACTTCCTTGATAGCTTGAACCTAATTGTCTTATTTTTTGATTATTTTTTACTATTTTAGTATCATTTTTGTTTGAATTTGCATCTTCTTTATCATTAATAATTTTTAATTGATTTAATGTTTTTCTAAGCTCTTCTTGCTGAGCTTGCAAATCATCGAGTTTTTTTGCATATATAGCTCGATCTGTTTTTTGTTTATTAATTTCGCTAATTTGTTTTTGTTTTAAACTTTGAAGCTTGGCTAATTGAGCGTTGTAATCCTTAAGACTTTCATTGATTTTCTTAATCTGAGCTTGTTTATCATCAATAAGCCTGCTTACTCCCTCATAATCTTTAGAAATTTTAAAAATTTCTTCATTTAAAACTTTGTTTAAACTTCCTAAAATTTCAAAAGCCATAAAACTTTCTTCACTTTCAATATAGCCTTGAGAGATAGGTAAATCATAAGCAAAATCTTTAGCCATTAAAGATATAAGCTTACCTTCCATATTTGATTTACTTTTAAGCAAATCTTCATTTTGGCTTGTAAGGGTGTTTAACTCTTGATTTTGAGCCTTAGCACTTGCTTCAAGCTTAGAAGTTTGTGAATTTAAGCTTTCAATTTGCAAACTTAGATCTTTCAAACTTTTTTCACCATTTAAAATATCGCTAGCCAAATCTTCAAGTTTTTTATTTAGCTGTTCTTGTATGCGTTTATTTTCTTCTAAACTTTTTGTTTTTTCATTTATAGCGTTTGCTAAACTTATATCAACAAATAAAAAAAAACAAAAAAAGATAAGAATATTTTTTCTCATCTTTTAACCTTAAACATAACCGTATTTACACACAACAAGCAAATAAACAAAGTAGCTAAAAAAATTAAAGTCAAATGTAAAATAAAATTAATAGGTGGAAAAATAATATCTACAGCCTTTAAACTTTCTTGGATAATAGAAAGATCAAAAATTTGGGTAAAAAAGGCAAGTAAAATAACAAAAGCAATAAAACAATCAACCACAACCACCTTATAAAGCATAAAAGATCTAAACCAAAACGGGGCTCCAAATAAACACATAATTTCAATACGATCGGTATGTTCATAAAGCCAAATTCTCATCTGTTTTAAAAACAAAACAAAGGCAAGCAAAATAATGATAAATAAAAACAACCAAAAAACAAATTTCATCAAAATAAGCAAAGAGTATATCTTATCATGGGTTTTAGAAAAAGTTTCAACCTTACTAACACCTACAATATTTAAAAGTTGATTTTTAATCGAATTTAGTTCATTTTGATCGGGCAAAGAATTTAATTTTAAAGTATAAAATTTCGGCAGAGAATCTTTTAAAACTTTCAAATTCTTTTCAGAAACATCATTTTTCAAACGATCGATTAAATCCTTAGGATCCAAAGATTCAAGTCCAGCAAAAAATGGTATTTTTGTTTTTACTACATTCTGATCAAGTTCAGTTTTGCTGACAACTATAATATTATAATCTTTATTAACAAGTTCTTCATAATGCTTTAAAGTTGCATTTGTAATCAAAATAAATTCAAAAGCAAACATCATAAAAAGTAAAGGTAAAATTAAAGATAAATGTGTTTTAAAAAATTTCATTCATTTTTCCATTTTCTATATTAAAACGACGATAATCCACTCTTAAATTACTAGGAATTCTATGTGTTACCACTATAACACAAGTTCCTAAAAGCTCTCTAGCAGACTTTAAAAGAGTCCATATAATATCAGAAGAATACTCATCCAAATTTCCCGTTGGCTCATCGCAAAGCAAAAGCTTTGGATTATGAGCTAAAGCCCTAGCCATAGCGACGCGTTGTTGCTCACCACCGCTAAGTTGATTAGGCAATTTATCTGCTTTAAAAGTTAAATTTACATGCTTTAAAAGCTTAGCAGCTTGATCATGGCATACTTTTTTGCTATAACCCTTAATCATTAAAGGCAACATAACATTTTTTTCAACACTATATTCTTGTACAAGTTTATAATCTTGAAAAATAATCCCTATTCTTTGACGCAATTTTAAAAGTTCTAAATTTCCAATTTTATTCATCAAAGATCCACATACTTCAAGCTTACCAGAAATAGGTTCTAAATCTCCATAAAAAGACTTTAAAAGCGTACTCTTACCACTCCCACTTTTACCCGTAATAAAAACAAAATCATCATCCTTAAAAGCAAAACTTGCTTCTTTAATAACTAATTCATCATAACCTAAAGTAAGTTTATTTGCTTGGATTAAATTAGGCATCCTTTTTCCTTAATTTCCCTTATTTAAATTTTTAAATTATGCTTTATTTTTGCTTAACTTTCAAGAAAAATTATATTTTAAACTGAACTTTTAAAATTTCTTTTAATTCATTTATCGCTTTAATATTTTCTTGAATTTTAAATGGTTCTTTAAAAGCAAAATCGATCGTTTTATCAAGATGCAAATAGCAATGTTCAGGCTTATTAAAAGCTCCAAAAGCAACCTTTAAAAGCAAATTCTCATCTTGTTTATAGATGCTTTCAAAATGTAAGAAAAAATCATCTTTTTTTATAGTAATATTTTTAAAATTCTGCTCTATTTTTTTCAAATCCTCTTTAGAAAATTCAACCGATGAAAGATTAAATTCATTTAACTCATAGTTTTTACACTCTTGGTTAAAATTCCAAACCCAAAGATCATATATATTTTTTTCTTGCTTTTTCCATCTATCTTCATATTTGCTTGAAATTTCTAAATTTTCATTTTTTCTAAGACTAAATTTTGGAGCAGGAAAAGTCAAAAATTGTTCTAAAGTAAAATTAAAATACTCAAAACTATCTGTTCTAAGTTCAAAACGACCATTTTGGGTTAAAACCCTAGCACATTCTTTGCAAAAATCTTTCCCAATAACTCGCCTATGAGGCTTTTTGTCCCAAGGAACAGGAAAATGTAGAAAAATCTTTTCAACTGATTTTGATTTTAATACACTCAATAACAATCTTGCATCACTTTGGATTAGCAAAATATTATTTACATTTTGCACTTTAGCAAGTTTAGCTACTTGAGTTAAAGCTGGGTTGTAAATTTCCACCCCTAAAATTAAAACATTTGGATTTTCTTTTGCTTGATAAAGCAAATGTCTTCCTGATCCAAAGCCTATTTCTATATAAATTTTACCTTGAAGTCTAGATAAAAGCTCATCAAAATTATCAACGATAAATGGTGTTTTTTCAATTAAAGCATTGTTTTTAAGTCCAAAAGCTTCATTGATAATATCCTCACAAAAACCTTCTTTAAAGATTTTTAAAGCCTTTTGCAAATAACCTATTTTAGAAGGTTTTGTATGTTTATCGCCTTTAATCACAAAACCATTTTGTGCTTTTTTAATCTGCAGAAAAAAACTCTCTTCTTGAACCTTTGTATAAATAAGACTAACATTATCATTCTTAGCAAGCCAAAGAAATTCAACATCATCCTTACTATAAGGCAGATTTATTTCTTTGATCTTTTTGCTTTTAAAATTTGGCACTACTGAGCCGCCTTAACTTTGCTTGAAGGTTCTGAACGAAGCCCGGCTGAATCAATAGCAATAACTTCATAACTATATTCCACCCCTGGCAAAGCTTTTACATCTTTTAATCGCTTTTCTTTAATGCCTTTAAAAACTGCATTTTGCTCCCCGCCATAGCGTCTTACTTCATACTCAACAGCTCTAGTATCATTATCGCTCCATTCTAAATTTATCCCTTCGCTTGTACTTTGAGCCAAAATAATACTAGGAGCCAAAGGGTTGCCTAAAGTTTTACCTTCTACACCATCTTTTGGCATAGGACTTTCAAGACCATCTTTATCCACCATTGTTACTTTATAATACTTGCTTTTACCTGCTCCTTCTACTATATCCTCATAAGAATTTTTATCAGTCTTTGCCAAAACACTAAAAGGAAGGAAGCTCGAGCTCGTAGAATAAACTTTATAATAAGAAAAATCTTTATATGCAGGAGTATCCCAAGTTAAAATGATTTTATTAGAACCATCTGTGCTAGCACTTAAATGCTCAACTTGAGGAGGTAAAGCCTTGCTTGTAGAACTTACAACTTGACTTGGCTCACTCTTTATCCCATTAAAACTCACAGCAATGATTCTATAGCTTGAATTTTCATTAGGTTTTAAATCACTATCGATGTATTCAGCGTTTAAACGATTTTTTACTTCTGCAATTTTTTTAAATTCTTTATCATCACCTTTAGTTCTTTCAATAATATAAGAATCAACTCTAAAATCAGGATGCGGACGCCAAATAAGTTTAATACGATTAGGCAAATTAGTCACAGCTTGAACAAAAGGAATAGCTTCAAGTCTTGGAGCTGTGCTCACTTCTATAACCTTGCCATCTTCTGAAATTTGTCCTTGCTCATTAAAGCTTTTCATCATATAACGATACTTAGTACCAGGCTCTAATTTAGTATCTACATAATGAGTTTGAAACTTATCTTTAATAGTACCTACAAGTTTAAAATCAGGATTTTCATCACTAGAACGATACAAATAAAATCCTTTAATATTTTCATTATATAAAGGCTCCCATTCAAAAGCAATATTACTCATATCACTAAGACTTTTTAAACTTTCAACCTTTGGCAAGCTTTCATTTACAGCAGGCTCTTTACTTGAAGCTAGTGAATTCATTTGCGAAACACTACAAGCGCTAAGCAAAAGAGTTAAAAAACTCAAGTAAAAACTCAAGCGAAATCTTTTCATCATTCTCTCCTAAATTAATTTGTTTAAACATAATATTTTTAAAATCTTCCATCAAAGGTGCTTTAACAAAAATTTGCTCTTTGGTTTTTGGATGGATAAAATACAAAAAATAAGCATGCAACATTATCCTACAATCATACTTACCCTTATAACCATATAAACTATCACCTAAAATATGGCGATTTAAACTAGCCAAATGCGCTCTAATTTGATGAGTTCTTCCTGTAAAAAGCTTAGCAGCCATCAAAGTTAAATTTTCAGTTTTTACTACATTTATAAAAGCTGATTTTGCGTTTTTACTGAATTTATTTTCCTTATCTATGGCTATTTTTTTAATAGCATTAGAAGGCGAACGCATTAAAAATTTTTCTACTATAATTTTATCTTCTTTTAGTGGCAAATCAATTAACGCAAGGTAAATTCTTCCCATGCTTTTATCTGCAAGCTGTTCGCTTAATTTTTGATGGGTGAAGTTATTTTTCGCTATCAGTATAGCTCCGCTTGTATCTTTATCTAATCTATGAACAAGACCAGCTCTTATCTCTCCTCCTAAATTTGATAAAGTATATTTTTTTTCTATTAACCAATCCACCAAAGTGGCATTTTTAACGCTACTTGCTCCATGAACGACTAAATTTGAAGGTTTATTTAAAACAAGCAAGTCTTCATCTTCGTATAACACATCAATATCAAAATCCACTTCAAACTGAGGTTTTATCTCATTGCAAAGCTTTAAACTTGCAATAGAAATAATATCACCATTTTTAAGCTTAAATGAATTTTTATCTTGAATTTTATCATTAACCTGTACACAATCTTTTTCTATAAGTAAAGCAACTTGATTGCGACTTTGGTTTAATTTTTTAGCCAAAAATACATCAAGCCTTGAATTTTCATCTACTAAAAAAGTTTGCATTTTTTCCTTAGAGGTTTTGATAAATTTAAAATTTTAGTTTATAATTATAGCTTTATATTACCAACTGAAGGCAAATTTTGTTTAGATTAGATAGAAGAATTTTAACTCATTTTGACTATATGCAACCCATTTTATTTTTACCCATAATTCTTATTTCATTTTTCTTAATCTTTGAAGCTAATCCTTTTTTAGCAGAAAAACAGTTTGTTTATGCCTGTGTGGGATTGTTTGCTTTTATGGTTTTTTTCTTCTTTCCCATAAGGAAATTTATTTGGATTATTCCTGTTGCTTATTGGATTAATATTTTTTTATTGCTAAGCGTAGATATTTTTGGGGTTGAAAAATTAGGTGCTAAAAGATGGCTTGAAATTCCTTTTACTCACTTTACTATACAACCTTCTGAAATTTTTAAACCTAGTTTTATTTTAATGCTTGCCTATCTTATTTATCAAAATCCTCCTCCAAAAAATGGATACAAACTTAAACAATTCATCAAACTTAGCTTTTACATCATCTTGCCTTTTTTGCTAATTGCAAAAGAACCTGATTTAGGAAGTGCTATGGTTTTACTACTTGTTGGTTTTGGAGTGCTTTTTATCATGGGAGTTCATTATAAAATTTGGTTAAGTATTGTTATAGCTATAAGTGTTAGCTCTCCTATTATTTATACACATCTTTTAAAGCCCTACCAAAAGCAAAGAATTCATGATTTTATTTCAGAAAAACCAAGTTATCAAGTAGCCCAATCAATGATAGCTATTGGAAATGGTGGTTTAACCGGAAAATCTCAAGATGAAGCTACGCAAACTCATTTTAAATTTTTACCTATTTCAACTAGTGATTTTATTTTCGCTTACATGATAGAAAGATTTGGATTTATTGGGGGATTGACATTAATTATATTTTATATTTTACTTATTTTTCATCTACTTAGTTTAAATTATAAGCTTAAAGATGATTATTTTGCTAGAGTTGCTATTAATTGTGTTGCATTATTTATTTTTATTTATGCGGCAGTAAATATTTCAATGACTATAGGTTTTGCACCAGTAGTTGGGATCCCTTTGCCTTTTTTTAGTTATGGTGGAAGTTCTTTTACTATTTTTATGATTTTTTTTGGAATTTTACAGCATTTAATCACTTTTAGATATTTTTGGACGGATATAAAGGCTAAATAAAATATTTTTAAGCATTAATAAGATATAATTTTATCTTTTAATTCAACTTAGGCGGATTTATAGCTCAGTTGGTTAGAGCAACCGGCTCATAACCGGTTGGTCGCAGGTTCGAGTCCTGCTAAATCCACCATTCTACATATAAGCTATAGACTCTTTCTTTAAAAATAATTTTTAGTTCTTTAAATATTTCAATCTTATATAAAAAAGTATGTGATGTGATTTTTTGAAAGATAAAGTGGTGGTTAGAGGCAGAATCGAACTGCCGACACGCAGATTTTCAGTCTGCTGCTCTACCGACTGAGCTATCCAACCACGATGTTTAATAAAGTAAAAATGTAATTGTATCTTTTTTTCTTTAATTTAAGTTTAAATACAAAAATAAAATTTTATTTCCCTTAAAGTTTTAATAAGATAGAATACCCGCTTTAGATCATTATCAAATGGAAATTTTTTGAAACAATTTGGACTAGATAGACGAACTTTTAAAATTTTACTAGCTGGTTATATTATTATTGCATTGTTTGGGGCTTTATTGCTACATTCAAGCTGGGCACATACAACTCCTATTGATTTTTTAGATGCCTTTTTTACAAGCACATCTGCTGTTAGTATGACAGGATTAGTAGTTAAGAACACTGCGGTTGACTTTACCTTAGCAGGGCAAATTATTATCTTAGCTTTGGTACAAATTGGCGGTTTAGGATATATGGGTATAGGTTTATTTGTTTATATACTTATACGCAAAAAAGTTGGTTTTGGTGCAAGAAATTTACTAAAAGAGTCTTTATTTTATCCATCAATGGATGGTTTATTTAAATTTTTTAAAAAGGTTTTGCTGTTCATTTTTACTATAGAATTGATAGGTGCTATACTTCTTACCATGCGTTTTGCCCTTGAAATGAATTTTAAGAAAGCTTTATGGTTTGGAATTTTTCATTCTATTAGTGCTTTTAATAATTCTGGATTTACTATATTTGAACATGGACTTATAGCTTATAAACATGATATAGCAATTAATCTTATTATCACTTCTTTGATTATTATTGGAGGGCTTGGATATTTTGTTTTGGTTGAATTATACTTTTTTCAAAGAAAAAAATTGCAAAATTTAAGCCTACATACAAAAATGGTTGTTGTTGCAAGTATTTTTCTTATTTTCTCTTCAACGCTTATTATTTTTGCTTTTGAATACTCAAATCCTCAAACTATAGGACATTTTTCATTTTTTGATAAAATTTTAAGCTCATATTTTATCGCTATTAATTACCGCACAGCAGGATTTAACACCTTAGATATGGGACATTTGCATGATGCAAGCTTATTTTTTGGATCATTGTTTATGGTTATTGGTGGTGCACCAGGAGGAACAGCTGGGGGTATGAAAGTAACAACTGTAATGGTTTTATTACTCTATGCTTATTGGAGTATCCGCGATGGAAGAGTTAGAATTTTTGGACATGAAATTCCAAGAGAAACTATATCTAAAGCTTTTATTATAGCTGTAGGTTCAGCTGTTTATATAGTAATAGCTGTTATTTTGCTTTCCTTGCTAGAGTCAAAATTTGATTTTATAGCCTTGCTTTTTGAAACTTCTTCAGCTTTTGCAACCGTAGGAATTTCAGTAGGAAATAGTGGAACTTTATCTTTATGTGCTTTATTTAGTGATCCTAGCAAGGTGATTATCATCATTATGATGCTAAGTGGCAGGATAGGTGTTTTTGCTTTTTTACTCTCGGTATTCAAACAAGACAAAGCTATTCATTTAAAATTCCCTGAAGGAAAGGTTAATTTATAAAGGTAAAATCGTGAAAAATCTTAATTATGGAATCATAGGACTTGGAAAATTTGGATCAGTTGTAGCAGATGAACTCATTGCTGGAGGTCATACTGTTATCGTTGCGGATAAAGATGAGGAAGCTTTAAAAAGTATACAAAATCCTCCAAGCTATGCTTATATTTTAGATTCTACAAATATTTCAGCCCTAAAAGAAGCAGGCTTTCATGATGTTGAAGTTGTTATTGTTAGCATAGGAGAAAATGTTGAAAAATCAATCCTTACTCTTATGGCGCTTAAAGATATAGGTGTTAAAAATATCATTGCTAAAGCAACCTCTAATATCCATGGTCAAATTCTTTCTAAGTTAGGTGCAACAAAGGTTATTTATCCTGAAAAAGAAAGTGCTAAAAGACTAGTAAAAGAATTTTTAACTAAAGATGCTGATTATGAAGTTTTTGATCTTTCAGCAAATACTATACGAGCTATTAAGATCAATATAGATGAAAAATTAGCAGGAAATTCTTTAAAACATGTAGCACAAAATATGAAAGTGATTTCTTATAAAAAATTAAATAGCGACTGGGAAATACTACCTGATTTAGAAACCACGACGGTTTATAGTGGAGATGTTGTAATACTCCTTGGAACAGTTAAAGAACTTAGAGAATTTGAACACTAAGCAAGATTTAAAGTCTTACAAGCCTTTACAAAACGCTTTAAGGCTGTTTTTTCTTTAGTAGAAATTTTATGATATATAACTTCATCTAAATAATATCTAACATCTTTTATATCCAAATCCCTTGTTTTGGCATAATTTTGCAGTATATAATAAGGAATTTTAATCTTTATTTTTGGAAATTTTTTCAAAATTTGTTTATATAAAGTTTTTTTTTGCACACAAGAGAATCTAGCAAAAACAAAAGGCAACCCTGTTTTTTCGTGCCATTTTGCACATAAATCGATATATTTAGAAGAATCTTTTAGATAAAGCTTTAAAGCCTTATCACCTATAATTACTTTTCCATCTTGTTTTAATACTTTAGCTAAAGCATTTGAAGTTGCTGAACTTGGATCTTTGGCATTTAATGTATTTTTTTCTACTAAAACACTTAAAACTCTTTTATTAGCACAAATACCCAAATCTAAATTTTTATATTTTTTTCTAGCACTTTCTATGCTTGAAATGATAGCTGCATCAATTCTTCTATAAAATAAATCTTTATTTAGCTTACTTGGAACTCCTTTTTTATACTCCATACTTGCTTTATAACCATTAGGCAAGGGATATTTCTTAAGATATATATGCAAAGGTAAAAGATTAATATAATCAATTTTTCCAAAAATCATCTCTTTTAAAGAGTGTTAAACACTCTATCTCCTGCATCTCCAAGCCCTGGGATAATATAACCTTTTTCATTTAAACCTTCATCAATACAAGCCACAAAAACTTCTACATCATCATGCATTTGGCTAAATTTTTTCAAACCTTGTGGAGCAGCAAGTATGGATATAAATTTTATTTTTTTAACTCCTTGGCTTTTTAAAAAATTACAAGCCTCTATAGCAGTCCCACCTGTAGCAAACATAGGATCTATAACAATAGTAGTGCGTTTTTTTGCATCTTTGGGAAGTTTTTGAAAATAAAAATCCGCCTTTAAAGTTTCTTCATTTCTCACAAACCCCAAAAATCCAACACTTGCATCAGGAATCATCTTAAAAACACTTTCAAGCATTCCTAATGCAGCTCTTAAAATAGGACAAATCATAATTTTTTCATCAAGTTTTTTTACTGTAGTTTTTTGTATAGGTGTTGAAATTTCAATTTCTTTTAAAGAAAAATCTTTACTCGCTTCAAAAAGCAAAAAAGATGAAATTTCATCGATTAACATACGAAATTGAAAGGGCTTTGTCTCTTTAGCCCTTAAAATTCCTAATTTATGTTCGATCAATGGATGATTGATACAATGAATATTTTTCATTTTAAGCTTTCAAAATAAGCTTTCTCATCAAAATTTTTCACCTTAGCCACACCATCTTTTACTGCAGCTGCTGCTACAGCTGTACTTACTGCAGCTTTTACTCTTTCATCAAAAGGTTTTGGTATAACATAATCTCTTCCAAATTCTAAAGCGCTTAAATTATAAGCCTTTTTAACCTCATCGCTTACAGGAAGTTTTGCAAGATCTGCTAATGCTTTAGCAGCAGCTACTTTCATATTTTCAGTGATTTTACTTGCACGCACATCTAAAGCCCCACGGAAAATAAAAGGAAAACCTAAAACATTATTGATTTGATTTGGATAATCACTTCTTCCTGTTCCTACAATCGCATCTTTTCTAAGTCTAGCCACATCTTCAGGCATCACTTCAGGGATAGGATTTGCCAAAGCAAAAATTACAGGATCTTTTGCCATACTTAAAACCATTTCATCATCAAGAATTTTTGGTGCACTAAGTCCTAGGAAAACATCAGCTCCTTTTAAAACTTCTTTTAAAGTCTTTTCCTTAGAATCAACAGCAAATTCAAGCTTTTGAGGAGTTAAATCATTTCTATCCTTAGAAACAACACCTTTGCTATCTACTAAAATAATATTTTCAACCCCTAAATTTCTATACATCTTAGCACTTGCTATACCTGCAGCACCTGCGCCACTTACAACCACCTTAATGTCTTTAAATTTTTTACCGCTTATCTCCATAGCATTCATAAGTCCCGCAGTTGAAATAATAGCCGTTCCATGCTGATCATCATGCATTACAGGAATTCCTAAATCTTGCAAAGCCGCTTCAATTTCAAAACATTTTGGAGCAGCTATATCTTCTAAATTTATCCCACCCACAGTCGGAGTCAAAGCTTTGCAAAAATTTACAATCTCTTCCGCACTATGAACATTAATTTCTATATCATAAGCATTTACATTTGCAAATTTTTTAAACAAACAAGCCTTACCTTCCATAACAGGTTTTGAAGCCTGTGCTCCTATATTTCCAAGTCCTAAAACAGCAGAACCATCGCTAACTATAGCTACCAAATTAGCCTTATTTGTATAAGTATAAGCAAGCTCATTATCTTTAGCGATTTCAAGGCAAGGTTCTGCAACTCCTGGGCTATACGCCAAAGATAGATCATAACTTGTAGCCATTGGCTTACTTGGTACAATATCAATTTTCCCACCTAAATGGTATTTTAAAGCTTCTTCTTTTAAATTCATTTTATTTTCCTCTAACTTTTAAAAAATTTTCTATTCTTTTTTTACACTCATCAACCCCTAAAAATTCTAATACTTCAAAAATACTAGGACTTACCGCACTCCCTGTTAAAGCTATGCGTATAGGCTGAGCCAAATCTTTTAACTTTGCTTCTTTTTTTTCTAAAAAATCATTTGTAAAATCTTCAAAATCTTTACCTGTTTTTTGATCTTTAAGTGTATTAGCAAATGCTTGGAGCAATTCTAAATTATTTTCGTTAACAAATTTTTGCACTGCATTTTCATCATAATTTTGCGGTGCATTAACTATGCTTTTTGCACCATTGATAATATCATGCAAGGTTTTTGCACGCTCTCTTAATAAATCAAGTAAAAATCCTGCCTTTTCATAAACAGATAAATCAAAGCCAAGATCTTTAAGCTGACGGTTAATCTCTTCAAAAGGCAAAGTTTTAATATAATGAGCATTCAACCATTCAAGCTTTTTAGCATTATAACAAGATGCGCTTTTATTGATATGATAAGGATCAAAAAGTTTTTTCAAATCTTCTAGTGAAAAAACCTCGTCATCGCCATGACTCCAACCTAAACGCACAAGAAAATTAAGCAAAGCTTGAGGTAAAATTCCCATTTCTTTGTATTCCATAACATCAGTTGCCCCATGTCTTTTTGAAAGCTTTTTACCATCTTCTCCATGTATCATAGCCACATGAAAAAATTTAGGAATTTTAAAACCCAATGCTTCATAAAGCACAATTTGTTTAGGAGTATTTGAAAGATGATCATCCCCACGAATCACATCGCTTACCCCCATTAAAGCATCGTCAATAACAACAGTAAAATTATAAGTTGGGGTTCCATCACTTCTTGCAATGATAAAATCATCCATTATATCTTCTGCTTTAAATCTCACCTCGCCTTTAACCCCATCTTCAAAAACAATCTCGCCACTTTGAGGCGCTTTAATACGCACAACAGGTTCTATACCCTGAGGTGGCGTGCCTGTAAATTCTCTATATCTTCCATCATATCTTGGGCGCTCTTTGGCGGCTTCTTGCTTGGCACGCAATTCTTCTAATTCTTCTTTACTCATATAACAATAATACGCTTTACCTTCATCTAAAAGCTTTTTAACATATTCTTTATAAAGATCAAAACGCTCTGATTGGTAAGTTACTTCTCCATCATGTTCTAAACCACACCATTTAAAAGCTTCGATAATTGCTTTAGTAGCTTCTTTGGAATTTCTTTTTAAATCCGTATCTTCAATGCGAAGTAAAAAATTTCCACCATTTTTTCTAGCGTATAAATAATTATAAAGAGCTGTTCTAAGTCCACCTATGTGCAAATACCCTGTTGGGCTTGGAGCAAAACGCGTTGTAAGTTTTTCGTGCATTTTTTGCCTTTTCTTAAATTTTTATTGATATAATGCGATATTTATACTTAAATAAAGGTTTGAAATGAAAAAAATTTTATTAAGTTTTGCATTTTTTGCAAGTTTGGCTAGTGCAAATACCATTAATGCTATAGCTGTAGTTGTAGACAAAGAGCCTATCACAACTTATGATATAGATCAAACTATGAAAGCACTTAAAATTGATAGAAATAAAGCTTTAGGCGTACTCATCAATGAAAAAATGGAAATTTCACAAATGAAACAACTGGGTATTGTAGTCAATGATCTAGAGCTTGATGATGCTATAAATAAAATGCTTGCTCAAAACAAAACCACTTTAAATGCTTTCAAAGCAAATTTAAAATCCAAAAATCAAAGCTATGAACAATTTCGTACAAATTTTAAAAAAGATTTAGAAAAAAGAAAGCTTTATGAAAAAATCGCAAGTATGGCAAAAACTGACTTTAGTGATGATGGAGCAAAAAAATTTTTCGAACAAAATAAAGATAAATTCACTTTTTATACACAAATTAATGCAAATATTTATCTATCAAACAATCCTCAAACTTTAGAAAATATCAAAAATACAAAAAAAACAATCCTTAAACCACAAAATGCATCTTTAAACACAAGCAATGCCGATCCAAGACTTTTAGGACTTTTATCGCAAATTCCTGTTGGAGGCTTTTCCCCTGTTTTAAATGGAAAAAATGGCTATGAACTCTATGAAGTTAAAAGCAAAGATGGGACACAAACTCCTGAATACGAACAAGTTAAAAATGAAGTTTTAAACGCTTACGTAAGTGAACAAAGACAAAATTTCATACAGGATTATTTTGATAAACTCCGCTCTAAAATCAATATAGAATATTTAAGATAAAAATTACAATTAAAATTTCCCTTATAATAGGGAAATTTTAATGTCTTGCAAGATAATTTGTATCGTAATTATTATTAATAAAATCAGGATTTTCCATCATGGAAAGATGAAAATCTTTAGTCGTTTTTATCCCACTTATAAGCAATTCATCTAAAGCTACTTTCATCTTTGCAATAGCTTTATTACGATCTTCTGCCCAAACTACAAGTTTGCCTATCATAGAATCATAATAAGGAGGCACGCTATAGTCTTGATAACAATGACTTTCCATTCTTACATTGCGTCCTGCTGGTGGAATGTATTTAGTAATCTTACCTGGACTTGGCAAGAAGGTTTTAGAATCTTCAGCTGTGATTCTACATTCTATAGAATGCCCATTAAGCTTAATACTTTCTTGAGATGGTAAGGCATAACCTTCTGCTACTTTAATCATTTGTTCTATGATATCAATCCCACTTACCATTTCACTTACACAGTGTTCAACTTGCAAACGCGTATTCATTTCTATAAAATAAAAGTCTAAATTTTTATCTACTAAAAACTCAAAAGTTCCCGCACCTTCATATCCTATAGCTTTAGCTGCCTTAATAGCAGTTTCATGAAGCCTAGTGCGTGTTTTTTCATCTAGTAAAATTGCAGGGGATTCTTCTATAAGTTTTTGATGGCGTCTTTGCATAGAACAATCTCTTTCGCCCACATGAATCACATTACCAAAACTATCTCCTATAACCTGCACTTCTATATGGCGTGGATTTTGTATGTATTTTTCCATATACATAGTACCATCACCAAAAGCTGTCATAGCCTCACTTTCAGCTGACCAGTACGCTTTTTCAAGATCTTTTTCATTTTCAACCACACGCATACCACGACCGCCACCACCTGCAGCTGCTTTTAAAATCACAGGATAGCCTATTTCTTTAGCAAGTTTTTTAGCCGCTTCAGCTCCTGCTAAGGCCCCATCACTTCCTGGGATTACGGGTACACCTGCTCTTTGCATAACTTGTTTTGCTTTTGATTTATCACTCATTAAATTCATAGCTTCTACAGAAGGACCTATAAATTTGATGTTATGTTTAGCACAAATTTCAACAAAATTTTGATTTTCGCTTAAAAATCCATATCCTGGAAAAATCGCATCTGCTTCAGCAATTTCAGCTGCTGTGATAATAGCTGGGATATTTAAATAACTTTCAGAACTTCTTGCTTTGCCTATGCAAATGCTTGCATCAGCGTATTTTAAATACAAAGCATCTTTATCTGCTTCAGAATACACACAAATTGCTTTTTTACCCATTTCTTTAATCGTTCTTAAAGCACGCAGTGCTATTTCTCCACGATTAGCAATTAATATGCTTTTAATTTCCATTTTATAATTTCTCCACCGCAAATAAAGGCATTCCAAATTCTACAGGCTGACCATCAGCAACTAAAATTTCAGCGATCCTACAATCAAATTCTGCTTCAATTTCATTCATGATTTTCATCGCTTCGATAATAGCTATAGTATCGCCTTTTTTAACTGTACTACCTACTTTTACAAAAGGTGCTGCACCTGGGCTTGGAGCTTGATAGAAAGTTCCTACCATAGGGCTGTTTATACTTGGTTTGTTCGATTTTGCGCTTTGACTAGGTTGAGCTTCATTTACAACGCTTACATTGATAGGTTGTGGAGCTGGAACTGGAGGACAAACAGGAGCTGGAACATCGCAGCACATATCTCTTTCAAGTTCTATTTCAAAACCATCTTGTTCTTTGATCTTAATTTTACTAATATTTGCTTCAGCAAAAAGGTTTACTAACTCTTTAATTTCTTCTTTTGTCATAAAATTCTCCTACAAAATTTAAGAACTTAATCTTGTATTATATAAAAAAACTTGAAATTTAACTTTAAAAAAGAAAAAAATCATAAAAAATATAGATTTTTTAGGTTATAATCCTTATAAAAAATTACTAATATTAAAAGGTTAAAAATGGGCTTAAAAGCGGATAATTGGATAAGAAAAATGGCATTAGAACGCAAGATGATCGAACCATTTTGCGAAGCAAATATAGGAAAAGGTGTGGTAAGCTATGGGCTTTCAAGCTATGGTTATGATATACGCGTAGGGCGTGAGTTTAAAATTTTTACCAATGTTAATTCAACTGTAGTGGATCCAAAAAATTTCGTAGAAGAAAATGTAGTAGATTTTGAAGGTGATGTATGTATAGTTCCTGCAAATTCTTTTGCCCTAGCTAGAACTATAGAGTATTTTAAAATGCCTGATGATGTTTTAGCTATTTGTCTTGGCAAAAGCACTTATGCAAGATGTGGTATCATCGTCAATGTTACTCCTTTTGAGCCAGGTTTTGAAGGACATATCACTATAGAAATTTCAAATACTACGCCTTTACCTGCAAAAATTTATGCCAATGAAGGCATAGCGCAAGTGTTGTTTTTACAAGGCGATGAAAAATGCGACACCACTTATAAAGATAAAAAAGGCAAGTATCAAGCCCAAACTGGCATAACCTTGCCAAGAATTTTAAAATAGGAACACTTGTTGCTTTAATTTAAAAAAACTTAAGCAAAGGAAGGCAAAATGTTTAATGGAAAAAATATCTTAATCACAGGCGGAACAGGCTCTTTTGGAAAAACCTATACTAAGGTTTTACTAGAAAACTATAAACCTAATAAAATCATCATTTATTCTCGTGACGAACTCAAACAATTTGAAATGGCAAGCGTTTTTAATGCTCCTTGTATGCGTTATTTTATAGGAGATGTAAGAGATAATGAGCGTTTAAGTGCTGCTATGCGTGATGTGGATTTTGTTATACATGCTGCTGCGATGAAGCATGTGCCTATTGCTGAATATAACCCTATGGAATGTATAAAAACAAACATCCACGGTGCGCAAAATGTCATCGACGCTTGTTTTGAAAATGGGGTTAAAAAATGTATCGCTCTTAGCACAGATAAGGCTTGCAATCCTATAAATTTATACGGCGCAACCAAACTTGCAAGCGACAAGCTTTTTGTCGCTGCAAACAATATAGCAGGTAACAAACAAACACGCTTTAGTGTTACAAGATATGGCAATGTTGTAGGTTCAAGAGGATCAGTGGTGCCTTTCTTTAAAAAACTCATCAGCGAAGGAGCTAAAGAACTTCCTATCACCGATACAAGAATGACTCGTTTTTGGATCAGCCTTGAAGATGGAGTAAAATTTGTACTGAGTAATTTTGAAAGAATGCACGGAGGAGAAATCTTTATCCCTAAAATTCCTTCGATGAAAATCACCGATCTAGCCCATGCTTTAGCTCCTCATTTAAGCCATAAAATCATAGGTATAAGAGCAGGAGAAAAACTACATGAAATCATGATTTCAAGCGATGATAGTCATTTAACCTATGAATTTGAAAACTACTATGCTATAAGCCCTAGCATTAAATTTGTAGATAAAGATAATGACTTTAGTATCAATGCTCTAGGCGAAAAAGGACAAAAAGTAAAAGATGGTTTTTCTTATAGTTCGGATAATAATCCTTTATGGGCAAGCGAAAAAGAACTTTTAGAAATCATCAATCACACCGAAGGTTTTTAAAATGCTTACCTATTCTCATCAAAACATCGATCAAAGCGATATAGATACGCTTACAAAAGCTTTAAAAGATGAAATTTTAACAGGGGGTAAAAAAGTAAATGAATTTGAAGAAGCCCTTTGTGAATATGTGGGCGTAAAACACGCTTGTGTATTAAACTCAGCCACTTCAGCCCTTCATCTTGCCTACACAGCACTAGGCGTCAAAGAAAAAATCGTTTTAACTACTCCTTTAACCTTCGCTGCTACAGCTAATGCGGCCTTAATGGCTGGAGCTAAGGTAGAGTTTATCGACATTAAAAACGATGGCAATATCGATGAAAAAAAACTAGAAGCAAGACTTTTAAAAGATAGTGAAAATATAGGAGCTATTAGCGTAGTGGATTTTGCGGGCAATAGCGTTGAAATGGATGAAATTTCAAACCTTGCTAAAAAATATAATATCCCTTTAATCGATGATGCAAGTCATGCTTTGGGTGCTTTGTATAAAAGTGAAAAAGTAGGAAAAAAAGCCGATCTTTCTATCTTTTCTTTTCACCCTGTTAAACCTATTACCACTTTTGAAGGCGGAGCTGTGGTGAGTGACAATGAAGAGCTTATCGCTAAAATCAAGCTTTTAAGAAGCCATGGTATCATTAAAAAAAGGCTTTGGGATAGCGATATGGTAGAACTTGGCTATAATTACCGCTTAAGTGATGTTGCTTGTGCTTTAGGGATAAACCAGCTTAAAAAACTCGATCACAATCTTGAAAAAAGAGAAAAAATCGCAAGTTTTTATGATAAAGAATTTGAAAAAAATCCTTATTTCTCCACGATAAAAATCAAAAACTATAAAAAAAGCTCGAGACATTTATATCCTATTTTGCTTTTTCCTGAATTTTATTGTCAAAAAGAAGAACTTTTTGAAAGCTTACTTCATGCAGGAATTGGCGTACAGGTGCATTATAAACCAACTTATGAGTTTAGTTTTTATAAAAAACTCTTAGGAGAAATAAAACTCCAAAATGCGGATAATTTTTACAAAGCCGAGCTTAGCATACCTTGTCATCAAGAAATGAATCTAAAAGATGCAAAATTTGTAAAAGATACTTTATTTAGCATTCTTGAAAAAGTTAAAAAGGGATATTGTGGATAAGCTAGACTTTAGAAATCAAGATTTTAGCCAAACTGGAAAGGCTATGTATGAACTAGCTTGTGAACTTTTTCCTATCCCTAGAAGCATCACAGGGCAAGGTTTTAGAGCTAGTTTAGAAATTTTAAATAAAACTCTGGGGGGGGGTATACTCAAATTTCACTCTATAAAAAGTGGTACAAAGGTTTTTGACTGGATAGTTCCTGATGAATGGAACGCCAAAGAAGCCTATATCATCACTCCAGAAGGAGAAAAAATTTGTGATTTTAAAAAGCATAATCTACACCTTCTAAACTATAGCGAAGCTATCGATCAAGAAATCGAACTAGAAGAACTTCAAGATCATCTTTACTCCATAGAAGAAATGCCTGATGCTATTCCTTATGTAACGAGCTATTATAAAAGGCGTTGGGGATTTTGTCTCACACATAATGAAAGAAAAAAACTCAAAAAAGGCAAATACAAAGTCTATATCGATGCAAAACATGATGAAAATGGGGTTTTGGACTATGCTGATTTTATCCTACCTAGCACGCAAAACTCAAAAGATGAAATTTTAATTTCAACCTATCTTTGCCACCCTTCCATGGCAAATAATGAGCTTAGTGGCCCTGTGGTGGCTATTTTCTTAGCAAAATGGCTTTTGAATTTAAAAGAAAGAAAATATAATTACCGCTTTGTCATCATCCCTGAAACCATAGGCTCTATAGTCTATCTTAGTAAACATTTAGAACATTTAAAAAAACATGTCAAAGCAGGCTTTGTACTTTCTTGTATAGGCGATGATCATGCTTACTCACTCATACACACACCTAAAGAAAACACTCTAAGCGATAAAGTCGCCCTGCATACGCTTAAAAATAAAGAAAATTTCAAAGCTTTTAGTTTTTTAAATCGTGGAAGCGATGAAAGACAATACAATGCTCCGCTTGCAAATCTTGGCATAGTAGGAGTATGTCGCACAAGGTATGGTGATTATGATGGATATCATAACTCAAAAGATGATCTCAATTTTATCTCTGAAAAAGGTTTAATGGGCGGACTTCAAAGTATGCAAGAAATGATTTTAAATCTAGAAATCAACGCTATATATGAAAACACCATAGTATGCGAACCCAATCTTGGCAAAAGAGGGCTTTACCACACTATAAATAAAGGAGTTAAACAAAAACCTATAAGTGCCGATTTTCTAGCATACTGTGATGGACAAAATGACATTATCGATATAGCCAATATCTTAAATATGCAAGCTTATGAATTTAAAGAACTTTTGGAAAAAATAAAATTTTATGGACTAGTAAAATGAAATATTTTTTAGAACACAACGACAAAAAATACTCCGATAAAGATTTAATAGATGCTTTTTATCAACTAGGTATAAAAAGAGGCGATATTTTATGCGTACATACAGAACTTTTTAACTTTGGCGTGCCTTTGCTTTCTAGAAATGAATTTTTACAGACTATACTCAATTGCTTTTTTGAAGTTATAGGCAAAGAAGGCACTTTGATCATGCCAACCTTTACTTATAGTTTTTGCAAAAATGAAGTTTATGACAAACTTAATTCTAAGTGCACCGTAGGAACATTAAATGAATTTTTTAGAAAACAACAAGGAGTAAAACGCACAAATGATCCTATATTTTCTTTCGCTATAAAAGGAGCAAAAGAAGAATTGTTTTTAAAAAACACAACAAGTTGCTTTGGAGAAAATTCTGTATATGACACTTTAGTTAAAGAAAATGGCAAAATAATACTTCTTGGCACAAAAATTGCAGGATATACTTTTACTCATTTTATCGAAGAAAAAATTAAAGTACCTTATAGATATTTTAAGGAGTTTAAAGGTAAAATTATATTAGAAAACAAAATGCCAAAAGAAATAGTAATAAATTATTATGTAAGAGATTTAGAAGAAAATTCAAATTTGGATGTGTATAAACAAATTGAAATTTTAAAACAAAATGATAATTTTAAACTCCAACAATTTAGTAATTCTTGCATTGTTCTTATTAATTCTAAAGCTTACCTAGAAGACACTATGCAAGCTTTAAACCAAAATTTAAAATGTTTATTAATGGAGCCATAAATGACAACCCACATCTATGATTTCCTAGAAAAAAGTTTAATCAAATTTAGCGAAAAAACTGCTTTTGTAGAACCTTTTGCCAAGGAAAGAAAAGAAATCACTTATAAAAACTTTGATCTTTTTTCTAAAAAACTAGCCAGTGAAATTTTGAGAAATCTAGGAAATGATAATCCTATCCAAGTTCCTGTTTTAATCATCTTACCTAAAGGGATTGATTGTTTGATTTCATTTTTTGGAGTGGCATTAAGTGGAAATTTTTATACCCTTTTAGATGAGAAAAGTCCTAAAGAAAGAGTAGAAAAAGTTATAGAAGTTTTAAAACCTAAACTTTTTATCACTTCAAAGAACTTAAATTTTAATTTAAATTTACCTACACTTTATACGCAAGACTTTGAAGGTTTTGATATAAATGAGAGTTTGCTAAAAAATGCAAAAGAAAAACACATAGATACTAATTTACTTTATGTTTTCTTTACTAGCGGGAGCACAGGCATTCCTAAAGGAGTAAGCATAGCTCATAAAAGTGTGATTGATTATACTTTTTGGGTATGTGAGACTTTTAAATTTGATGAGAATGAAATTTTAGCCAATCAAGCGCCATTTTATTTTGACAATAGCATTTTAGATATTTTTTCAAGTGTAAAATCAGGAGCGACTTTACATCTTTTACCTAATCATCTTTTTGCCTTTCCAAATAAAATTTTAGAATGCCTTGAAAAAGAAAAAGTAAGCACTATATTTTGGGTACCTTCGGTGCTGATTTATTTTGCAAATACTGAAGCTTTGAATAATTTTAGTTTAAACACCTTAAAAAAGATACTTTTTTGTGGTGAAATCATGCCTAATAAGCAGCTAAACATTTGGCGTAAACACTTACCCAATGCTTTATTTGCGAACCTTTATGGTCCAACAGAAATCACTGATGTATGTTCTTTTTATATCATCAATCGCACTTTTAAAGATGAAGAACTTTTACCTATAGGTAAAGCATGTAAAAACACAGAACTTTTAGTTTTTGATGAAAATATGAATTTCATAAGCCCTAAACAAATAGGTGTTAAAGGAGAGCTTTTCGTGCGTGGAACTTCTTTGTCTTTAGGGTATTATAATGACAAAGAAAAAAGCAAACAAGCTTTTATTCAAAATCCTTTGCATGATAATTATTTAGATTTACTCTATAAAACAGGTGATATTGTTTCTTATAATAAATTTGGCGAACTTTTATGCTATGGAAGAGCAGATAATCAGATCAAATATATGGGACATAGAATAGAGCTTGGAGAAATAGAAAGTGTGATAAATTCTCATGAAAGTGTAAAAAACAGTGCTTGTATTTTTAAAGAAGATATTATTTGTTTTTATGAAAGCAAAGATGAGCTTGATCTTAAAGCTTTTTTAAAAGATAAATTACCTTCTTATATGATCCCAAAAAATTTTATTAAAATCGATAAATTTAAGCTTAATCAAAATGGTAAAATCGATAGGAAGATTTTAAATGAAAAAATTTGAAAATATTTACATTATAGGTACAGGAAAAGTTGCTAAAGAATGCCAAAAAATAGCTAGTGGTTTTTTTAAGCAAGAAGTAATTTTTGTAAAAAATATAGAAAATTTGGATGATTTCTTTAAAAATCTTAAAAATTGCCTCATCATCAGTGCTAATAATTTTTATATTTTCAAAAAAGAATGTATTCAAAATAACGCTATTATTAACTACCATAATGCTTTATTGCCTTTTCATAAAGGATGTAATGCTCATATTTGGAGCATATGGGAAAATGATAAAAAAACAGGCATTACTTGGCACATGGTTGAAGAAAGTATCGATACGGGTGCGATTTTAACTCAAAAAGAAATAAAGCTTGATGATAATTTTACCGCCTTAAGTCTTTTAAACACTCAGCACAATCTTGCTATGGCTTCATTTAAAGAAGCTGTAGAAAATTTAGAAAATAAAGCACTTAAAGCTCAAATTTCAAAAAAAGGATATCACAAAAAATTGGCTTTGCCAAATGAAGGTTATTTAGATCTTACTTGGGATAAAGAAAAAATTTCTCGCTTTTTAAGAGCTATGGACTGTGGTGTTTTAAGTGGAGTGCCCAAAGCTAGATTAAAAATCCTAGGAGAAGAAAAAGAAATTTTGTTTTATGAGATCAATGAACTTGATTTAATTTTGAATTTAAGCGATAATACTCTTTTAAAAATCACAAAGGAATAAAATGCAAAATACAGTAGATTTAATCAAACAATTTTTCATCAACATAGATAGAGCCGATATAGATGAAAACATGGAAAATCTTTTAAGCGAGGATATTATAGATAGTATAGATATCATGTCTTTAGTTGCTGAAATTGAAAAATTTTATAAAAAGCCCTTAAAAGCCGAATTTATCAAAGCAGAAAATTTTGAAAGTTTTAAAACCATACAAGATATGATAAATCAAGCCTTTAAGTAATGATTAAGGTAAATTTATCTTTATCATCTTCAAAAATAAATTTTTGATCCCTACAAGGATAAGAGATGGAATTTTCTTGCATAAAAGATTTTCTTCCTTGTAGTTTTTCAAGCATTAAAGGAAGTTCTTTTCTAAATAAAGCTTTATTACTGATTCTCATCCCATGTTTTAAATCTTTTATAAATCTTCCATCTATCTCACTTTCATCTTTTATCAAATACAAAGTCGCATCATAGCCTAATTCTTTGTATGCTAAAAAAAGAGTTTGTTTATCTTTGGCTGTATTAAACTCATCTTTTAAACTATGATAAGATATAAAAATGATATTTTTGTTAATATTAGCCTGTATGGTTAAATGAGAAGAATTTAGCAAAGAACGAATCATATAATTTTCATTAGCAATAAAATAAGACGAATTTTCATCCTCTCTAATCCAATAAGTTTTGATAAACATTTCTATTAGCGTATTAGGATCATTGTAAATAAATTCAGGTTTATTTAATTTTCTTCCTATGATACACTCTAGTAATGGCAAAACAGTTCCTGAATTATCAATCACGCCATCCACATACCAAGGAGCTATTTTTGCTATGAGTAAAGATAGGTATCCTCCATAAGACCCCCCCCCATAAATTTTTGGTAAATCTGCAAATTTTGGAAAGCGTTTCACTAAATCTTTTAAAGCATTGATATGATCGATAGCAGGCATAATGCCAAAATTTTGATAATCCCCGTTAGGTGGGATAAAAGTTGAACTCAATTTCGCTTGATAATTTTGTACCAATCTTCCTTGTGATTTTAAAGTAGTAATATTCTGATTGAGCAATTCATAACATTGATGTGCATTTTGAATATCAACATCTATCTTAATACCTATATCTAATAAAGCTTGAGATAAATTTGACACATCCTCTTTTGTAAACATTGTAATTGCACTATATTTCTCAACATTTGATCTTCTGTGACAAAAACAATGATAAAAAACATGCACCGCTACAACATCAAATTTTTTAGCAATATATTCTCTATCAAAGTCTAAAAAAGAAATATTTGCATTAGCTCCAAAACCACCCACTATAAAAACTATAGCTTTGATATCTTTTTCATCATCATAACTTATACGGTATTCAAGCTTACTGGTTCTTTTAATACCTAGTTCTACATCATCACAAGAATCGATTTCAAAGGTTTGATTTATAAGCACTATTCCACCCTCTTTGCATTATTTTATTGTATTTTAAAGACAATTATACTTAAATTTTAGTAAAATACAACACAAAAAACAAGGCTTAGCTATGAAAAATCTTTGCATCATCCCTGCTCGTGGTGGATCAAAAAGAATTCCTAGAAAAAATATCATTGATTTTCTAGGTAAACCTTTAATCGCTTATAGCATAGAAAATGCTTTAAATTCAGGTATTTTTGATGAAGTAATACTTTCAAGCGATGATGAAGAAATCATAGAAGTAGCCTTAAAATATGGTGCAAAAGCTCCTTTTGTGCGTGATAAAAATTTAAGCGATGATTATGCTTCAAGCACTGCTGTAGTGCAAAATGCTATAGAAATTTTACAAAGCCAAAATCAAATTTATGATAATGTCTGCTGCCTTTATGCTACTGCTCCTTTGTTAAACAAAGATATTTTAAAACAAGCCTATGAAAAATTTATCCAAAATCAAAGCAAGTTTTTATTTGCTGCCACTGAGTTTGAGTATCCTATACAAAGGGCTTTTTATCTAAATGAAAACAATCAAGTTTATATGTTTGATGAAAAACATTATAAAAGCCGCTCACAAGACTTAACAAAAGCTTATCATGATGCAGGGGCTTTTTATTTTGGTACAAGTAAAGCTTGGCTTGAGGAAGATTGTATGTTTAAACCTCATTCTGGCGTATTTGTATTGCCAAGAAATTTAGTTTGCGATATAGACACCATGCAAGATTTGGAATTTGCAAAAATACTTTATAAGGCAAATCATGAAAGTACTTTTTAGAAGCGATAGCTCGAGTCAAATAGGCTTTGGACACATTAAACGCGATCTAGTCTTAGCTAAACAATACGATGATGTAAGTTTTGCTTGTTTGCTTTTAAAAGGCTCTTTGATTGATGAAATTCCTTATCCTGTTTATGAGCTTAGCAGTGAAAGTATCTACGAGCTTATTAATCTCATCAAAGAAGAAAAATTTGAACTTCTTATCATCGATCACTATGGCATCAGCGTAGATGATGAAAAACTGATCAAGCTTGAAACAGGGGTAAAAATCTTAAGCTTTGATGATGAATTAAAGCCTCATCATTGTGACATTTTACTCAATGTCAATGCTTATGCAAAAGCAAGTGATTATGAAGGTTTAGTACCTTTTAAATGCGAAGTAAGATGTGGTTTTTCTTATGCTTTAATCAGAGAAGAATTTTATCAAGAAACCAAAGAAAATAGAGAAAAAAAATACGATTTTTTCATTTGCATGGGCGGAACAGATATCAAAAATCTTTCCTTGCAAATCGCTAGCGAATTACCTAAAACAAAAATCATAAGCATTGCAACTAGCTCTTCTAATCCCAATCTTAAAAAATTACAAAAATTTGCAAAATTACATAGTAATATTAGATTATTTATCGATCATGAAAATATTGCAAAATTGATGAATGAAAGCAATAAACTCATCATCAGTGCAAGTTCTTTAGTCAATGAAGCCTTACTTTTAAAAGCAAATTTTAAAGCCATCTGTGTTGCTAAAAATCAAGAAAAACTAGCCAATTGGTTAGCTCAAAAAGGCTATGAAGTGGAGTATAAGTATTGATAAAACTTAAAAATTTCACAGAACTTAACCCTCAAGAAATAGAGCTGATTTTTAAATGGCGCAATCACCCCGATATCAGTCAATTTATGAAAACAAAACATATTGATTTTGAAGAACATTTAAGATTTTTAAAAAATTTACATCAAGATTCTAGCAAAAAATATTTTTTAGTTTTTCAAGATGAACAGATTATCGGTGTGATTGATTTTGTCAATATCACAACTAAATCTTGCGAATTTGGACTTTATGCAAAACCTGATTTAAAAGGCGTAGGACAAATTTTAATGAATGAAATTATAAAATACGCTTTTGAAAACTTAAAAGTAAATACTCTTAAAGCTTATGTTTTTAAAGATAATCACAAAGCTTTAAAATTATATCAACAAAATCATTTTACTATTTACGATGAAGATAAAAATATCTTTTATATAAAACTTAAAAATTATAACTATAAAAAGCAATTTGCAAAAAGAATAAGTAAACTGGATAGGGGGGGGGTAAATACAAATATTAAAAATATTTTAATGACAAATTTTTTAAAATTACTCAATATAATATAAAAAATAAAAATATTGTTTTTTTAATGCAAGATTATCGATGTAATATTCTTTTAAAAAACTACATCAATTTAAATTATATTGAAAAAGAAAAAATCAGAAAATATAGAAATCAGCCAGAAGTTAAAAAATATCTCTATCAAACCCATTTCATATCAAAACTAGAACATAAAAATTTTATCAAAAAACTCAAATATAATACTAAAAAATCTTATTTTTGCGTCATATTAGACAATCAAATTATAGGAAATATAAATTTTTACATCAGAGAAAATGAAATAGATTTTGGATTTTATGCTAATCCATTTTCCAAAATATTAGGCATAGGAAGAATTTTAGAACAAATTGGTATTTATTATGCTTTTAAAATTATAAATGTACCTATACTTTCGTTGGAAGTTTTTAGCAATAACACACAAGTAATCAACCTACACCGCAAATTTGGTTTTAGCATTGTACAAGAATTTTTCATAAAAAAACAAAAAATTTTAAAAATGAGTCTAAAGCAATCTGACTGCAAAGCCTTGCTTAGCTAATTCTTCTTTTACATCTTTAGGGGTGTACTTAGAAAAATGAAAAATATAAGCCCCTGCTAAAGCATCAACACCCAAATTTAAAGCCTTAACTCCATCACTTGGCTTGCCAAGTCCTCCATTGACAATAAGAGGAATTTTAAGTTTATTTTGAAAGATCTTTAAAAGTTCTAAATCATAACCCTTTGCTTTTCCTTCAAAATCCACAGAAGTTAAAAGAAGCTCTCCAGCTCCTTTTTTTTCATATTCTAAAGCAAGTTCTAAAGGACTTTTTTCAAGTAAATTTCCCCTATCATAAACACAAAATTGCTCTCCTTTTCTTTTAACATCTATAGAACAAACTATACATTGAGAACCAAAACGATTTGCTGCTTTACTTATAAAATCTTTATCTTCTAATGCTTTAGAATTGATAGAAATTTTATCCGCACCTAAATTTAAAATCTTTTGTATATCTTCAAGAGTTTTTATCCCGCCACCTATAGTTAAAGGCATAAAACATTCTTTAGCAAGATCTTCTATACTTTCAAAGTCTATCTCACCACTTTTTGAAGCATCTATATCTAAGATAATAAGCTCATCAACATTGCGCGCATTATAAATTCTCATTGTTGAAGTTAAATGCCCGATGGTACGAAAATTCTTAAATTCTATACTTTTAACAAGTTGAGAATTTTTTAATAAAACACAAGGGATAATTCTAGTTTTTAACATTCAAAGCCTTACAAAATTTTCTAAAAGTTTTAAGCCTAAATTTTGACTTTTTTCGGGGTGAAATTGCGTCGCAAAAATATGATCTTTTTGTAAAGATGCAACAAATTTATGCCCGTATTGTGCTTTAGCACTTACAAACTCATCTTTACATCTCACATAAAAAGAATGTACAAAATAAAAATCACTCTTATCTTCTATGTCTTGATACAAAGGTTCTTGTTTTAAAATTTCAAGTTCATTCCAACCCATGTGTGGGATTTTTAAATTTAAATCCTCTTCAAATTTGACTACTTCACCTTCTATAAAACCAAGTCCTTCGCAAACTCCACCTTCATAGCCCCTTTCTAAAAAAAGCTGCATTCCCAAACAAATGCCTAAAATAGGTTTTTTTTGCACCAAAACTTGCTCTTTTAAAGCTTCTATAAAACCAAGTTCTTTTAAATTTTTCATCGCTTCTTTAAAAGATCCCACTCCAGGTAAAAGCAATTTATCTGCTTTTTGCAAATCTTTTGGATTTTTAGCTATGAAATTTGTAGCTCCTATTTTTTCAAAAGCCTTAGCAACGGAGTTTAAATTTCCTGCCTTATAATCAATGAGTGCTATCATTTTAAAACACACTCGTCTTTTCTTACCAAAGAACCATCATAATCTCTTATAAATTTGCCATTTTCATCACGTTTAAAGATTTTTTTATTAGTAAAAGAATCTACTATTTTTTGAAATTCTTCCTCGCTAAAACCACTGAATTCAAGGTATTTTTTAATAGCTTTTTTAGGGGGTTTACCATCGTATTTTTGCACCAAACGCACCCCTTCTTCACGGCTGATATAACCTAAACGAATATCCAAACAAGCATTATCCGTTGCTCTACCAAAGCCATATTTACAGTATTTTAAATAATCATGCACATGATTAGAATAACAATCTAAATTTTCAAAATTTTCATAAGTAGTCTCAACAGGATGATCTAGAGTTAAAAAACCATATTTTTTAGAAATTTCAAGAATTTTTTTATAGTCCCATTTAAAATAATACCCTAAAAATAGCCCAGTAACCCCTACTCTTTGAAGTTCTTCATTAATTGGATAAGTGTAAAAATAAACATCTTTTTGAGTAATACCCTCAACACCTATCATATCGCTAATGCGATTTCCTAAAAGTCCGCCAAATTCTTCTAGCCACTCTCTGTCTAAAATATTCTTATTTTTACTACTCGCAGGACCACCATACTCTATCTGCGGACTTTCTCCCCAGATGATCAAAGGCACTCCAAAATTTACCGCTATGCGTGGAACAGAAGTAAAAATTCCCAAATGGTTTTGCCACTCATTATCCCCTGTTCTTATAAAAGCTTCACGGGCAAGTTTTTGATAAACTTTTGGATCACGCTTGATATGGATCAAATCCACACCCAAATGATTTAAATTGTCTAAATTTTTGCGACCTATTTTCGTAGGCACACTAGGCTCAAAACACACACACAAAGGATTAAGTCCAAGTTCAAGCATTTTAACCACTTGAAAAGTAGAATCTTTTCCACCGCTTACTCCGATAACGCAATCATAGACAGGATGTTTTTTGTATTTTTTTACAAGCTCAAAAAATTCTTTTTCTCTTTCTTGCCAATTGATTTTTTGATTTTTAGCTTCTTGAGAACGACAAGCATCACAAATTCCTTCTTCATCAAAATGTAAATCAGGTTTAGTATCTGGCATCACACATTTTTTACAAAATTTCATAAATTTCCTTTAGTTAGTCTTGAATATATATCGTTATAATTAAATTTTATTTTATAATTTTATGTATTTATATTATATAAAAATTAAAAAATGAATGAATTCTATGATTTAAATCCCTATGGCATTTTTTGAATAAAACCAAGCAAAATCATAACAAAGTCGTAATATTTATATAATATAAATATATAAATTGAATAAATATATAATATAATTATATATTATTTATAGTCAGGAAATTTATCAAAAGAAAGAAAAACATGCAAATAGGAAATTTTAACACAGATAAAAAAGTTTTTATCATAGCAGAACTTAGTGCAAATCACGCAGGAAGTCTTGAAATGGCACTTCAAAGTATAAAAGCAGCCAAAAAAGCAGGTGCTGATGCGATAAAAATCCAAACCTACACTCCAGATAGCCTCACGCTAAATAGCGACAAAGAAGATTTTATCATCAAGGGTGGGCTTTGGGATAAAAGAAAACTTTATGAGCTTTATGAAAGTGCAAAAACCCCTTATGAATGGCATTCTCAAATCTTTGAAACCGCACAAAATGAAGGCGTACTTTGTTTTTCAAGTCCTTTTGCCAAAGAAGATTTAGAATTTCTAAAACGCTTTGATCCTATAGCCTATAAAATCGCTTCTTTTGAAGCTAATGATGCAAATTTCGTACGTTTAATCGCCAAAGAAAAAAAACCTACTATCGTTTCAACGGGCATTGCTACAGAAGAAGAACTTTTTAGAATCTGTGAAATTTTTAAAGAAGAAAAAAATCCTGACTTGATCTTTTTAAAATGCACTTCAGCTTATCCTGCTGCCATAGAAGATATGAATTTAAAAGGCATAGTAAGTTTAAAAGAAAAATTTAATGTTGAAGTGGGACTAAGCGATCACAGCTTTGGTTTTTTAGCTCCTGTTATGGCAGTAGCACTTGGAGCTAGAGTGATAGAAAAGCACTTTATGTTAGATAAAAGCATAGAAAGTGAAGACAGTAAATTTAGTCTTGATTTTGATGAATTTAAAGCTATGGTAGATGCAGTTAGACAAGCTGAAAGTGCTTTAGGCGATGGCAAGTTAGATTTAGATGAAAAGGCGCTTAAAAACCGTGTTTTTGCAAGAAGTTTATATGCAAGTAAGGATATCAAAAAAGGTGAAATTTTCAGCGAAGAAAATGTAAAATCAGTGCGTCCTTCTTTTGGACTACATCCTAAATTTTATCAAGAACTTTTTGGAAAAAAAGCTAATAAAGATATAAAATTTGGTGAAGCTTTAAAAGAAAGTGATTTTAGATGAATAAAGATCTTTTTTTAAAAAATACTCAAGCCTTATTTGAAGTAGATCAAATATTAGCCTATAAACTGCGTAGTTTAGAAAAAATTGATTTTAAAATACTGCAAAATGAAAATGGGATTAATTTTATAAAAGATGATATTTCGCTTTATAAAAATCCTAATCAAGAGCTTTTAGAAAATTTAACTCTTTTTAAAAGCGAGTATGAAAAATATCCTGTATTATTTTTTTATGGTTTTGGAAATGGTATGTTTTATAAAGCTTTATGTGAGAATAAAAACCATAAACATATCATAGTTTTTGAAGATGAACTTGAAATTTTAGCTCTTGCTTTTCATTTGTTTGATTTCAGCAAAGAGTTAAAGAACGAAAAATTAATTTTATTTTATACTCCAGAAGTAACAACAGCACAATTAACAACTCTGTTTATATATGAAAATATTCAAAAAAGTGTAAAAATTTTTAATTTATATATTCATAATAATTTTTATGAAAAATTTTATACTCAAAAAATAAAAAAATTGAATTATAAACTTATGGAAACTATTAAATACATAGTATTAAATAAAGGTAACGACCCTTATGATTCTATAATTGGGATAAAACATACTTTAAATAATATTCCAAAACTTTTAAGTCATGGTATTTTTCAGGATTTTTTAAAAAAAAGAAAAGGAAAAGTTAAAAATGCCATCATTGTTTCTACAGGACCAAGTCTTACTAAACAACTTCCTTTATTAAAACAATACGCAAATAAAGCTACGATTTTTTGCGCCGATAGTGCTTATCCTATTTTAGCAAAACACAATATTAAGCCCGATTATGTTTGCATGCTAGAAAGAGATGATATAGTTTCTAAGTGTTTTGACAACGATTTTAAAGAATTTGATAAAGGAATTTTGTTTATCCTAGCTTCGGTAGTTCATAAAGAAGTTATTGAATTTCTTGAAAGAAATAATAGGGAGTATATGTTGGTGCATCGTCCTTTACACTTTGCCATATCATTAAATCTTAAAGAATTTGGTTATATTGGGGTAGGAGCAAGTGTTGCTAATATGGCTTATGAACTAGCTGCAAGTCTAAGGCATGAAAATATCATTTTAATAGGACAAGACTTAGCTTACGCAGAAGATGGAAGTTCTCATCCAAGAGAGCATATCTATGGAAACCAAGGGGAAAAATTACGCGGTGAAGTCTATACACTTGCTTATGGAGGAGAAAAACAAGTAAGAACTCAACTTACTTGGAACTTATTCCGACAAGCATTTGAAAAAGATATTTTTTGGGCAAAAGAAAAATTAAAAATCAACACTTATAATTGCACCGAAGGAGGTGCTAGGATAGAAGGAACTATAGAAAAACCTTTTCAAGAAGTATGCGAAACCTTACTTAAGGAAAATCTTAAAAAACCATTTGATAAGCCTAAAATTTTGGAAAAAAATAAGATAAAAAATAAATTTTTACAAACTCAAAAACTATTAATTAAAAATGTCAAACAAAGTGAAGAATTTATAAAAAAATGTCAAAATGAGCTAAAAAAACTTGACTTTGAACTCAATAAATTGGAACTTAATTTATCAACCTTGGAAAAAATCAAAAAAAATCTTTTAAAATTTTTTAGTGAATTTAAAAAACTAAAACTATTTAATGAGCTTACTCAAGCTATATATTATCATAATGAATGCGAAATTATGTATTATGAAGTTTTAAATGATTTAGAACAAGATAAAAAAATTGAAGATTTTTTAACCAATCAAAAAAAATGGTGGTTGCAAAGTTTTGAGTATTTAAATACTCAAAATCAAATCATAAAAGAAACTTTAAAAAAATACAAAAATGACGATATTTGATAAAAAGCAGAGAGGGAAATATGAAATTTAATTTAAACCAAAAAGAACTCTTTAATAAAAACATTGAGGCTTTAGGTAATATTCTTTTAAAGGAAAGTTTAAAAGAAATCAAGTCTAGTAAATTTGAACTTATCTTAGGTAAAGATAATCTTGATATCAATCTAAAAAATACAAATGATAATACTTTTCTTTATGGAAATGTTATTGATGAATTAAACTCTATGCTAAATACTTACAATGATAAATACCTACTTTATCCTGTATTGTATTTTTATGGTTTTGGAAATGGAATTTTATTTAAAGCTTTATTACAAAATAAAAATCATCAACATATTGTTGTTTTTGAAAAAGATATAGAAATCATTTGGGTGATGTTTCATATCTTAGATTTTTCAAATGAATTACAAAAAAACAATTTAATTATTATCAATACCAATATTTTAAGCGAATTTGATCTATCAAATTTCTACAAAAAAGCTAATAGTATTTTTTTACAATTTTCTAGAATTTATTTTTTAGAACTTATAAGCAATTATTATGAAAGATATAACGAAGAAATTTTAAAGCTTAATAATACCATTTTATCAACAATAAAAATATCTATCATACAATACGGCAATGATTCTATAGACAATTTGATGGGAATAAAACATTTTATTTATAATCTTTCAAAATTACTTACTCATCCATATAGTGAAATTTTTCTCAAAAAAAGATATAAATTAAGTGATACAGCCATCATTGTTTCTACAGGACCAAGTCTTACTAAACAACTTCCTTTATTAAAACAATACGCAAATAAAGCTACGATTTTTTGCGCCGATAGCGCTTATCCTATTTTAGCAAAACACAATATTAAGCCCGATTATGTTTGCATGCTAGAAAGAGATGATATAGTTTCTAAGTGTTTTGACAACGATTTTAAAGAATTTGATAAAGGAATTTTGTTTATCCTAGCTTCGGTAGTTCATAAAGAAGTTATTGAATTTCTTGAAAGAAATAATAGGGAGTATATGTTGGTGCCTAGGGCTTATGATTTTTTTTACTATCTTAATCTAGCAAAATATTTTCAACCTATTGATGGAATGGTAAGCGTTGCGCATATGAATTACTGGTTAGCAAAATTCTTGTCTCATAAAAATATAATTTTTATAGGACAAGATTTAGCTTACAGCAAAGATCAGTCCTCTCATGCTAAAGATTTTATACACGAAAAACTACATGAAGGACATTTTCAAAAAGATGAAAATCTTTTCACAAGTACCGCCTATGGTGGAAAAGATAAAGTAGAATCCTCGTATTTTTGGAATCTTTTTAGAGAACTTTTTGAAACTTGGATAAGTTATGATAAGAATTTTATAAATATCTATAATTGCACAGAAGGAGGCGCTAGAATAGAAGGAACCATAGAAAAACCTTTTCTTTGGGCTTGTGAGAATTTACTTAGTAAAGATTTAAATAAACCTTTCCCTAAATTAAACCCTTTGAATATAAATAAGCAAAATGAATTAATGCTAAAAACATATAATAAAATTTATAAAAGCATTTATCATTGCAAAGATTTTAATAAAAAGTTACTACAAGAATATAATGAAATCAAAGAACTGTATTTAACTTTAGAAAATTTACAAATAGAAGAAAGTAAAGAGCTTTTAAATTTTATTATACAAAAAATTGATATAGTTAAATACCAAATTGATGATGCTAAAAATATGCAAGATTTATATGAAATTTTAGGACCCTTATTGGTTCAGTTTGAACTCAATTTAGCAAGAATTTATGTTTTAAATCCCAAAACACTAGAAGATAGTTTTAATAAATCATTAATTTGGATAAAAGAACACTTAGAATGGATAGAAATGATTTATGGACATATACAAGCACAAGAAAATGCCTTGTTTGAAAATATTATCCCATTGGAACAAAAACTTGAAGAAAGAAAAATGCAAAAATACCTAGAAAGGATAAAAAATGCAAATAAATGAAATTTTTAAAAAAAATTTAGAAGCTATGCAAGGAAGTGCGCATGAAAAGCTAAAACATAAACTTAAAAATTTTCAAGAACTTAGAAATTTTTCTTTTCACATAGGATCTGATCCTATAGATATCAATATTATCGATAAAAAACATTTAAAAAAAATTTATCAAAATCCTATAAAAGAACTTGAAGAAAATTTAAAACTTTATCAAGAACAATATACTAATTATCCTTTTTTATTTTTTTATGGTTTTGGAAATGGAATTTTATATAAAGCATTAGCAAAAAATTCACATCATAAAAGAATCATTGTTATAGAAAAAGAACTAGATATTATATTTATAACTCTAAATCTTATAGATTTTAGTGAAGATTTGCTTAAAGGGCGCATAGTTATTATCCATGCACTTGATTATGATAATAACATAGCAGAATTAATTTTTGGATTAAAAGAAATTAATCTTTTTTTAAAAACCTATCAAATTAATTTACATTCATCCTTTTACAAAATTTATCAAGAAGATATTAAAAAAATCAACAATGTCAACCTTCAAACTATAAAATATCTTACCTTAAAAAAGGGCACAGATCCTTTAGATGCTATGATAGGCATAGAACAAGCTATCTGGAATTTACCGCAAATGTTTAAACACTATAGCTATAAAGAATTACTAGATAAAAGAAAAAATCTTAGTAAAAATGCTATCATTGTTTCAACAGGACCTAGTCTTACTAAACAGCTTCCACTTTTAAAACAATATGCAAATAAAGCTATAATATTTTGTGCCGATTCTTCTTATCCTATACTTGCAAAACATAATATTAAACCTGATTATGTATTATCCTTAGAAAGAATACCATTAACTTCAGAATTTTTTAATAACGATTTTGGTGATTTTGATAAAGATATTTTATTTATTTTACCAGGATTAACCCACCCTAATTCAATTAAATATCTAAATAAATTTAAAAAAGATTATATGTTAGTAGCTAGATATCTACCTTTCATCATTTCCTTAGATCTTAAAGAAAACGGCTATATAGGAGGGGGTATGAGTGTAGCTCATAGTGCTTATGAACTGGCTATTTTACTAAAGTGCGAAAATATTATTTTAATTGGACAAGATTTAGCTTACAGCAAAGAAGGAAAATCTCACACAGAAGATTATGTCAATTTATCGTTGCATGAAAAAGATTTTGAGCAAAATAAAGGTCGTTTTACTACTACAGCTTATGGTGGCAAAGGAATGGTTGAGAGTTCTGAAGTTTGGACAATCTTTAGAAAAATTTTTGAAAACTATGCTATAAACAATCAAACAAAAATTAATACTTATAATTGCACAGAAGGGGGTGCTAGGATAGAAGGAACCATAGAAAAACCTTTTAAAGAAGTATGTGAAGAATTGTTAATAAATAATATCAAAAAACCTTTAAAAAAATTAAAGAAAAAAACAAAAAAAGAACAATTTGAATGCATGTTAAAAAGCTATCAAAAAATTAAAAAAAATATGCAGCTTGCATTAAATTTTCAAAAAGAGTGCAAAAAAACTCTTGGAAAAATTCAAAAAATCACTCAAAAAAACAAATACATAAATCTAGAAAATGTTATAAAAGATATAGATCTTATAAGAGAAAAATTAAGCCATAAGAAATACTTTTTCTTACATGAAATTTTAGGACCCACCTTACATCATGAAGAAAGTTTAATTGCTCCTATTTATACCCAAAGCGTTCATAATGAAAGTCAAAGACAAAATAAAATTTTATCTTGGATCTATGCTAACGAATCTTTAATCGAAACTATAATAGATCTTATAGAAAGTCAAAACACGAGATTAAAAAAAGCTATCATTCCCTTGCAAGATGAACTAGAAAAAAGAAATTTGATCTAAAGAGCAAAATTCTGCTCTTTAGAAAGATTATTGTAAAAGTTTTAAAACATTTTGTTGTACAGCATTTGCCTGACTCATAGCGTATGAGCCTGACTGGGCAAGTATGTTGTACTTAGAAAAATTTGCACTCTCACTTGCAAAGTCTACATCTCTTATAGTTGATTCTGCTGCTTTAACATTCACTTGAGTTACGGTGATGTTGTTTATAGTAACTTGAAGTTGATTTTGCACTGAACCAATGTCTGCTCTGATTTGATCAAGATT